>JAEUIP010000254.1 GCA_016795075.1 Planctomycetaceae bacterium | reverse complement strand
TAAGGTTCCGCGTCAAGAACGGGAACGCCGTGTGTCGTTCGAAACCCAAGCGGAGGTGCTGCAAGGAATTCGCGTGCGAATCGAAAATGATTGGAGCCTGGCTCCGATAGAGATCTACTACGGGGCACGCAATGACGCGACGTTGTTCAAGCAGGCCTTCAAGTTCTGGGATAGTTGGCGGGATGCGGTCGAAGCCGCCGGAGGAAAACGCGAGCATTTGAAGCAAGCTAACGATACTCCGTATACGACCAAAGCGAAGGTCGTGGCGGAACTCAAACGACGTGCCCGGCAGGGAATCTTGTTATCCAAGCGGGAACTGACGGACTCCATGACCGACAAACTATTATTCGTGATGGCTTCTGGATTTTTTGGCAAGTGGCAGGAGGCGGTACGCGCGGCAGGGGAGGAACCGCGGAAATACCATCAGTGGAATTTGGAGTCGCCCGGCAAGTACAAGACGCCCGAACAAGTTTTGGCCGCGATTCGTCAACGACACCGCAAAAAATTACCGTTGCATGTGCGTGGGTTGACGCACGGAGAATTCATGGACGTACCGTTGGTGTACACCGGCCGGAAGATGTTTGGCAGTTGGCAGGCAGCCATCGAGCAGGCCAACATCGACTACGACAAAATCTCCCGGAAGAAGCAAGATTATGCGGCGATGAAAGATCGCGTCTACCGGAGCTATCCGACCAAGGAGGAGCTCCGGGCCGAATTGCAGCGCCGGCATGCCAACGACTTGCCGGTGACCTATCGGGAACTCATGAATTCGCAGGACCCCAACATCCGCGACAACGGACTCATAACCGCGGGGAAGAAATTCTTCGGCGACTGGGACAAGGCCTTACGATTTGCGGGGATCAACCCAACGGACGTTCAAGCACCGTGGGTGCAAAAGCGGAAACTTCGCCTGCGGCGGAAAGCAAAAGAGCAAGACTGAAAAAGTCGAGTAGAAGAAATGCATCCATCTTGTTCATGACTTGCGTTCGACGGTGAAACGAGCCAATACGCGAGAACGAACACGAAGCGTTTCGTGGATCCCGCGACGGTAAGCTGCTTGTTGGGGATTGCACTGGCTCATGTCGTCCATAAACGGGAGCCATGGATGGGACATCTTCGGATGACTACGGTTCGGAGTCAGGGTAACTTGCCCGGAGTTGCCGATACTTTTCAAGTTCGTCGGGTTTTTCGAGCAAGCCATAGAGTTCGATCAGCCGATCAAGTGCTTCCGGAATTCGCGAACTTGCCTGCGGCGGAATGGTTGCTTCCCGTTGTTTCAGGCCTTCGTAGCCAGACGCCAACAATGGTTCGGCCTCGGTCAATAGTCGCGTTTTTTCTTCGGCTTCGGTTGCGGTTTTGGCGATGCCCATCAGCACGGCACCTAGCAGCGAGCGTGCGTTGTAAGTGTTCCATGCATCCGCTGCCTTTTCATTTCGAATCTTGACGCCTTCACGCAATGGTTCGGCAGCCTCATTGAACAGCGCTAGTTTTACGAATTGGTCTGCGGAACTAACCAAGACGTTTGCCAACTCCAACGAATCGGGGGGAAATTCCTTGCGGGCTAATTGAATGGACTTTTGGGTGAACGCGACGAATTTTTCTGTTTGTCCGGTCTGGATGTAGGTTTCGCTCAATTTGACTTTGAGCCAACCCAATTCGGGTCTGCCGAGAGTGGCTTGGTAACCTTCCTCCAGTAACGGAACGGCTTCTGCAAATCGCCCGGCGTCCGCGTAGTTGACTCCCAGATTCACAATTGTCACCACAGTGTCGGGGTGTTTCCGCCCGAGTTGTGCGGACCGTATAGGTAGGATCTGCTCAAATATCGGAATCGATTTGTCGAGCCGACCCGCGGTCCAATTCGCAGTCGCGAGATTGTTCAAACACGTCAGCGTATGGGCGTGTTCGGGGCCAAATTTTTCTTTGGTCAGTTCGTAAAGATTTTCAAACAGCGGTAACGCCTTTTCCAATTGTTCCGTGTCTCGATAGAGCTGCGCCAAACTAGCCATGCTACTCAACGTGACCGGGTGATCGGGACCAAGTTCCTCTTGCTGAAGTAGGAATGCCTGTTCCAACAAAGGGATGGCCTTGTCCGGTTGTCCCGCCGCTTCATAACAGACCGCCAAATTCGACATCGTCGATAACGTATGAATATGAATGGGCCCTAATCTCTTTCGCGCTAATTCCAAGGTTTGCTCGAGTATCGGCAGCGCTTTTTCCCACTGGCCCGCATCCCGATAACCCAGCGCGAGATTGTTGAGACTAGCGAGTGTTTTGGGGTGGTCGGGTCCTAGCGTTTGACGCGCCAAGGTTACCGCTTCCTCCTTCAACGGCAGAGCTTTCTCCAATCGCCCGACATCGGCATAGACCATACCCAGATTATTGATCGAGGTCAGGGTGTCGATGTGAGTCGGGCCGAGTTTTAATCGTTGGAGCGACAAGACACGCTCGAGGATCGAAATCGACTTGTCGTATTGACCGACTTCTCGGTAAACCATGCCCAAACCCGTCATCGTGACAAACAATTCCGGGTTGTCGGTGTCCTTTCCTATCTTTAGCGTTTGTTCGTACAAGGGAAGTGCTTTGTCCAGTTGGCCAGCCGCTAGGTAGGCGGCCGCTAGGTTGTTCATCGTCGTTTGCGTCTCGGCATGTTCGAGACCTAGATTCGCTCGCTTTAACTCGAGTGTCTCTTCAAACAATGAGACAGCTTTTTCGATTTGACTTGCAAATTGATAGGCTCGCGCCAATTGGTCCATGCTGACCAGGGTCGCAGGATGATCGATCCCAAGTCGTTCCTTTCGCGTATCACGGGCGCGTTCGAACAGTTGTACCGCCTGCGAGTTTTGCCCCAATACCAAGAGCGAATTTCCGAATAACATCTGCATTTCGGCGACGGTCAAGGGATCACCAATGGCCGAGCCGTCGAGTGCCTCGACGGCAGAAACCATGTTGTCACGCAGCGCATTGCGGAGTTCGGCGGCGGTCGCGTATTCCGCAGTTGGATCCAATTTGTAAAAAACGGATCCCAAGATTTGGTTTGCTTGCTTGGCATATGCCAAATTCTGTTCCGCTTCTGCGCGCCGAGCGTCGGCGTTGGTTCGTGCGGTTTCGGCCAATTGACGCTGGACAGCTTCGTCCGCTCGAGCCGATTCAGTCTCCTTCGTCTGTTCGTGAGCATCGGCCTCGGCCTGCCAGGCGCGCATCATCGCAATCGATGTCCCAATCAATCCACCGACCAAAGACAACGCAACCAATGCGGCCGTGATCATCACGCTTTGGTGTCGGCGAATAAACTTTCTAAAACGATAGGCTTGGGAAGGTGGTGCGGCGAGGACGGCTTCTCCCGCCAAGTATCGTTGCACATCCTGCGCCATCCCATTGGCGGTTTCGTAACGTCGATTACGATCCTTTTCGAGCGCCTTCATCACGATCCAGTCCAGTTCGCCCCGAACCAGACGCGTTAACTTGGTTGGTTCGGCATGGCGGCGAACCGCGAGACTCGGAAGGGCATCACTTGATGATAGGCGCGTGCTTGGACGGGGAGGTTCTTGTTCGCGAATCAAGCGGCAGATCTCGTCGAAGGCCGCTTGTTTGAGTTGTTGTTTCTCGATCGGAGTCGTGCCCGTCAACAGTTCGTATAAGATGACGCCTAGTGAATAGAGATCGGCGCGCGTGTCCACATCGACAGCGCTGGTGCCCAATTGTTCAGGGGCCATGTATAGAGGCGTGCCCAACACCGCACCAAAGGCCGTGTGTAACGATTGATCGGTGAGTATCTGCGAGCCATGCAACGCTTTCGCCAAACCAAAGTCAATCACTTTCGCAACAGGTCGACCATCAATTTCGGTAACCAGGACATTGGAAGGCTTTAGATCACGGTGGATGATCCCTTTTTGATGAGCATGCTGGACGGCGGAGCATACTTGAGCGAATAGTTCTAATCGTTCGCGAACCGAAAACTGAGCTTGATCACAGTAGTCCGTCAACGGAACGCCTTTGACCAATTCCATGACAAAGTAAGGTCGTGCTTGCTCGGTCATGCCACCGTCCAACACTTTAGCGATGTTGGGATGGTCCATCATGGCCAAGGCTTGGCGTTCGGCTTCAAAGCGAGCCAACACTTGCCGCGAGTCCATTCCTGCCTTCACCAACTTGATGGCGACTTTGCGTTTGACCGGCTCTTTCTGCTCGGCCAGCCACACGCTTCCCATCCCACCTTCACCGATGGGCTCCAACAAGCGATACCGGCGATCCAATAGGTCGCCTTTGCTAAAGGTGGTCGAGCGATAATCTTGAGTCGATACGTCCGCATCCAAGTTGCTTGGCCGGAAGGCTTCCACCAGCCCCGCATCGAGTTCATTGGTCGGTTCGTCGGAGGGGGCTTGTTGCCGTGGCTGGTCATTCGCAGGGCCACCAAGTCTCGTCTCTTGCTCGTCGTTCGACCCAGGACGGTTTGTCATTCTTTCACCCAAAAAATCGACGCGGTTTGCGAAATCATTTTGGCCACGGGCGTCCCGACGCTCTGGCGATATTACGGACGATTTAGTGTATCCCTTGTCTTTCCGAGCCAAAAGCAAATATCGCGGTGAAATTCTTGGAATAATTTTTGGTTCACTACCCGTTCCCGCAGCTTTTTAGATAGTTACTTGCAATCGCCGCATCTTCTCCGCAAACTATAATCACGAACGATCGCCGTGGACTCGAGGAATATAGGATGTCGGGCAACGCAAGTGAAGAATGGGACACCACTTGTTGGACGGTCCTCCGAGGAGCTGCAAAGGGCGATCCAAGTTTTCGCACCGAGTTCGCTCGGCTGTACGAACCGGTCATTCGCAAGTTCTTGCAAATTCGCTGGGCAGCGCGTCCGAATCGATTTGACTTGGACGACGCCGTTCAGGACGTTTTTTTGGACTGCCTCAAACCCGACGGAGCGTTGCAGCGACTTGAGGTAGGATATCCAAATGGTTTCCGAGGTTACCTGTTCGGAATCACCCGCAATGTTGCTCGGCGGCAAGAACAACGGCGGCATCTGGAGCCTCTACCCGACCACGATTTGGAAGACGAGCAAACCGGAGCGGAAACGGCCTTTGATCGCGCGTGGGCTCGCACGATGATGAAAGAAGCCGTACGAGTAATGACCGAGACGGCGCAACGTGTTGACGCAGCGAGTGTGCATCACGGCCAGTCGAAGCCAATACCGAATTCGGCCCAAGTCGATCTACGTGCTCGGGCGAGTCTTCGAGTCGAACTGTTGCGTTTACGGTTTCAAGAGAACTTACCAATTCGTGAAATTGCACAAGCTTGGCACGTGGAGACGGCTTGGTTGCATCACGAATACGCGACCGCGCGAGCCGAGTTTCACGCGGCGCTGTTGCAATTGATTGCGTTTCACAATCCATCGGCCACGAACGCAGAAAATCAGCAAGCGTGCCGGGAGCTGTTGGCCATGTTGCACTAGCGATTCGTCAAAATCAAATTTTGGGGTCGTGTCTGGTAAAGAGGTTAGGAGTCCATTGCCACTACGGCCCATCGGGCAACGCTGTGAACCATTTTTATCAGCGTACCCTGTGTCCTTGTGTCGGCCTTTCAGGCCTTTTTGGGAATGAGAGTTACTCCGAACCGGTGGCTCGCGCACACCGGCTAGGGTTGTTTCGGCCCATTCGGGCCTATTGTCGCGTGTTGAAATATTTCACCGCGTTGACCTTCGGTCGCTTCGCACAATAAACTCCTTACACCTTTACGAGACCCACGAACCGGTGGCTCTCGCATACCGGCTAGGGTTGTTTCGGCCCATTCGAGCCTATTGTCGCGTGTGGAAATATTTCACAGCGTTGCCCATCGGGAGCTTCGCACAATGGACTCCTGCGCTTTACCAGACCCACAAACCGGTGGCTCGCGCACATCGGCCGAGGTTGTGGCGGCTCAACCGGCTTTTTCAGATGGCGACCGTAGATCGTGATTAGCGATCGCTATACACTTGCGTGCTCTCCTGCTTGGCCACGGGAGTCGGTCGTTGAGCACTGGTCATACGGACCTCGATGCGGTGATCGCCTTCGCGACCGCCTCGAGCTTCCAAGCGAATGACCAACTGAGCGCGAGGGTTCATGTTGGGGATTGGAGCCAAGACCAACCGTGAGTTCTGGCCGTCGCGCTGCATTTGATATTCCACTGGCGACTCGACATTGAGCGGCTCGATCCCGGCGGGGATATCGACGACAATGCCCACATCATTTGCTACTTGGGAGCCTTGATTTTCGACGCGGATTACATAGATCGTGTTGGTGCCTACCTCAATTGGATCTTGCAGATCATCAATGTCGAAAAACAATTCCGACAATTGTTCGACGACCATGGTTTTGGTCGTGACTTGCGGTTGGTTCAAATCGGCCAAGGCATGAAATTCGATGGGTTGATTGCCGGGTGCCAAGGGCATGGTGGTCAACGCCACTTGTTGGTTCGCGTTGCTCGGTAAATTCGCCATCGCCCAGAACACCGCGTGGCGACTGGGGTCGTAACGTCCCTCAGGGCTTGAACTTTCGTATCGCAAGCCCTGGGGCAAACGAGCCATCATTTGAACGTTGGTCGCATTGGCCGTGCCGTTGTTGGTGACTTGAAATGTATGAGTCGCGGAGCGCGACAAGAAGCGTCGTTCGGGGCCTTCGGACGCGACTTGTAGTTGTGGGGCGACGATCTGAATATCGATCGAATGCTCGCTCGACAACTTTCCATCGCCGCTGACACGAATTGTGTTTCGTGCGGTTCCTGGAGTTTTGGCGACCAACGGCAACTGCAGGGTTCGCGTTTGTCCGGGCGCCAATGTGCCAATCGGGTTCTCGATTTCGTTCCCCGCCGGATGGGTCAGTTGTGGCGGCACGATCTCTCGCAGGATTACATTCTCCGCGACACCATCGCCGTCATTGCGCACGATGATGTTCATCATCACGGTTTGACCAACCATGGCCGTGGGCGCGGCCGTGTGTTGTACACTCAGCTGCGGACGGGTGCTGCGTGTTCGTGTCGCCGCAACCGCGGTGGAAGTGACTTGCGCGACGCTGCCAATTTCGCCGGGTTCGGTTGGTAACAAGTCCAATTGAATCTGAAACGCATCGCCAGGCGCCAAGGACGGAAGTTCCCACTCCATCAAGTCGCCTTCTTGACGGGTTGGTTTGGGCGTGGCTTGCAAGAGTTGGGCTTTTTCAGGGACGCGATCACGGATCAACACTTGTCCGGCCGGGACTCGACCAACATTCCGCACGACCATCATGAACTTCGCCGGCACGTTGACTTGGACCGCAGGAGGTGCCAACTTCTCGATCACCAACGAGGCCTGTTGTTGAATCTCCCATTGTGGATCGCCAGGCCGGTTACTCACAAACGAAGCGGGCGTCCGCCCTGCCCCACTACCGAAATTCGACGGCGGATTCTCTCGCACGATGGAACTTGGTTGAATACCCGATGGTTGAGTACCGCCGGGCTGGGTTGGATAGTTCGCGGGCATGGCCGGTGTTCGGCGTGGATCGGGCGACATCGGATCGGCCATCGGTAGGCCGGAACTGCCAGATCGCGGGAGAGTACTTGGGGATGCCAGGGGCGTTGACGATGCCGGCGGCGGACTTGAAGCGGGATTCCCAGCCAATGAATTTGCGGATGGAATTCCGATCGTCGGTCGAGTGTTCGGTAAACCCGAGGGGGGGCTCGGGTTTGCGTTGAAGCCTGTCGAACCAACACCCGTTGAACTTGGACCCGCGGAACTTCCACCGATGCCGGAGGTTCCCAGGTTCGAATTGGCGGGGTTGGCTCCCGGTGGAGGTGCACTTCCGAGTGGACCGGTTGGCAGTGGATTACCCACAGGCAGCGGTGCCCCAGTCGGACCAGCCGACGCGGCCAACGCCGGAGTCAACGAATTCGGTGGCGATGGATTGGGATTCGTAATCGCTGGGTTGTTGTCGTTGGGCGACAACGGCGATTGACCTAACGGTGCTGGATTGGTTCCCACCATTCCAGTCGCTGGCGGGCTGGGATTGGAAGCCGGATTGATTCCTGGATTTGGGGTACCAATCGGCAAACCGTTGGAGCCACTCGCGGAAGTCGTATTTTCCGGAAGCCCGCCCGCG
>JAEUIP010000253.1 GCA_016795075.1 Planctomycetaceae bacterium | reverse complement strand
GTTTGTTTCTGTTGGAGGTGCTGTCCAAACGATAGTCGCATGCCACTCGTATCCGTTGAGTTCTGCTACCAGTTTCCGAAGATGCCGGCCATGTTCTGGTAACCGTCGCTATGCCGGCCAAAGTGTCGAGGAAGCTGGGACCGGTCCCTCGGTGCATTTTTTGTGCCGAACGCCGCTTAAATAATAGCATTTTTTCGTAGTGGGGACAGTCACGAATTCGATAATTGCCTGAATTCACCCCACCCCTCTTGCCCCGCAGCGATCTTGTCCATATTTTATTGATACTGAGTCTCAAGATCGTTTCGCGGACTCAGCCAACGCAGCCAGCCAGTAGCGCAACCGGCGCAATTCATGTGCCGGCCAATCTCCGCCAGCCACGCAGGATTTTCTCAAGTTATTTCTCGAACTTGAGATTCAAACCTTTGGCGCTGAGGAGGTCTTTTATGCGCGGTCCTGTTTATTCATTTCGTGGGCGAAGCCCATTCATTTGCAACGCAAGCTCAAAGTCCGGCGGTTTCACGCTGGTGGAACTGTTGGTCGTGATTGCGATCATTGGCGTCTTGTTGGGCTTGCTATTGCCAGCCGTTCAAATCGCCCGCGAAGCAGCGCGGCAAACTCACTGCGGCAACAATCTCCGACAGATTGGGTTGGCTCTGCATAATTACGAGAGTAGCCATCAAAAATTTCCGGTTGGGTCGGTCGAAAGCAATTTTGCCAGTGTCTTTCTGACGGTTCTGCCATACATCGAACAGAGCAATTTGCACGGTCAATACGACTTTTCACGATACTACACGGATCCGCAAAACGCAGAATTGTCCCAGCAAACGCTGCCCATTTTTCTGTGTCCTTCAATGGTGATCCCTCGCCGGGTGCCGGAACCACTCGGAAACGAAGTTGGTGGCCCAAGCAGTTACCTGGCCAATGAAGGGACCAACAATCACATGGTCCGCTGCGACGGGATGTTCGGTGTCCATTGGCCAACCTATGGATATCAGAATCCATCACTGGCATTTCGCGACATTTTGGATGGGTGCTCGAATACTTTGGCGATTGGAGAAACGACCTATGGCGCAAAAGACTTCTTGTGGGGCTCCTCCGTCCCACAAATCGGAGGAACCGTTCGTTACGGCTATGCGCGCTGGGCGGTCGGTTACCCACGTGGGATTTCGCTGGGCACGACGCTCTTTGCATTGAATAAACCGTCACGAGCAACGCTCGGTGGATTTTCGAGCGAGCATCCGGGTGGGCTCTTGTTCTTACTCATGGACGGAAGTACTCGCTATGTAGCCGACGAACTGGACCCACTCGTTCTGAACGCCATGGGCACCCGCGCTGGTCGAGAGGTGATTAACGATGAATAACGGTAATCAACGACCGGATGTTGATCCGCCAGCATGGACGCAACTAGCTTGGCTTCATTGGTTGCGTGGCTTGGTCGCTATTCTCTGCCTGAGTAGCACCGTTGGGTGTCGGGAAACAGAGCCTCAACGATTCCCAATCTCTGGTACAATCACCCTGAATGACCAGCCGCTTGGGCGAGTCCTAATCACGCTGGTTCCCACGTCGCCTGGCCAAGTCGGCTGCACCGTTGAAGCCGCACACGGCCAGTTCGACGCATCATCGGCGGACGGCGCAACGGCGGGATCCTACCATGTGGTCGTCTCTGCTTTGGAGCCAGACTTGGAGGAATTCGACGCTCTGCGTTCCACTGGGGAGAAGAAACTCTTTGGCTCCGTGATGCTTCCGGCAAAGTACCAGAAGCCTGGTAGTCTGTCGGTCGAAATTGTCGCTGGCCGTGACAATGAACTGACGATCGAACTGAGTTCGCGATAAGCCCCAAACACACGACGTGTCTCGCGCGAGACACTCTCAATCAAAACGAATCGTAAATCGTTACACCAGACAACCAATGGAGACCAATCTCATGGCATCATTACGAAAAACCCCTCGTTTGACTTCAGTCCTAGCGGCCCTTTGGCTGGCTTTATCGACCGCCACAGCATCGTCACATATGGTATGGGTTTTACTCCCAGAACCAGGAACGCGACAGTTTTCCGTCGTGTTTAGCGAGGGACTACAACCAGACAATCCGGAGTACTTGAAGAAACTGGCGGACGCCACGGCCATCTTGCACGGCATCGACGGTCAACGGACAACTGTCGCGTTGGAAATGGCCGAGGATCGGATGGTCGGAACCATTCCTGCAGACTTCGATGCGATTGCAATCGAAGTCCCTGTTACCTGGGGCGTGATCGCTCGTGGCGGCGATTCGTTCCTGCTGAAGTATCGGGCAATGGGGCTACTGGACATCGGTCGATTCGATCGCTTACAGCTCGGCGATTCGCCTACGACGGGCCCCCTCTTGCGATTGTCTCAAAAAGAAAACGAAGTCCTCGCTCAAGCTTGTGTTGGCCCGAAACCGTTGGCCGACACCGTGATCAAAGTTATCGGCGGATCAGAGGCGCAAGAATTGACGACCAACGCGCAAGGCATGGCGACTTGGAAACTTACCCAAAAGGGCGACTACGGGTTGTACGCAAAGTCTTCGAGTACGGAGACGGGCGAAGCCGACGGGTTGGCCTTCAGCGAAGTTCGAACCTACGTCACCCTTTCGGTGCGATTGCAATCAACCGGCCTAACATCAACACCGGAGGCCAACCGCGACGTAAAGGCACAGACGGTTACCGCCAGTGAACTGGGAATAACCCTACCCGAGCTACCGTTCGGGATCACAAGTTTTGGAGCGGCTGGAATTGGCGACTCGATTTACGTCTACGGAGGACACACCGGCACCGCCCACAGTTATTGGAACACATCGCAATCGAATCAATTGTTGCGTTGGAATTTGAAGGATGCAAACAGTTCATGGGAAGTTGTTTCAGAGGGGGCCCATCGTTTGCAAGGCTTGGCAATGGTCGCCCATGAAACGCGTCTGATCGTAGTCGGAGGCTTCTTTGCCAAAAACGAAGAAGGTGAACCACACCAATTGTATAGTCAAGACCAAGTCGCTGCGTTCGACACCACAACCAATCAGTGGACTGCGTTGCCAAAGATGCCTAGCGGCCGTTCTAGTCACGACGCCATTGTCCATGACAACAAATTGTATGTGGTCGGCGGATGGAACATGAGTGGACCGGATTCAACCCAGTGGCACGACACCGCGATCGTTTTGGACCTCAAGGCCAAATCACCTACCTGGGAAGAGCTTCCCATACCCGGATTCAATCGACGAGCTTTGGCATTGGCCGCTTTTGAAGGCAAGATTTTTGCGATCGGCGGCATGGAGCAACAGGGTGGTCCGACTCGCAAGACTTCCGTTTTCGATCCGCTGACTCAACAATGGAGCGACGGGCCGGAATTGGTGGGCACCGAAAACATGATCGGATTTGGAGCGGCAAGTTGGCCGATCGACGGACGTTTGATCGCCACGACCTACGATGGCAGCGTACAAATGCTAAGTGCGGATCACAAATCATGGTTGGCCATCGGCCAAACCGATGATTCGAGATTTTTCCATCGCATGCTACCGTTCGGACCGGGACAATTGGTTCTGGTCGGTGGTTCCAACATGGAAAGTGGCAAGTTCTTGCAACCCGAAGTCATTCGCATCGAAACAACCACCGGCGTGACGATTCGCTGAATTGGCATTTTCCAATGATTGACTGTCAGGCCGAGTCCGTAAGTGACTCGGCCTTTTTTGCTTAGCGAGACAACATCCTGTCCTAAGGAAACTCCTACTGCCGCGTGATTGTTGGCCAAGCGATTTCGGACTACGATTTTGGTTCGCTCTCGACGCTTCGTTTCGAATCGCCGAGTTTTCGACGGATGAATCTGCACGAGGAAAACTTGATGATCGGCCCACGGTACAACTCGATGAGGTTTCGCATTGTTGTTATTTGCTTGGCCTTGAACCTCTGGGGCAGTATTGCAATTCGACTTCATGGCGACGACGGTTACATGCAGCCGCCCGCCAACGTCGTTGACATTTTGGACGCCGACCCTACGCCCCAGATCTCGACCAGCCCGGATGGGAAGTGGCTGTTATTGGTACAACGTCCGGCAATGCCGTCGATTGCGGATCTTTCACGCAGGATGTTGCGTTTGGCCGGGATGCGAATTGACCCGGTCGCCAATGGTCAGTTTACAGGAGGCTACGATCGATCGGTTTCAATCCGGCGATTATCGGGAGGTGACCCGGTGCAGGTCCCATTGCCAGCCGACCAGAAGATTGCTGACGTCAGTTGGTCGCATCGCTCGGACTATTTTACGGTGCAGACCGTTTCCGATGCGGGCTCGCAGTTGTGGCTGGTATCCGTTGAGACACCGACAATGCCCCGCTGCGTGCTTACCAACTTGCATTCCTTGACCCTGGGGATCGAATGGCTTCCGGATGGACAGGCGTTTGTGTGCGGAACTGTCCCGGCAGATCGCGGCGCCGAACCGCAAGCTCCACGTATCCCCAGCGGCCCGAATATTCAAGAGTCTGAAGGTTTGGAATCTCCGGTACGAACCTATCAAGACCTCTTGAGTAATCCTCACGACGAAGCATTGTTCGAGTACTACGCAACCGTCCAATTGACGTTTGTCACTGTGACCGGGGAACATAAATTGCTCGGCGTCCCTGGAATATATACAAGTTGCTCGACCTCCCCTGACGGGAAGTACTATTTGGTTTCGAGGGTAAAGCGTCCCTTCTCCTACTTGCATCCCTTAAGCAGTTTTCCCCGCGATATTGAAGTTTGGGATTTGGTGGGCCAGCGAATCTATTCCGTCGCAGATATTCCACTGGCAGACAACATTCCGATCGAAGGAGTGCAAACCGGGCGCCGTAGCATTCGCTGGCGCGCGAACGAACCCGCGACCCTGGTTTGGACGGAAGCCTTGGATGGCGGTGATCCACGAAAGATGGTTCCACATCGGGATCAGTTGTTTGCGTTATCGGCACCGTTTGATAGCCAGCCGCGCGAACTGGTCAAAGTGCAATATCGCTTTACGGGGTTGACCGAATTCGCGGATTCGAACCTCTTGGTCGTAACCGAAATGGACCGCGATCGGCGTTGGACCCGAACTCTGATGCACGATCAGCGTGTGCCAAACGCAGAGCCCGTCATCTTGATGGATCGCAGTTTACGTGATCGATATGGCGACCCCGGGCAATTGGTAACCGAAGTATCCGATAATGGGCAGCGACTGGTTAGGCAAGACGGTGATTGGGTGTACCGTACAGGGGCCGGGGCGTCTCCGCAAGGTAACCTTCCGTTCTTGGATCGACAAAATCTCAAGACATTGGCCACGGAACGATTATGGCGGTGCGAGGAAGGATTTTTTGAGAGCCCGGTGCGTATCTTGGAAAGTGGCGCCGAACGAAAACCTATCGTGTTGACATCGCGCGAGTCAAACGACCTGCCTCCGAACTTTTATCGAAAAGACTTGCAAACGGGGACGGAATCGCCGGTGACGACGTTTACCGATCCCACGCCGCAAATTCGTGGAATTACCAAACAACTAGTCAAATACGAACGAGCCGATGGGGTCGCATTGTCGGCAACGTTGTATTTGCCCGCTGACTATGTGCCGGGCACTCGCTTGCCGTTATTCGTTTGGGCCTACCCTTTGGAATTTAATGACTCTGCGACGGCTGGGCAAGTAAGCGGCTCACCGTGGCAATTCACCCAGATCCGTGGATCGAGTCACCTGACTTTGGTGACTCAGGGTTATGCCGTTATGGACAACGCCACGATGCCGATCATTGGAGATCCAGAAACGATGAACGATACCTTTGTCGAGCAGATCGTGCAGGCGGCGGAAGCCGCGATCAATAAGGCCGTCGATTTGGGCGTCGCGGATCCCAATCGAGTGGGCGTCGGTGGACACAGTTACGGCGCCTTTATGACCGCAAACCTCTTGGCCCACACGGACTTATTCAAAGCCGGAGTCGCCCGCAGTGGTGCTTACAACCGAACGTTAACGCCCTTTGGTTTTCAGTCGGAACGTCGGACTTTCTGGGAAGCACCCGAAGTCTATATGAAGGTATCTCCTTTTTCACACGCGCATCGAATCAATCAACCCTTGTTGTTGGTTCACGGTGAAGCGGATAACAATCCTGGAACGTTTCCGATCCAATCGCAGCGATTGTTTCAGGCCGTGAAGGGCAACGGTGGCAATGCTCGGTTGGTAATGTTGCCATACGAAAGTCATGGATATCAGGCCCGTGAATCCGTGCTCCACACGCAAGCCGAGACGATTCGGTGGTTGGACAAATATGTGAAAAACGCGGCCTCACCGGCAAAGTAGTCGGTCTACTTTTTAGCCATACGAAGTATCCGATCGGGAACCGCCAGGTTGGGAATCCAGCACAACCAAGCGACGATCGGATAGGCGTTGGAGAACTCGAGATTCAATCCAACCAACAGGATTGGCAGCCAGAATCGTAGCGTATGGCCGCACAACAAGCGCTGTAGCTACAAGTCATCATTCGCTCGTAGCAACGCAAGTCGCGACGGCGGATGCTATTGCACGCTTGCCAGGCAAAGTAGAGCCAACAAACTCGCAAACTGCCAAAACCAAGACTTGCGATCCAGCCTGTTGATGAGAACGGTGCGATGCCAACGGCTGCCGTACCACCACAAGGACGGAGAGCACATCGATCTTGCTCAATAAGCGGTGTATCCAAACGTGCTTCAGCCGCCACGGCTTGACGAACGGTGTCCAGCCAACGAGCAACGCGACCCCGCCTCCCGCAATGTGGCAGTAAAATCCGCTTCGCCACAGGTTGTCCTCGAGTAAACGCTCGCTGTTTGTTTGCAGGAGTCCGATTTTGTCTTCTGACGTGAGCTAAAGCAGGGGTAAAGCCCGATCGCCAAACAAAGAAACACGAAGAAGACCCAGACCAGACGTTTCGTTTTTTGATACCGATCGCAATGGAGTACCAGCTTGGATCACCTGGGCTGTGACGACCAATTAAAAAAGCCCTGGCATTTCTACCAGGGCTTTTCGATCTGACATGGTGTCGCAAACGACATGATTTCGAGGACAGAGTCGTACTAGTCCCAATCCAGTTGACCACCGGTTTGGTATTCCGTGACTCGAGTTTCAAAGAAGTTTTTCTCCTTAGCTAAATCCATCGTCTCGCTCATCCACGGGAATGGATTCGTGCTGCCATAGATTTTGGTGAATCCAATTCGTTCCAAGCGACGATCCGCGATGAATTGCACGTAGTCCCGGAACAAAGCAGCATTCAGGCCCATGACGCCATTCGGCAAACAGTCGTCCGCATAGGCAATTTCCAATTCCACCGCTTGGCGAACCAACCCGAGAATGTAGTCTTGAAACTCGGGTGTCCAAGCATCCGGATTCTCGGCCTTGATACCATTGATCAGGTCCAGGCCAAAATTCAAGTGAATCGATTCGTCCCGTAAGATGTACTGAAACTGTTCGCCGATTCCGGTCATGATGTTGCGTCGATGGAACGACAGAATCATCACAAAGCCGGTGTAAAAGAAAATCCCTTCCATGATGAGGTAGTAGCCGATCAAGTTCTTCAGAAACGTTTGAACACCTTCCAAAGAATCCGTCGAGAAGTTTGGATCCAAGACTTCTTTGGTTAGTTCCATTTCAAACGTATCTTTCCGAGCGATTGCCGGAACTTCATTGTACATGTTGAAGACTTCGCCTTCGTTCAGGCCCAAAGACTCGACGATGTACAAGAAAGTATGGGTATGGACCGCTTCCTCAAACGCTTGACGCAACAAGTATTGTCGACATTCGGCGTTGGTCACATGCTTGAAGATGGCCAACACCAAGTTGTTGCCGACCAAACTTTCGGCCGTCGAGAAGAACCCCAAGTTTCGCATGATTACGGCACGTTCGTCATCGGAGAGCTTATCGCTACGCCAAATTTCGATGTCCTTGTTCATTGGAACTTCGGTTGGCATCCAATGGTTGGCACAACCATTGATGTAATGTTCCCAGGCCCAGTTGTACTTCAATGGCATCAGTTGATTAACGTCCACTTGGTGGCAGTTGATCAACCGTTTTTCGTTGGCTACGACGCGGGCCTCGCGTCCTAACAATTCACTTTTCCGTTGTTCCAATGCCGATTCAACGACCGTTGCCA
>JAEUIP010000252.1 GCA_016795075.1 Planctomycetaceae bacterium | reverse complement strand
GGGATTGATCCAGCAAGCGAACCGATGATTCTTGTTCCAACTTCAGTTGCTCTTGCCACTGCTTTTGCAGCTCAGAGACATCGGCACCACTTTTTCGCTGTTCATCCAGTTTGTTTTGCAAGGCCACGGTCGTCGATACCAAATCACTCAACTGCTTCTTTTGACTGGCGGTCAGCGCTAGTCGTGTCGCGACGTCCTGTCGCAACAAAGCCCTTGAGCCCTGAGCTTGAATGACCAACTGTTCCAGCCGCTCCCGTTGTTGTTCGTTAAGCCGCTCTTTGAGTCTCGCCATTAGCTTCGCTTCAACATCCGCCACGGCCTGCAGCTGTTTCTCCGGTGGCAGATTCCGCGCCTGCCACCAAGTACCATCTAGTTCACGGAATTGAGATTCTAGCCACGTCCGCTCGGGTTCATCCAAATCTAACGCGTCTTGAACTTCGACGCTGTGAATCGCGGGCAACAACATTTGTGGCACTCGAGAATCAGCGATCGCCCGCTCGTCTTGAACAGCCATCGTCCCAACGCCAATCGTCGGGACAAACAGACTCCATACGAAGCCCACGAAAAACATGTTCCATACCATCTCACGACACCTCGACGTTCCATAACCCTGGTGCTTCATTGTTGCGGGCGCGCGACGTGCCGACAAGTATCCGCTTGACCACGGAATGGAAATTGCCCAGAGACATGTCCCCTGCGACACGGCTAAACACGTCCAGCCACTTACGCTCCCGACAACTCATCGAAATCGGCTCCATCCGCTGTCTCCTATTGAAGCCAGCTATCATGGGGACATTTCTAATGGTCGCCTAAACTAAGGGGACATTTCTAATGGCGCATGACACCCCTGCGACACGGCGCGGATTGCATCGGTCGGCGGAATTTGAGACAATCCGGTCGGTGTCAGTGCCGGCCGCTGCCAAGCCATTTTTGCAATCGAAAACTAGGGGGACGGGGTTGGTAATGTTTGGAGTCGACAATCGCGCGACGTTAGTCGTAAAAATTCCTGGAGTTTTGACGTCCGCCGAATGCGCCGAACTGATGGAAAAGATCGACCGCCTTGGTCCCCATTTGGCACCAATCAATACGGCCAAAGGCACGCGAGTTCGAACGGACATTCGAAATAACGAACGAGTCATCTTCGATGATTTGGAGCTTGCTCAGCGACTCTATGAGAAGGCCAAGCCGCACGTTCCAGCCGAAATGTTTGGTTTCGCAATTATCGGCGCCAACGAGCGTTTTCGATGCTACCGCTACAAACCGGGCATGCGATTCGCCCCCCATACGGACGGTTCGTTCGAACGAAACGAAGCGGAGAGAAGTTTCTACACCTATTTAGTCTACCTCAATGAACAATTTGAAGGCGGTGAGACGATCTTTGCCACGTCACCCGAGTTGTCAGTCAAACCGATTACCGGGATGGGACTGATCTTTCAACATCCGCTCATTCACGAAGGCGCGGAAGTCGTATCCGGCGTAAAATTTGTGGCTCGAACGGACCTCATGTATCGAAGATTCGATCAGACTCCAAATGGCGGGAACCATGCGTCGCTTAGCAATTGGTGATATTCACGGCTGTTTTGATGCCTTGCTCCGACTGTTCGAATTCGCCAAGATTTCTGCAGCGGACCACGTGGTCTTTTTGGGCGACTACGTGGATCGCGGTCCCGACTCCGCGCGGGTGGTCCAATTCTTGATCGAACGAATGCAGGAAGGAAATACGGTTTGTTTGCGGGGGAATCATGAGATCATGATGGAGAACGCTCGAAACATGTTGACTTCACGCCGTGGCTGGGCAATGGTTGGCGGCGATGCCACCTGGGATTCGTACGAGCAGGTTTACAAGGGTGAAGGTTTGGACGCGGTACCAGATTCGCATTGGGAGTTCTTGGACAATCTTTCGCCAAGTTATGAAACTCCAGATCATATCTTTGTTCACGCGTCAGTGGACTCGGATGTTGACATGGAGGACCAATTCGAGGACGTCCTCTATTGGGGCGACTTCTATTCGATTGGCCCGCATTGTTCGGGCAAAAAAGTCATCTGCGGTCACACCTCGCAAAAAAGCGGGCTGCCGAAGTCCGTTGGTCACGCGATCTGTATCGATACTTGGGCGTGCGGAAAAGGTTGGCTGACCTGTCTCGATGTGGAGACCGGGATCTATTGGCAGGCGAATCAAAGCGGGGAAACTCGAATGGATCGAATTTAAGCCCCGTTACGGCTTCCGATCAACAACTTCCCCTTCGATAATGCTGGGGTCGTCAAAATGCGGATGGTTGCTACCGTGTTTGGTAGCAAAGTTGGATGTGAAGCTGACCGTTTCCACTTTGATTTTTTGCTTCAAATAGTCCAACGCTTGTTGGCGCAGGAATTTGCGAACCGGAGGCAGCAACAAGGCAAACCCGGCCAAGTCCGTAAGAACGCCGGGCGTGATCAAGAGGATTCCCGCCGCAAATACCAAGACGCCGTCGACCAATGAATTGGCGGGCAACAAGTTCCGTTGCATTTCTTGGCGAATTTCCCTCAGGACCTTTGCGCCCTGCTGCCGCGCGAAAAAACTGCCCAAGAGAGCGGTCGTCACGATCCAAAGGAGCGACACATACCAGGGCAGGGTGATGAACAGAATCCACAACAAAACCAAATCGGCGGTAGGGACCAACACAAACAGGAGAAACAACCGAGTCAACACGATAGGTTAGCTCCCGGTCGCAATTGGCTTGGCGTTTCGCGACCATTCGCTCCATGAGCCCGTGTATACACGAGCCCCTTCCAATCCGGCGACGTTAAGGGCCAAAAGGGTGTGACACGCCGTGACACCACTGCCACAATGCACGATCACATGTTCTGGTTCGCGACCGCCCAACAATTCTTGGTATTTTGATCGCAACTTGGCCGCTGGTAGAAACTTGCTCTCCGAATCAAGGTTTTCAATGTAAGGACAATTCACCGCACCCGGGATATGACCAGCGACAAGATCGATTGGTTCGGACTCACCTCGAAACCGATATCCTTCCCGAACATCGACGACCATTCGACGTGGGTCTTCGACAGCCTGTTCCACCTCAACGATGGTTGCGACCGGCCATTGCCACTCATTGGAATATTGGTCGCCATGACCTGTTGGCGTTGGGAGCGACGTCGGCGGCAAGCGGACGTCGCGAGGGACCGCCGAGAGTCCTCCGTTCAAAACAGCGACGTTCTGATGCCCTAGGGCCCGAAACATCCACCAACCTCGGGCGGCCGCGTTGGCTCCGCCTTTATCGTCGAAAATCACGACCCGCGTTTCGGGTGTGATGCCCCAATCGGCTACCTGCTTGGCAAAATTCGCGGCCGTGGGCAATGGATGACGACCACCGTCTGCCGCCGTGGCTCGCTTCGCGGACAACTCCGTTTCCAAGTCAACAAAAATGGCACCTGGTAGCGAAAACTGTTCGAATCGATGTCGCGCATCCGCGCCGCCACGAGCATCGAGTAAAACGACGTGGTGATTTCGCATCAGATCGCTCAATTGTTCGAAACAAATCAAGGGACCCATGGACAACCTTTATGCAGACTCACGTTGCCGATTCGATCAAACGCGATCTTGGACGCATCGTTAAGAGTCGGAGGGGTTTTGGCAAAGGAGCGTACTCCAGTTACAATGATAGACGACCGAGCTTCCAGACGCAGTCCCCCTACCTTTGGCCCCTTCCATGCAGCACGAACTGCCATTCAAGTCCGATTTGGAGGTGGAGCGAAACTGCTTGACCTGCCCGTACTTGCCGGATCGAGAAGCGAGGTTGGTGTACTGGTTGCCCCACGGCGGCACACGGGCCACGGACTTGGATCGTCGTTTGGAGGCTGGGCAACGACGTCACGGGCCGCTCGTTTACGAGCCTCAATGTGATTCGTGCCAAGAGTGTATTTCGCTGCGAATTCCCGTTCAAGATTTCCAGATCAGCCGCAGTCAACGCCGCGTTTGGTTGCGTGGTCAAAAGCAAGTGACCGCTCGCTTGGGATTGCCTACTCGCGATCAAGCTCGATTGGAGCTGATCAATCGGCACAGCGGTTGGCGCGGGTGGTTGGGCTCCGACGAATCAATCACGGCGGAATTCTATGAACAAGTATTTGTTTGTTCGCTGTTTCACTCTTTGGAAATCGCGTACTACGTCGGTACAAAATTGGTGGGGATCGCCCTTTGTGACCGTGGCGAAATTGGCTTTTCAGCGGTCTACACCTATTACGACCCCGAATTTGCCGCGTTGAGTTTAGGAACGTATTCGGTTCTGTTCCAACTGGAATATTGCCGGCAAGTTGGGCTACAGTATTTGTACTTAGGGTATTATGTCGCCTCCTGCCCCAGCCTGAAGTACAAGGCCAACTTTGGCCCACACCAGCGTCGCTTGAATGGACAATGGGTGGATCACAACCGAACAACTGAGGAAGGACGTGATGACTAAAATCGGCCAGAAACCCCACAGTCGTCGTTGCCCATGGGGCATCGAACTTCGTTTGATATCGTGGTTTGGGATTGGACTCTCCGTATTGGCAACGTCCAGTCTGGCGTGGCATACAACGAAACCTCGTGAAGTGATCGTGCGGGCAACTCCGGCAACCGGCGTTTCCCTTGCGGAATTTGTCGATGACGAAGAACTTCGACGGCGCGGCGAGCAAATCTATGCGGCGATGTGTGCCGATTGCCACGGGGAACGAGGAGAAGGCGTCGACGGAGCCTATTCCGCCTCGTTGATTGGTGACGATTCGATTGGACAATTGACCCACGTGATTGCCGAGACCATGCCGGAAGGCTCGCCCGAGGACTGCCAAGGCGAAGACGCGATCGCTGTTGCCACATTCATGCACCATGCGTTTTATAGCGAAGCGGCTCAGCTCCGCAATCGACCAGCCCAGAAAGCGTTTTCTCGCCTGACCGCCAATCAACTGCGGCAAAGTTACGCCGATCTTTATGCTTCGTTGGCCAATGGACTGTTGTGGGCCAAACCTGAACGCGGGATCCAAGGGGTGTACTTCAACGGAGAACATTGGAAAGATGAGGAAAAGAAGATCGATCGGATCGATCCGACGATCGATTTTGATTTTGGACTGACCGGTCCTGGCTCCGACATCCAAGCCAACAAGTTCTACATTCATTGGTCGGGTGGTTTGAAAGTGGACCACAGCGGCGAGTACGAAATTGTCGTGCATGGCTCGACTTCGTTTATCTTGAAACTTGGTCGAGAAGGGGTCGAATTCTTCGACAATCATGTGCAATCGGGCAATCAAACCGAATTTCGACGTACTGTGTATTTGACGGCTGGACGCGTCTATCCCCTGAGCTTGGACATGCGACAACGCGAAAGGAAAACGGAAACACCGCCCGCTTTTATTCGCGTCGCGTGGGTGCCGCCCGGTGGTACCGAAGAAATCATTCCGACACAGCATCTGATTCCCGGTTGGTGCCCACCTTCGTTTTCGTTGCAAACCAAATTGCCCCCGGATGACCAAACGTATGGATATTCGCGCGGGCTGTTGGTGAACCCGGAGTGGGACCAAGCAACGACTCAGGCTGCCTTGGAATTTGCGGACATCGCCTATACAGATCTGTGGCCCAAGTTCCTTGAGGAGTTCCGCAAGAAGCAGGCGGATGCGCCCGAGCGTGACGTATTGCGAGAATTCTTAACGACGACCGTGCAACGAGCGTTCCGATTTCCGCTGAACGAGGAGCAGCGACAACGGTACGTTGGCCAAGCGTTGACGGCGCACGAAGATACAGCGTTGGCAATCAAACAAAGTCTCTTGTTGGCCTTGAAGTCGCCATATTTCTTGTATCCATCCGCCGCGGAATTGGATGCAAGCGAGGCTCGAACAGGCGTCAATCGCTTGGCCTTTGTGCTGTTCGACTCATTGCCTGTGGATGAAGAACTGGTGCGTTTGGCCGACCAGGAACAACTTTCCGAACAGGACATTCGCAATTATGTTTGGGGAAAATGGAATGACTTCCGAGTCCAAGCGAAGTATCGGGAGCTGTTTTATCAGTGGCTGCGACTGGACACTTCCAAGGAACTGCGAAAAAGCCAAGAGCTGTTTCCAGAATTTTCGTCGGCCGTCGCACGTGACCTTCAACAGTCCTTTGATCTGGCACTGACCGATCTATTGAGCGACAGCAAATCCGACTTACGGACTTTGTTTGCCAACAAGAGCGTTTACACATCGGCAGCACTGCATCAGTTCTACGGCCCGGATTGGGCGCCGGCCGAGGGAGCGCCCAGCAGCACGGGGTTTGTGCGCTCCGTGGAGAGCGACCTGCGGTGGGGCCTGCTGACTCACCCGTTCTTCACCAGCAGTATGTCGTACCACAACGCGACGTCTCCCATCCATCGAGGCATTGTGCTGTACAAGTACTTGTTGGGGCGAAACCTGCGACCTCCGGCAGATGACTTCGCGCCATTGAGTCCGGACCTGCACCCCAACCTAACGACTCGGCAACGCGTCGAGTTACAGACCAGTCCCGAGTCCTGCCAAGTATGTCATTCCAAGATCAACAACCTTGGCTTTACCTTGGAGAATGTGGACGCCGTTGGTCGCTTTCGTCGCGAAGAACAATCGCAACCGATCGATACGTCTGGTCTCTATTTGGATCGAGATGGGCGCGAAGAAAAATTCACGGACATCGGGTCGGTAGCCCAGTATTTAGCCCGTAGTCCGGAGATGCACCGCGCCTTCGTAAACCGAGCTTTCCAGCACTTTACGAAACAACCTCCGGCCGCCTATGGCCCCAACGTGCTGGATCAACTGACCGAATCATTTGTCGCGAATGATTGCAACTTGGTGAGTTTGTTGGTCGAAATCGCCGTCGTCGCCGCCCGACCAACGCCGAACGCTGGCTGATCCTGTTAATGGCCCGTCCCCTGGGCAAAAAGCCAAGGATGGCGGGCCAAAGCCGGAAAAAGCGAGCCACGGAGGAACACCGATTGCCACGGATGAAATGCCTTAGCTCGTAGTTCTTAGTTCTTGGCTAGGAAGTCGAAATCTCAAATCTCAATTCGCGCCGTCCATCCAATAGGTGCCACCCACCTTGTGGGTGTCCACCTTGTGGGTGTCGTCCCACGGGCAAAAAGCCAAGGATGGCGGGCCAAAGCCGGAAAAACGAGCCACGGAGGAACACCGATTGCTACGGATGAAATGCCTTAGCTCGTAGTTCTTAGTTCTTGGCTAGGAAGTCGAAAATCTCAAATCTCAATTCGCGCCGTCCATCCAATAGATGCCACCCACCTTGTGGGTGTCGTGGCACTCTAGCACGTGGGGCGGTTTCCGGGGTTCTGCGGCGATTTGGCTAATGCCCCTTGCTTATTGAGATCGATTCTCAGTACAATTAGGTCGTTCGAAGCGATGAGGGGAGAGAAGGGAGTCGCTGCGAAAGGAATGCCTCGTTTCCCGCTATGGCTGGTACTCGAAATGTCCTTTTTGAATTTATCGCAATTACCCATCGGAAAAAGTGGTGAGATTGTCGAAGTGAGCGGAGCGCCCGCGGGGGTGGCTCGGTTGCAGGAACTAGGATTTCAAACTGGGCGAACGATCGAAATGGTTCGGCCGGGTGAGACATGCATTGTGAAATTGGATCGATGCAAGATGTGTGTCCGAACGTGTGGTGCCTGTGTTTTGGTTCGCCCACTCTAAGAAAATAGGGCCATGGATTCCAAGTCTCGTTCGGGGACAGAGCCATTAGCGGCTCCTTCAATCGTATTGGTTGGCAATCCGAATACCGGAAAATCGACCCTCTTTAATGCGTTGACCGGTCAGCGGCAGTTGGTCGCGAATTATCCCGGTGTTACCGTTGCCAAGAAATCCGGCGAGTTTTCCGCTCATGGTCGGACGTGGAACGTCGTCGACTTGCCGGGTGCCTACAGTCTGGCGCCGCGTTCTCCGGACGAAAAAATTACGTCGGACGTCTTGTTAGGGCGAGTTCCCGGAGAATCGATCGACATGGTCGTCTGTGTCGTCGACGCCAGCAACCTGCGGCGCAACCTGTGCGATCGCGTGCAGCGTCTGCGCGGTCAGGTTGCCGGGCTCGCTGCCGCCGTAAAAAACCAGGATGCGGCCGATGGCTCCGCTGCGTGGCTGCACCTGCGAACGGGCCACCCTGA
>JAEUIP010000251.1 GCA_016795075.1 Planctomycetaceae bacterium | reverse complement strand
GGTGTCAGGAGTCAATTGCCGGAACGGCCCTGCGGGTGCTTTGCACAATTGACTCCTGACACCTTTACCAGACCCCCTATTTTTGGCTGTGACAAAGCACTAGTCCGATTGGAGGAAAAGTTTTATTCGCGAACGGATCGTCTCCCCGAGCCGGGCAGCGCCCTTTGGAGCGAGCGCCTATTCCTGCAACAAATGAACTTCGAAGTTTTCGATCCCCTTGCGAAACCGAACCCACAGGGGAAAGACCATCACCTTGCGGCCAGTCCGTAGAGGTTCGCCCGTGGCATCGTCAAGCATCACTTCGTGGTTGTCGTTGCGGGCCAGTTGGTCTTCCAGTCGGCAGAGATTGCTGTCGCAGCCCGCTGCCAAGAAGGGCTTGTTTTGAAACTTGCTGGACGAAAGCGACTTGAACAGGACATTCAATTCGCGACCAATGCGTTGCGCTTCGTCCTGTGTCTCGCTAATCCCGCTCTGCATGAGCAGCCAATGTTGGACAATACTCCGCGCCAAGTTCACCGCCAGTTCCAACTCGGCTGAATGTGAGCTTCGGCTGTACGCAGTGCGCGACGACGAAAAAACCTTGACGATATCGTCCAATCGCTTGTTGCTCATTTCGGCAATCACGGCGATCGGCATCTCCAAGAGATGTTGCTTCCGATCGCGAAGGGTTGCGCAGATGGGACGGATGAACCATTTGCCAACAATCTTGTCTCGGTTGGGATTCACCGGCGGTACACTGAAGCACAGATCTTTTCGCGTCACCTCGTTTCGCAGCAAAAGCCCCGCATAGACCAAACTGGGGTAAACCGTTACCGGCGTCGATTCCCAGTCGCTGGCTTCTCGTGTTACCGGATGATTGCCACAGATCAACAACGACTTCATCGCAGGATCTTCCGAAGAGAGGTCATTCATGACCTTCGCCTTTTTTTCGTCCGACCAAGCGGTGCCGCCGATGTGCTCAAGGGAACAATTGCCAATGGCCAAGGCGCCCGCGTTGGAGGCCGTGGTCGCCCACCACTGCGCGTCCACCAAACCGTCAAGATCCACGCCAAGTCCTACGATCGCGGTGCGCGTTTGAAAGACAAGTTTCTCGGCCAATGGAATCAAGGTGACGGGGAACGGAGTGCCATCTTCCTGAGCGGCAGCTCGCAGGATGGGCCGCGATTCGCCGACGCACCACTCGCGCGGCATTTCTTTGAAGCTGGGCTCTTTTCGTTCGCGAGTAAGCTCCGTGGTGATGGGATCGATGTTCGCCAAGTACACCGAACGGACAACGCCCTCACAGCCACTGACGTCGAAAAACGCATGCAGACTGCGCAAGGCCCGTTCCTGCGACCGAGTTGCCGCCAACACTTTGGTCATCGCATGGTCGCGACAGTTCTCTTGCTGCGCAGTCCAGTCCTGGAGGCCTTGTTTGACCGCTTGACGGTCGCTGAGTTTGATTTTTTTCTTGGCGGCCCAAGCGAGAAACTGCTTGATGCCGCGGACCGACGCCAATTGCGACTTCACGTCCTGCATGATCCGTCGCAATTGAGCGGAATTGTTGGGCGTGATGCCGTTCTTCTTCCGATCCGCCAGTACCGAATTGACACGGCCTTGGATGGAGGCTGGCAACAACGCGGAAACTCCAGGCAGCGATAGCTTGCGAGTCCCGCCTCTTTTCTGGTTCGTCAAGTCGTAGTCATATTTCGGCTGGAGGGCCGTGAAGTTTTCGTCGGCCGAAAATGCCGGGGCCACAAACGTGTTTTCGATTGCTGTAGACATCTTGCTGGAACTCCTCGATTGGATGGGTTAGTTGATCGTTGCTTGGGAAGTAATCGCTTCGATTTCGTCAAGCAATTCGACAAAGTAGTTTTCGGCCGAGTCGACTCGAGCTGTCAGATTCGCATCCATTTCGACTCCCCGATCCATCGCTTGAATCAGGCAATGACCGACGGCAATTTGATGCGAAAGGTGATCGAGCAAGCCAAGCTCGTGTCGCGACGTTGCATCGGCCGGTGCGAGAATCGCTTCCAAACGAGCGGGCGTGGTGTTGTCGATCAAGTCCTGCCCGCTAACGACATCCAAGGTGTAGTCGATAACATACTCACGCTCGTTGCCATGTTCGTCTTGGAGCCATACGTTTTGGGATGGCTTTAGATCCTTGACGTCTTCCATGGAGCGAATTTGCTTGGGCATCAGGTTGGGACGACCCGGGCCATGGTCCTTCGTCAACAGACGGCAAACCAGCAGAATGTTGAATGGGTAGAGGTACTTGGGGACTTCTTCTGCGTCAGAAAAATTCCCGGTTTCGATTATGTCCGTGCGCACTGCCATCGTTGTAAATCTCCTAAGTGGTTTCAAGAAAACCGGCCCCGCGCCGGTCTTTAAATACAATGCCAAAGTTGGGTTCCGGTTAATCGTCCGCGCCGCGACGACGTTTTATTCCGGTGCGAAAGGCCGACGACTCCGCGGACACTCCCGAGTCGTTACAGCTGGCCCCGAAGCGTTCCAACGCCGCGATTCGATTGACGATGTGGTTCCAGGCCTTGGCGGTAATCAAGTCGTCCGGTTGAACATGCCGGGCAGTCAATTCGACATCAAATTGGGTAAACTCTTGCCACAAATGGGGCGAGGATTCGGGATCGATGAGCCCTTTTGCTTGTAGCCAACGCAAGCGAGCCTGGGTGAGTGCATCGACGTGTGGTTCAGCGGCCATGTTCAAATCCTTGGGATAGGTTGGACCGTAGGAACGGTCCACGACAGTGGGGGGTTGTGCGTTGGTTGGACCGTAGGAACGGTCCACGACAGTTTGGGGTTGCGCGTTGGTTGGACCGTAGGAACGGTCCACGACAGTTGGGGGTTGTGTGTTGGTTGGACCGTAGGAACGGTCCACGACAATTTGGGGTTGCGCGTTCAATGGTCCGTGCAAATCTTTGAATTGAAGATGGCCATCGGCAGCACGCGTCGCATCAAATCGAGCCTCGCCAAAGCGGGGTGTGACGAGATACTCGCGGCTGCGACCGAAAGGAATTTCGTAGACCAACCTCCAGGCCAAATGAATGCCCAGGCCAGCGCGAACCACATTCGCAACGATCGACGCTCCGGTGCCGGTCGAACACCACCGCAGAGCGTGACGACGATTTCGCCGCCGCGGCGTCAGCGTGATCTCCACCAACGGACGTTCGATCTGCAGGGCACCACAAATGCCGAAGTAGCCCTCGTCAGTGTTGTGGTCTGGCACCAGGGGTACGTGACCACGATTCGCCCACTTCACGACGGCGCGCGCAGAAAGCTGTTGGGCCGCCAGCCGCTTTTCGATCTGGCGCTCCAGCCTCATGAAAGCCGCAGACATAGACGACGTTCTTGGAAGGCGGCCACTCGCCGTCGCCCGCGTTGGGCAGTGAAATCGGCGAATCGCTACCCAGATAATGCCGTCGGCGCGCCGCGGTTAATCGTCGGAAGCGGCAGCGACCAGAAAAAAGTCTTGGTAAGTTCGCCGTAAGTGATGTCGCCGCAATAGTTTGAGCGTGTTGCAAATTAGGCAAAAATTATTGCCAACTGAGGACCGTCCCGGAAAGTGATTAGCATTTCGCGGCACACAAGATCCGCGATTTCACGGGCCGGTAGTGGATCGCTGCCGTCGTCTACACCGCCTGACTTGAGTGGTAGAACAAACACGCCTTTCTCTGAAGTTAACGGTCGACCGCCAACTGCAATCGCGACGACGTCGGAACTGGGAGGAAGCACTACCAACTTCCAGTCATCGTTCAAGAAACGAATGAGTTCGAGTGACTGTTCCACGCCGCCCGGCGGAGCATATTGCAACGTGCAATGAACATCGCAAAGTGCTTTCAAGTTGGCGGACGGCTTGGCCGTCGCTGCCGCCAAGGCTGCTTTTTCGGTCCAATATTGGCTGGCGAGACGAGAGGCCGCTTCGGACAGGGACACGGTTGTGACAAGTTGCGTGACGGCTTGTCCGCCGTACTTGGACATGATCGCCCTTAACGATTGGCGATTTTGTTCGCGCTCCAACGCGCGGCCAAGCCCAATCGTCGTTTGCAGCTCGATTTGGGCGGCTGCAGATAATCGAGCACTTCGCGCGTACTCACACAGGTCGCCTAAAGATAGATCGCCTTGACGATACAACTGAATGGCTTCCGCCCAGTCGAGATCTTGGAGTTTGGTCATGATTGGGTTGCCTTCTCTTCGTGCCAACGACGCAGGGCCAAGTGCGAACCCTTGAACTCCTCGCGGAGCGCCTCCAAGCGAACTCGATCACCGTCTTTCTGAAGAAGTTTGAGCACCGTCAGGGTTATTCGCACTTTTTCCTTTTCGTTCTTTAACCTTATTCGGCGGGTCGAGGGCGACTCCGTTGTGAGGATACCGAATATAGCGCGTCGATCACTTTCGAACTTGATGTTTTTGGGAGCTCTCAGGGCGAGATGAATATTTCGTGTGAAGACAACAAGATCGAACAACGTTGTCTTGGGAACTCCCTCTAACTTGCGGTAGTGTCGCAGTCCCCATTGCATGTCGTGGTAAACACAATCCCCTGTATAGGTCGTTTCTACGAGGGAATGAAGTGTCGGCGACTGAGAGTTTCGACGAATATCGCAGAGTTTGGCGAGCATCTCCAATCGTTTGCGGGCGATCGCCAGCTGCACTTTGACTTTTCTCCGCAGACTGTCGGTGGGAGATTGGCCCGTTGCTCGGACCAATGCATCAATCAGTTCCTTGGGCTTGGGGTAGGCCAGCAACATCTTGATGATGGTTGCTTCCGCAGTTGGCAAATGCTCCATGGCTTCTCGCAGACACTCGTCCCAGTGTGTGGAGTCATCCGCGGGCTCGGGACCGGTGAGATCCGCAGCCAAAGCGTCGATTTCGGGAAGGGAGATTTCCGGTTGCCGATTCTTGCGACGCAGCAATTGCAGTGCAGCATTTTTGACGCTCACAAAAGCATAGGCAGGAACGCGAGCGTCTTCGAGCTTGGTTCCGTCGACACGCATCAGACTGAGAATGGCTTCTTGTACCGCCTCTTCGGCATCTTCCATCGTTTTGGTAATGCCGTAAGCCACACGGACAAACGTCTCTCGAGCTTCAATATAAAGTCTCTCAAATCGTGGGTCCATCGCGTCCACTTCTCTCAAAACCAGAGCAAACAAAACAGGAACACCGCAGCGGCCGGGATCATGCACAAAGCGGAGTAACCCAATATATCACACGGTCGTAGTCGCATGATGGTGCAGAGCGTCAGCACCCAAAACGGCTGCATCATGTTGGTCGTTTGTTCACCATAGGCCATGGCCATCACGATCTTGCTTCGGTCGACATCAGGACCAGCGAGCTCCAAAAATGTCGGGGCTTGCAACAGCCACTGAGCACCGCCAGAGGGGATAAAGAGGTTCATCAGACCAGCCGAAAAATAGGTGAAGACCACAAACGCGCCTTCGCTCGTCAGCCCCAAGTATTCGAAGCATCGATGCCCATGTCTGGCCAGAAAGCTCACCAGTTGCAAGTCGTCGGATTGCATGATGCCTAAAATGCCACAATAGAGCGGGTACTGCAAAACGAGCGGCATGATCTCGCCGGCGGTCCGGCTCAGCTTCGCGACGTATTGCTGTGGCTTCACTCCGATCAAACTGAGGCATAACATGGCACAAGCAAATAGTTCGATGGTGTAACCTCCCCAACCGGCTGACGCCAAATGCATGCCTACCGCGAACAGGCCCAGAAAGGCAACGGAGGTGGTCGCCCAAAGGCTAATGATCGAACCATGATTTGGCGGTACCGCAACAGGCTCCGTCGGCGGAGGCGGCGGGAGACTGTGGTTCTTGCGAAAGAATACCCAGTGCGCCAACACGAGCCACGCGGCGAGAATCGGCCAAAGCAACACACAAGCGATTTGATTCCTTACCGAGAAAGTGGTCTCTTCGATCCGAATTCGTGGTGATTTCGGTGGTTGTTTGGGGCTGATACGGTCGCTGGCGTTTGGTGTCGGGAGGTCCGATTGGGTCGCGTCCATTTCGGACGGAGGCTCGGCTTTTTGAGCGACCAATTCCAACCGTTCCATGACATGCTCATCGTTGGCTAACTGGGGCACCGTTCCACTCAATCCGCCGTGCCAAACGAGCATTCCGAGATAACAGGCAGCTCCGATCACGGCAAAATTCGGGTGAAATCCTTCCTCCGTTGCGGATCGTCGTCGCAAAATTTCGTTGACCCGTCGGCCGAGAATCGCGCAAAATACCAGCGACAAACCCCAGTTCAACAAACCAGTCACCACCGCGACCAGGGAGAGCAAAATAATGGCCGGAACCATCGGCCGCTTGAGACTTGCCACGCGTTCCAGTCGCTTGATGAGTCGTTCGACAACGGGGGTCTGCGCCAAAGCGCTGCCCGACACCAGAATCAGACACATCTGAAAGGCGAACCCAATGTTCGCTTCGTTCATCACCCCACGCAACCAACCATCGACCAGAACTTGTTGCGGGACGGACTTCCATGGCAACGCATTGCCATGTTCCTGCCACAAAATAAACACCGCCAAAGTCATGACCGCCAGCGTCAGGTAAATGCCGAATGTTGTTGGCCACGGGAAGAAGCTGGCGATGCGAATCGGAAGTGGCTCGTTGTGTTTTTCGGACATCGTGCCATCACTTTCCGAGTCTGATGCAACGGAAGCCGACATCCACACAGCGGCTGCCGGGAGCCAGCGGCGCAAAAGTCGTCAGATTAAGGTCATGCAAAGGACTCCGCCAACCTCCGCCCAACGTCATGCGACATTGAAGTGCCCTGCGAGTTTCGTCCAATTCACTTTGTGCCGAACGTGCTGGGCACCAGTCCATGACCCACTCCCAAACATTGCCCGTCATGTCGACACAGCCCGCATGGCTTGGTGTTGTCGCCGGACGACGAACCGGCAAGGTTCCTGCCGCATCGAAATTTGGCTTGGCAAGACGATAGTCATCATACTGATAGGGTGATGCCCAGCCCAGCGGAACAGCGGCCGAAAGCCATTCCGATCGAGTGGGCAACTTTAATCGGGCCCAGAACGCAAAATTGTACGCGGCATACCAGGTAACATGAACCACGGGACTTTCATCTTCGGCAGCATAGCGGGGCCGCACATGCGTGGGATCAAAACACTCGAAGTCTAGATTGGTGACAGGATACTTGCATATCTCTGCTTCGCGGGCGCGGCACTGGGCGGCGAAGTTTCCCAAATCGGCTGAGCCGAAAAGCGAACGAAGATCGGAGCGACATTCGATCGGGACCCGCTCCCGCAGCGGTGAGTCAGGAGGCAACGCCCGCGAGTTCATGGTTGTGCCAAGTAGGTCGCGCAGCGTGTTCAAATCGTCCGGGGGCAAATCATAAAGCCGTGTCGCACTAAGAATCGCAAGGGTTGTCAGAATTTCGTCTTTCCGAGAAATCAATTCGCGGAGAAAGTCGAATTGATGCGAGCGTTGGACGGCTCCCGCAATCGTTTGCAGTTGCAGATAATTCTCGTGCAGTGATTGCGGAGGGCCACTGTGCGCTTTGTCGATTTCCTTCAGTGCGGTTTGACAAGTCAAGGCATCCAACTGACTGCGATTCAGATGCACTGTCAGGTGAACCAAGGGCATGCGTTGTAGGTCGTTGGCATGGTGCTCGAGCATAACGTGACATAGTTGCACGAGTCGTTCACCGCGTTTGGGACCGTCGGGTGCGTATTCATTGGTGAACCGCGTCCAAGCATCAACACCAATACCAACCGAGTCGTTGCCCAATCCCATCTCGCGGCGGAGGGAGGGCAACTCATTGGGGTCCGAGACGAGTGCTGCGAGTACACCAGGCAAAAAGCGGTCGGCGCTGCTGATGGGAAAATTGAGATTGCGTGCGATGAGTTGTACTTTGTTGAAGTGTTGAAAAATCCGAGGATTGCTGGCCTGGAATACACTCATCAACATGGCCAACGCACCGCGAAGATTTCGCGGCACAAACCGAACGCGGATCGTCGCCGAGGACTTGACGCCTTCCTGGCCCTCGACAACGAAGAGCCACTTGAAACCACTATCGGCGGCAACTTTGATTTTGTCGGGAAGGGTTGCCGGATCGACCGGGCTCAGTTCGCCACGTTCAAGATGGACCACTCCGGAAAAAGCGGCTGGATACCGGAGCGCAGGGAGTCCGGCGGTTTCTT
>JAEUIP010000250.1 GCA_016795075.1 Planctomycetaceae bacterium | reverse complement strand
ACTGGCGGGTCACTCGTTTCGCAAGCGATTGTAGCCATTGAGTGCCGCCACGCGATAAGCTTCGGCCATCGTTGGGTAATTGAATGTGGTGTCCATGAAGTACTTGAGTGAGTTGCCGCCGCCGGTCTGAGCCATGATTGCTTGGCCGATGTGAATGATCTCGGCTGCTTGGGCTCCAAAGCAGTGGACGCCCAAGATTTCCAAGGTGTCGCGGTGAAATAAGATCTTGAGCATCCCAACGGCGCGTCCGGAAATCTGCGCGCGAGCCAGGCTCTTGAAGTGGGAGTGACCGACTTCATAGGGGATACATTGTTCCGTGAGTTCTCGTTCGGTTTTTCCGATACTACTGATTTCGGGGCTTGTATAAATTCCAGCTGGAATGTCGCTAATTCGTTCGATCTTTTCGGCGGAACCGAGAATGTGTCGCGCGGCCCCTCGACCTTGCGTGTAGGCAGCACTTGCGAGGCTGGGGAAGCCGACCACATCGCCGACTGCGTAGACGTGTGGTTGTTTCGTTTGGAAGTACTCGTTGGTCGACAGGTAACCGCGTTGATCGGGTTCTAGTCCCAACACATCGAGGCCTAAATCGCCGACGTTTCCGGTTCGCCCAGCGGCCCACAACAGGATGTCTGTTTTTAGCGACTTGCCGCTTTTCAGATGCAAGACAACGCCATCCTCCAGCGGCTCGATGCGGTCCATGGCTTCGTTATGACGGATTAACATGCCCCGATCACGCATTTGGTAGCTCAGGGCATCGGAGATTTCATCGTCCAGGAACTCAAGCAGTCGTCCCCGCGTGTTGACGAGGTTGATCTTGACGTCCAAATTTCGGAACATCGAGGCGTACTCGCAACCGACGACTCCGGCTCCGTAAACCGTCATGGAATGCGGCTTTTCGTCCAAGTTCAGAATGGTATCGCTGTCGAAGATTCGCGGGTGATTGAAGTCCACATTTGGCGGGCGATAGGGGCTCGAGCCAACGGCCAGAACAAATTTTTCCGCTTGAACGGTGAGGTTTTGGCCGACTAGTACTTCGTTCAGTCCCACGAAGCGCGCGTGCCCCGAGATTACTTGAACATTGTTGCGTGAGTAAAAACTTCGACGCATGTTCTCTTGTTGGGAGATGATCGACTGAGCGCCCAGACGCAGGTCCTTCATCGTGGGTTCAGCCTTGACGCCCGCACGAACCATGATGGGGCTCTTTAGTGCTTCGGTCATTTGATAAATTGCAAATCGCAACGCTTTGCTGGGGATCGTGCCCCAGTGCGTGCAGCCGCCGCCAATTCGGTGGTACCGTTCGCAAACCACGACTTCTTTTCCGCCTTTGGCCAACTGCATGGCGGCCCCTTCGCCACCCGGTCCCGAGCCAATGATGAGGATGTCCGTCTTGATCGTGGCCATGTTATGTCCTTATCTTTGTACCGGCTGCGGTCCTTGACGGTCGGCAGTTGCGAAAATGGCGTGTTTGGGTATCGCGAACATCGGAAACTCTCGTGTGTCCTACCGTTGGTTTTAGCAAAATTTCACTCGTTGATGAACCCGACACAGCGGTACTCTAAGGCCGCACCGCTTGAAGCGTTTAAGGAGTGCCGGAAACGAACTTCGAGGCAGCAGGAAAGTCGTTACACCTATTCGCGATTTGACCGCGGGGAAGTATTCTGGCGAGTTCCCCGAAACCAATTTGTCCACCGAGTCCCCGATGAGCCACCTGCTCGAAAAGTTGCAAACGAAATGGCAGCAGCCACTCGGGATCCGCGATGTCCTGATGGTAGCGGCTCCGTTGATGGTTTCGACGGCGTGTTACAGTATCATGCAGTTTGTGGACCGACTCTTCTTATTGAGTTATTCGGTCCTGGATACTGGGGCCATTGTAACGGTCGGAACGTTGGTTTGGACGCTCTGTAGTTTTTCGTTGGGCATTGTCACCTATGTCACGGCGTTTGTTGCTCAATACCGGGGAGCAGAGCAACCGGGGCAAATTGGACGTTCGGTGATGCACGCATTCTACTTGGCCATGGCAAGCACTCCGTTTTTGGTCTTGCCCGGGTTCTTTGTGGAGGACTTCTTTATTTGGTTTGGGCAAAGCCCTGAGTTGGCCAGCGCAGAAGGCGTTTGTTTCCGGATTTACATTTGGTCTGGGATTGGAATGTTGATCAATGGCGTTTTGGAAGGGCTTTTGATTGGCCTGGAAAAGACTCGGCCGGTAATGGCGGCGAACATTTATGCGACGATCCTTAACGTCATTTTGGATTACATTTTGATTTTTGGTATTGGTCCATTGCCGGCGATGGGTTTGGAAGGTGCGTCGTGGGCGACGGTCATCGCAATGTGGGCGAAATCGTTCTACACGCTGGCGGTGATCATTCGGATTCCCGAGCTATCGACATTTGACTTTCGGAAAGGTGTTTCGTTTGATGGAGGCTTTATTCGTCGCTTTTTGTTCTTTGGTGGTCCCAGCGGTTTGCAATGGTTCATCGAAGGATTGGCGATCGTTTATTTCATCGCCGTCATGGGTCGATTGGGTGAGGTTTATCTGACGGCCACCAGTTTGGCCTTCAGCATCAATCTGTTGGCGTTTGTCCCAATTTACGGATTGGGGATGGGGCTGACGTCCATCATTGGAAATCAACTGGGGCAGGAGAACTCGGCGATGGCCAAGCGAGCGATGTACAGTGCGCTGTTCATCGCGGTGGCGTTCACGAGCTTTTTCGTCGTGTTGTACACCTTGTTCCCGGCAGCCATTTTGACGCTGCATCGCGAACAAACGCAGGACTTCGCGACGATCGAGCCTATCATTCTGCACTTTTTGTATTTCGTGGCCATTTACTGCGTGTTTGATGCCGTTCAGATCGTAAAGGTTAGCGTGCTTAAAGGAGCGGGCGACACTTGGTTTGTTACACTGACGTTTTTGTTGACGAGCGTCCTGTTCGTGCTTTTGGGCAGTAGTTTGGACCACCCCGATACGCCTCCGGGGGAGATTGCGACTCGGTGGTGGTTGGCACTGACGGGTTGGATTGGAACCTTAGCAATTGTATTTTCATTGCGGGTTTGGCAAGGCAAGTGGTTGACGATGAAAGTGATCGAATCAACCAAATCATAACGGCCTAGGAACGTTCGAAAACGTGGTCATGCGCCACGGGATTTTAAGTAAACGTCATTTGCGGCAGCGATGGAGGCGCCTGGGTTTAACCGATATCCTTGCCCGATCAAACATTGCTCGGCGGCTGCTAAGAACAGCAGCACGTTTTTCGGTCGAGCCGTCTCACCCATTAGTCCGATTCGCCAAGTCACACCCTTCATGGGGCCTAATCCCGCGCCGATTTCGATCCCAAACTCGCGGAGCAAGCGACTGCGGAACGCTCCGTCATCGACCCCAGCCGGGATCTTTACGGCGTTGAGCATCGGTAAACGACATTCGGCCCGAACTGCGAACTCGATCCCAATTGCTTCCAATCCGTTTCGCAGCGCTTGATGGTTTAAATTGTGCCGTTGAAAGCGTTGCTCCAAGCCTTCCTGCAAAACCAATCGGAGGGCTTCGTGTAATGCGTAGTTCATGTTGATAGGAGCTGTGTGATGATACGCACGCGACGACTCGGCCCAGTAGTTGCTGACCAATCCCATGTCCAAGTACCAAGATTGAACGGGTGATTTTCGAGCGTTCAAAACTTCCATGGCACGGGGCCCAAAGGTAACCGGTGCGAGTCCCGGCGGGCAGCTCAAGCACTTCTGCGTTCCGCTATACGCGGCATCAATCTCCCAAGTATCGATCGGAATTTCGCAACCGCCGAGCGAGGTCACACAGTCGACCACTAGCAACGCACCGGCTTCGCGGACGACGCGGGCGAATCCATCCAGAGGTTGTCGAGCTCCTGTGGAAGTTTCAGCGTGAACCAAACCCACAAGCTTCGGTGAATGATGCTTGATGGCCTGTTCGACTTCTTCTAATGAAAACACCTCGCCAAACGGTCGCTCGATCGCCAGGACATCCGCACCCGCCCTTCGTGCGACTTCCTTCATTCGACCGCCAAAAACTCCGTTGACGCCAATCACGACACGATCACCGGGCGAAATCAAATTGACCAAGCAGGTTTCCATTCCGGCCGAACCAGTGCCGCTGACGGCCAAAGTCAAACGGTTTTGCGTTTGAAATACTTGACGCAGCATTTCTTGGACTTCGTTCATCAACTGCAGAAAGAACGGATCCAAGTGCCCAACGGTCGGGCGAGCCAAGGCGGCCAACACACTGGCATGTGTTTCACTGGGGCCGGGTCCCATCAACAAGCGGGATGGCGGCACAGCAATGTCAGGAATCAAATAACTGCTCGCGGGTTCTGCCGTTGTGGTTGCGAAATCTTGCGAAGACATCGATTCTTACCTTAGCGTTTCATGTTTAAAAAACTCGTTCGTATGCCGCCAATCGGCACCCACAGAACTTGACTTTGTCCTAAACGTAGTCCGACCCTTTGGGCGGTCAGGCAAGATCCTGAACAAACAGGCATTGCCGGAGAGCGTCAGCCCCATTGGACGACAAAGCGTCAATCCGCCAGCGGGAGTCAAAGGCTTCGCGACCCGCTTCGAGTCCGAAGGGCGATTGTACCGACCGAAACTTCAGCACGACAGACCGTTGTTTGCAACGTACTTTGCTGTCCGCGAAATGCTGGTCAAGACTGCGGGCAAGCATTGAGTCGTTCTCGGTAAATTGCCGCTACGAGTTTTCACTCGAAGGACTTCCGGCATTGGCTAGTTGGTTTTCGATGGAGCGAATGATTGCCAATTCGACCCAACGGATTCCATGAGACGCTCCATCCGAATCCGCCGTCCCAATAAACCCCAGGTGCCCACCGCGTTCGGTGGCGACCAGTTTTGTCGATGACGACCACTCGGTTCGCTCGGCGACTTCGAATGGAATCATGGGGTCGTCCTTGGCCATGATGACCAATGTTGGGACCTGGATCTGACGCACCAACGGTCCTGTACTGAACCTCGAATAGTATTCTTCGACCGATTGGAACCCACCCAGCGGAGCGGTCACTCGTTGATCGAACGCCTTAAGACTTGTCGGGCGTTGGGCAGGCATTCTCGCACCCAATTGCCGCACCGCGTTAGGGCGTTGTAGCAATGACTGCCAGAGTGCTTTGGCAAAGACTCGGTCGTAAATTCGATTCAAGCCGCGTTGCAGGTGATCCGCACTCAAGGCGAGATCCAAAGGAGGGCAAACGGCAATTGCCCCGTCCAAACCGCAGGCGGCAATGGCCGCGTTGTCCGACATAAGAAGCAAGGTGATCGAAGCACCGAGCGAAAATCCGCAGAGGAAAATCTTCGCGTGCGGATGACGCAAGCGAACAAAGCGAACAACAGCGAGTAGGTCATCGCTGCGCCCAGCATGGTAAAGGAAGCGAGACTTCAGGCCGCTGTCCCCAGCCCCGCGCATGTCCATGCGGTAGCTGAACCAACCTTGCTGCGTCGCGTGCCATGCGAGTCGCTCGACATAACGACTGCGATGACAACCGGCTAACCCATGGACGGAGATAACCACCACGGGATCGACCGGAAACGATGCTATGTCCGGCCGTTGCGGTCCGTTGGCATGGACCGCAATGGAATCGCCATCTTCCAGGTCAACGGAAAGACTAACCGTGTTTGGCAGGTGCTTTCCGGGGAGATAAGGGCCCAGCACCGTTTGAAGATGTGCTGAACCCAATCCGAACAACGCCCGAAACGTTGTCGTTTCGCCAACCCAAACGCGTCGGGAGCTGTTCACAAAAACTTATCGGCCAGTCCGCGGGGCAACGTGTTCGCCCTTGCCCATTGCGTTCTGAGGCTCGACGAAATCGGATTTCGCGACAGGAATCTCGGCATCGCCGCGACCCGCCAAATATTCGCGGACCGGAGCGACGTTATCGACGGGTACTTGGAACGGCACTTCCTTAAACGTGGCATGCGACTTGATCAGCTCGATGACTTTGCGTTCGACGATTTGATTTCGCAGCGCGTCCAATTGGCCATTCTTCTCCAATCGTGAGCGAACGCGACGTGGAGAATCTTCCAAGGACATTGCGATGAGTTCGATCTCTTGGTCGTAATCCTCCGGCGCATCCTCGATGCCTTCAGATTCGGCGATCCGTTCCAAAATAAAGTGTTCACGCAAAGCGGTTGATGTTTGCTCGCCACTGTTTTGACGCAGCTTGTTTTCGTAGGCGCTGATGAAGTCGTCGCTCATGCCGTTCCGACGCAACTCCATGACCGCTCGTTCCAATTCGCGGCGGCTTTGTCGTTCCAGCAACTCCGGCGGTAGTTGCCAGTTTGCGGCTTCTGTCAACGAGGCGGTAATGGCCGATCGCGTCCGACGAGTTTCCTCGTAGGCCATCCGACGTTCGAGTTCTGCCTTGATGGCGTCGCGAACGTCGCCAACATCTCCAAAGTCGGAACCGAACTTCGCGACATTGGTTTCATTCAATTCGGCGTCTTCGTAACGCTTGATGTCCAAAACCTTGATTTTCACAACGGCATCTTTTTCCCGCGCGGCCGGATTGGATGCGGAGGCAGAAATCTTGGTCGTCGTTTGAACTTCATCGTTGATCGACTTACCGCCCAACAAACCAGCGAAATTCTCGATCGTCGCATCCCGGAAACTGGCGGTTGGTTGAACGTCCAGGGTCAACTCTTCAATGGCCGCAACCACTTCACCATCAATCGAGGTTTCGATTGAAATCGTAACAACATCTTGGGGGCGAACCGCATCGGTGGCGGGAACCAAATTGGAATTGCGGCGCAGATACAACCCCGCGTGGGTGTCGATTTCCGCGGTTGTGAATTCATGGACCAGCTTCGGAAGTTCCAATCCCTTCCATTGTGGCAACTCAAAATCGGGCCGAACCTCGATGTCGAATTCGAACTCTAGGGGCACGTTTTCTTCGACGGAAACACTCTCGAAATCGAAAACTGGCTCGCCGATGGCCGAGAACCGTTGTTCGTCGCCGATTTGTGTCAATGTATCTAATAGCAACTGGCCTTTGACCTGTTCCGTCACGGTTTTGCGGAACTTGCTTTCGATTAACTTGCGAGGTGCTTTCCCAGGGCGAAAGCCCGGGATTTCTGCCACCGGTGCCAGATTCTCGTATCGTGCGCGATAATAACGTTGCACGTCTTCCACTGGAATAACGACGGTGACATGGCGTTGGCAATCGCCGACGACTTTGACATCAACGGTATAATTCAGCTTAACGTTGTTTTCCGTGGCTCCGTCCGCGTTGTCGATGGCAACGGTTGCGTTTTCCTGTTCAGCCATAATAACTGGCTCTTCCTTTCCTTGAGATCTGGGGTTATCCGGCTCGGTAATATAGCGAATCAGGGTCTCGAATGACTAGGGCTTGCCGTAAGGATTTTGTGTTTTTCTGGGCCAGAACGCCATAAAGCAGCGATAAAGCAGCGGTCAGGAGCCAATTTGGAGACAATTCTCGCCAATCAACCAAGTAGAGCTTGATTTTTCGGCAGAATCCGTGGGGCTCAATAATAAGTGCCACCCATCTATATATTGGGTCCGCTGCACGAAGCTCGCAGAATTTCCCAACGCCCATTCTGGGGACATCGCCGTCAGGGTGAATGTGCAGCAGGAGTTCCAGGCGGCTTGTTGAGCGAAATTTGACTTGCTTCATTGCGGCAAGTAACGAGAGCCTGAACGGATTCGGCGCGGGCGCGAATCTTCGACGCTCGGTTGCCGTACTCTTGAGGAAGCTTTGGGCATTGGACATTCAAATCGCTAATTTGCCGTTGGGATGAATCGCAGATGACTCTGGCCGCGGCGCCACCGCTTGCCGTGCTGGTGGGCGTGCTCGGACATCGCTTCTGACTTCCCGGCACAACTGCTTTGGCCAAAATACTTTTTGAAGTTCCAGACCACATCACGCCACATGTCGCCATCGATTCCAATCCGGTGCAGGACAGTTTGGGCGACTTCGTGATCCGTGCCATCGGCGTCGTGCGTCGAATCCTTGGCCGTCCAACGGAGCAACCGAAGGTAATCCTCCCAGTCGATTCGCACGAAACCTCGGTCACTCGCCCTCAGTCCATCTTGATGAACCAACGGATCGTTCGACAAAACATCTTTTCCTAAAGTCAAGGGAGCCAACCAACCATCGCGGCGTACGCGACGACCACTCTTGCGATTCACATGCCTGCCCCGTTGCTTCCGTTCCTGCTTCTGGT
>JAEUIP010000024.1 GCA_016795075.1 Planctomycetaceae bacterium | reverse complement strand
ATCGAGGCGAGACTGCGCGTCAGGACCAACGCAACATGATGGGTGCGCCCAAGGGCCGTTTGTGCCAGGGCGGCCTTGATTTCACCCAGTCTCAACGCTTCCTCAAATTTTTCCAATCGCTCCAAACAGCGGAGGTAATTTGCCGATGCCAAGAGTGTGTCGTAATGCGAGGGGCCTAATACTCGCTCGAAGATCGGCATCGCCTCCTGGAACAAACTCAGCGCCTCGTCATATCGGCCTAGTTCCAAATAGCAAAATCCCAAATTATTGACGCTCGTGAGCGTGTCAAAGTGCTCCGGTCCCAGCACTCGCTTTCGAGCTGCCAACACGTCAGTGAACAACGGCAAGGCTTCCGAGTGATTCCCCAAATTAGAATGACTGGACGCCAGATTGGCTCTGGCCATCAGCGTATCGGGATGTTCAATTCCGAACAGACGCTCCATTTGTTCCAAGACCAACTTTTTGATTTCCAGAGCGGATTGGTGTTGGCCCGAATCGTCCAGTGCTTCGGCTAAATTTAGTTGCGAAGCCATAGTTTCGCGATTGTTCTCCCCCAATAGCGGCTCGCGAATTTTGTGAGCTCGTTCGTACAAAGGAATCGCCTCTGCCGGATAGCCCAAGCTGTGTAAAGAAGTCCCCAATTGATGCAATAGATTGGCCGTGGTTTCAGGGTCTCCCACCAGCTCCTCGTCGACTCGCTGGCCAGCCATGACGAGTCGCTTGGCCAGCAAGGCCTCGACCGGCTCACTGTCAGCCCCCAGTTTACGAATGTTGAGGTCGCGGAAGATATCGAACACCAATTGGTTAATGGCTTGAATCTGTTTCAATCGTCGCTGAGTTATTTCGTTGGCTTCCCGTTCCGCTTGAGCCGCTTCCTCGGCCCGTCGTTTCGCCTGTTCTTCACTGGTCGCTCGTGCGCTTTCTTGTTGCGCCGCCTGTTCCGCGAATTCCCGTTGCTTTCTTGCTTCGATCCATCCCGCCGCTGTTCCGATAAACCCAGCGGCCAAAACAAAGCATAGTAGTCCACCAGCCACGATCAAGTTTTTCCGCCGACGTTTCGCCTCGAGCGCCTCGATTTTCGCCCGCTCACGATCCGTCTCGGCTTGTCGCATCCGTCCTTCGGCCGCCAAACGAATTCGCTCTAAGGAGCGAGCCACTTCCGCTCCGTCTTGTGGTCGATCTCGTGGATCAACTGCCAGACAACTTCGGCAAAGCGCGATAATTTCAGGGTCGGCTTGACTCGAATCCAAACGAAGAAAACACTCTTGCAAATCGCCACGCTTGGCTTGCTCCACGACGTCGTCAATATTGGCGGCCACATACGGTGGCTTGCCGGTCAACAACGAAACGAAAATCGCGCCCAACCCAAAGACATCCGAAGCCGTGTTGATTCGACTTATCTCCCCCGAAGCCTGTTCGGGTGACATGTAGGCCGGCGTGCCGATCACACTGCCCATAATGGTTGCTTGATAAACGGGTGTCGCCTTGATTCGCTCCTCGCCCCAAGAACCACGATCGGTGGCAGCCTGCATCCCGCCGCCGGTCGAGTAGCCCACCTTGCCTTGAGCCTCTGAAAGCGGCATCGGCTGTTGCTCCGTCTCTTGAGTCACGCTCGGTGGGCGAGCGGTCACAACCAACGATGGTGGAATGCTCTCCGAAACGTCGGGCGACATGCGAGTCAACTTGGCCGGGAATGGATTGGATTCTGCTTCGGTTGCGTTGGGCTCCGTTCCATTTTCAACCGGCATCTTCTGGTCGGTCACGACCTTGGCCAACCCCCAATCCATGACCTGGACTTCGCCAAACGCTCCCACCATCACGTTGTGCGGCTTCAGATCGCGATGAATGACTCCCTTCGCATGAGCATAGCCAACCGCCTGACAGATACCTTCAAAAATCGATAGCCAACGATTGCTGCTCGGACCTTCCTCCCTCAACAGCTCATTAAGCGCCTTGCCTCGAATCAGCTTCATCGCCAAATAGGGCTGATTGTTGGACAAAAAGCCAACCCGATAGGCGGATGGAATCCCGGGATGTTGAAGCTGCCCCGTGATTCGAGCTTCTTCCAAAAAACGTAACGACATTTGCGAGTCGGCCGTTTTTTCGTGAAGTACTTTGAGGGCAACATCGCGGCCAAAGGCAGTTTCGATCGCTCGATAGACGACCCCCATACCGCCTTTGCCGATGACTTCGACGATCTGAAAACCGGTTGGCGGCTCGAACCCGACCTGATCGCTTTTCTTCTGTTTGAACGCAACACCGGGCAGTTGAAAATTCGGCGTGATGCTCGCTGGACTTGCTCCCAAAGAAACATCGACCGGCGAAGTCGAATCGACCCCGGCAACCGGAGTGTCACCTCCCGTTTCAACGGCCTCTCCATCCAACTTCTGGCGCGAGATACTCTCGTTGTGTTTCATTCCCAACCTCCATCAATCACCGCGTTGGCAGTTTCAACTCTGGTTCGCGAGCATTGCATCCATCATTGGTGAGCAAACTCCCCGCCTTCAATTGCTTTAGCAAGAGCGTTATCTCACCGGACATCCTAACTTCTTCAGCATCCCTCGCGCGTTTGTACCCCAAACAGTGTGACCGTTGGTCTCGCAATCGGGCGGGAGCGGAATTTGGCCATCGGCCAACGGTGGAGAAAGCAAAGAAGACGAATCGGACCCCCGACAAAAATGGATGTCCCATTTCGGACCACTCGAGGATCACCGTCAACGCAACGCTGTCGGCTCGGGAGATTCTACGGCAGCACGCGGACCGATTTCAAGTTGTCGTCCGGAACTCGGTTGATCAACAGAGCATTGAAGCGATCCGAAGTCATTCGATAGTCGTACGGAAAAACGGCAACGCAAGTCATTGGGCTCGAAAGCAGATTACCGACGATTCGTCGTGCGTCTATTCCGGCGTAGAACCCGCAGAAAGAAGATCCAACCGGATTGCGGATTCGCGCCAACCAGCTCCATCGATTTTTAGGACCCAATCACCACGGTTTTCAGGTTATCCCCCGGAACGCGGTCGATCAAAAATCGCTGCGGGTCGATGCCTGCTTTGTCGGGCCGTTCCTGGACTTGAAACTCCAGTTCATGAGTCCCACTCGTCAATTGCACTCGCTCTTTGTGCAACAGTCGACCGTAGCGTTTCCCTGATTCCGGACGAGTAAAAGCGCCGATCTCGACCCAATCATCCATCGCCACGCTGGTCTCTTTACCCTTCTCGTCCGCCGAGAACTTTTCGCACTCGATCTTGATTTTAACGTTAAATTTTCCGTCGGGCAGTTCCGTAGCGGTCGCTTCCAAGGTTCGATTGCCGTACAACACGATCTCTTCGAATTGGTCCTTGATTAATCCGTGCAATTCCGGAGGCGTGTGTTGCTTCAACGCTTCAATCAAAACATAAGAATTCGGATACGGAGGGCCCTGATAAGCGTATTGTTGAATGACCGATTGCAAAGCCGCGTTGACGCGTTCCTCGCCAATCATTTCTGCCAAATAGTACAACACAATCCCACCTTTCTGATAATGAATATAACCTTGATTCGGATCAACGCTTACCAGAGGCTTCTCTTTAAGTTGTTCGGTGCCTCGGTCCCGCAAGTAGCGATCCACTTCGTATTCCAGAAACTTGTGCATCATGTCTTCGCCGTACTTTCGGCGCATGACCATCAGAGCGGTGTATTCGGCCAAGGATTCCGAGAGCAAGGTGGCTCCTTGCATCTTGGCTCCAATCACTTGGTGCGCCCACCATTGATGCCCCATCTCATGCGCGACGACGAAGTGAACCATGTCGATATCGTCGGGTTTTTCCAAATTTGAAATGAAACCAATGCTCTCGGAATACGGCATCGTCCCTGGAAATGCCTGTGCAAAGCTCGCAACTCGTGGAAATTCAATAATCCGCGCTTGCTTGTGTTTGTAGGGTCCAAAATTCTCCGTGCAATAGGCCAGTGTCATTTTGATTGCTTCGGTCATCTTGGATACGTTCCACGGGTGCTCTTTGTGGTAGTAGACCTCCGTTGCCACATCGCCGATCATCGACCTCTCTACCTCATAGCGAGCGGAAATGAAGGAATAGAAATTCAACGAGCGGTGATCCAACCGATATTGAAAGTAATTGCGATCCCCGTCCTGCCATTGCTTGACCAAAGAACCCGGCGCGACCGCGATTTGATCCGAGGACGTACTTATGATCGTCTCAACCGACACCCAATCCGAATCATTGCTCATGTAGTGCACGAGGCAGTGGTCGCCGCAATCGCGAACCAGCGCCGGGAAGGGCTCTGCTTCAGGCAGCCCCAGAGCTTTTCGACGTTTGGGGTCCATGATTCGGCGATTCGAATCGTAGCCAAAATGTGGGGCAATGGAGTTATTAAAGAAGGTCCCGTTTTGGACGATTTGGGTCTGGCTCACTTGATTCTCGATCCCGCGGTTTTTCGACCGGACGGTGTATTTCATTTCCAAGACTTCGCCCGGCGCCATGGGAGGAACTATTTCGTACGTTCGCATAAGCAAACGCTCATCGTCGTTGATCAACTTCGCCCGCGGAATCTCGATCTCGGTCAGGAACCCGGGTGCGACGTTCAAATACAGTTTCTCAATCGGCCCTTCCGATTTGTTAACGATCGACTGGATCCCTTGCAACTGGATATTTCGTTCTTCCGGATAAATATCGATCGCGTACTTGATCGAGTCCACTTTGGGTTGAGTCACGTCGGCCAAATTTTGATAAGTGGTCTCGTATTCGACTTGCCTTTGTTCACGATCGGCCTGACCAACCAATTCATTGAGCACCATCGTGTTGTAATACAGCCAACCGCCCATCCCCGACGCCATAATCAACGAGATGGTCGCAAAACCGCGCGACAGAGTCGACGACTGCGCAAGCCCACTGCGGAATCGTTGCCAAAAGACTGCCGGAGTCCCACGGTGCATCAGAATTGCGGTCAACCACAGTAACCCCATCGAGACGAACGACCAATAAGCCGCAAACGTATACAGGCCAGGGCGAAATGGGGCGAGCCCATACAGGTCCGAATAGGTGTGCCTCGGTAGGGCACCAAAGCGCACCAACAACGTATCCCACCGCAGCCATTGCCACAAAGACGCATTGAGCACGAAAAAGAACAGAAACACCGCGTAACCCACGTATTTGTTTGGTGAGATCGAGTGAGCCAGCAAACCTATCACGATCAGAAATGCAAACCGGAAACCTTGAAGCACCATCAATTCTTCAAGATACACGGAAAACTCGAACCGAGTGTATCCTTGCAAGACCTGATACAAGCAACCGGCAGCGATCCCGATTACAAGAATCGGGAAAATCACGATCAACATGGTCAAAAATCGAGACAACGCATAGACCGAATTGGAACTGGGAGTAGCCCCGACGATCTCGTGAATTCGGCTGTCGCGATCTCGCCATACCAAGACGCCGGTAAAGTACGTGATGATTGCTAACGGAAAGATCGCCAAGGAACTGATCACTTCCTCGACCATTCGATAGGTGACGGGAAACGAATAGAGCCCATAAAACTCTTGCGAACCCAATATCACTCCAAAGAGCACATCAATCGCCGCAAACGCCATAATGAAAATGTAGGTCGTCGTCTTGACGATACTGGTCACATCCGAGGCCAAAGTCGAAAGAAGTTGATCCAACCAACGAACCTTGGGAGTTCGGACGGGCAATGACGTTGCGGTCAAGACAGGACCGCCTGCGACAGGCGTGATGCCCAAATCACTCGACTCAACGGCCTGCCTTCGTTTCCGCGACTGTTTGGAACGAATCTCGAATGAAAAACGAGTCCCCGCATACCCAAAGATTGCCGCCGCTACACCCAACCAGATGACTCGGTTCAAGATCAACCACTGGGTCAAGGGAATCGACTGCGTGTTTCGTTCGTCAACCGTCCAATATTTGGTAGCCGAGTCGAACGCCGCCGCACCAAAGGGGTCCGACAGCGCGGCAATCATCTCGAACTCAAGTTTGCCAAGTGCGGCTTGAGCAACCGCATAGCCAACAATCAACGCCAACAAGCCCAGGAACGAATAGAGGGTATTGCGAGTGACCGTTGCGATCGCAAACACAATCGCTCCGAACAACAACGTATTCGGAATTGCAAACACTAGAATAGCCAGCAAGTGATTCGCGATACCAATCGGCCCCCAACGATCGGTATCCCCGATGTTGACGAGCGTCGCAATCCCAATCCCCACGGATACCCCTAACGTCGGTAAAAAACCCACCACCGACGCCGCCAAGAAACGTCCCAGAAGATAGTCCCATTTCCGCAAAGGCTTGCTATACAAAATGTCGGCCATCTTGCTGGTGAAGTCCCGGGAAGCCGCCGAATCGTATATCGACGCCGCCATGAAACAAGTAATCGTGCTGGCCGTTGCGTAAAAGAGCGCCACGATATACGGCGCATTTCGATAGGTGTTGCCAATGGCTCCACCGACCTGCACGAACTCGGAACCCGCCGCGAGACCAAACATCAAAGACACGATGGCGATAAAGATGTAGATCATCCAACCGCGAAACCAGTACTGCAGCTCGAAACGAAAAAACTCACCAAACATCATGTCAGCGCCTGTGCTTGAATATGAAACGAAGGTCCAGAACGGCGATCTTCTCCGTTCTATCCCGCTTTCAAATGAACAAAAAATACGTCTTCGAGATTGGGGGCGACGGGATGAAATCCTTGCCCCGGGTCCCACTCGCTAAAGATTCGCACGACAGGACGACCAGCGATCAATTTACTAGACAGGATCTTCAACTTTGGATCCAAGGCGGATAGCTCCACCTTCGACATGGCTTTTTCCCAAACTTTGCCACTCATGCTGTTTTCAGCTTGTTCGGGAACGCCATGGTAAAGCAACTGCCCGAGATGAATAATGGCCATGTTGGTGCATAGCTCTTTGCAGTCCTCGACAATGTGCGTCGACAAAATGACGATAATACTCTCACCCACTTCCGAGAGTAGGTTGTAGAAACGGTTTCGCTCGCCCGGATCCAGACCCGCGGTTGGCTCATCGACGATCAGCAATTTGGGATCTCCCAACAACGCTTGAGCGATCCCGAATCGTTGCCGCATGCCACCCGAATAGGTACTGACGGCTTTGTGCCGCACGTGAGTCAGATTGACGCGTTCCAATAGCTGTTCGACCACCGCTTTTCGGTCACGCACCCCGTCGCCAACTCCCTTGAGGGCAGCCAAATGTGTGAGGAGCGCCACGGCACTGGTCCGCGGATAAACACCGAATTCTTGGGGCAAATATCCCAACACTCGCCGAACTTCGTCGTGTTGTTTCAGCACGTCGATATCGCCCAACTTGGCGGAACCGGAATCGGCGGTTTGCAGGGTGGCCAACGTGCGCATCAGTGTTGATTTTCCGGCTCCGTTGGGCCCCAATAACCCAAACATTCCCTTGGGGATGGTCATGGTGATATTGTCCAGGGCTTTGACACCACCCGGATAGGTCTTGCACAGGTTGTTGATTACCAATTGCATCAATCGCTACTCTCTTTTCTATTCCCAATCCACCAATCACTCATCTCGTTCCACCGCCAAGCCCCATCGGTGCGATGACACCCACGGACTTGATCGGGACGCGCCGAACGAGTTTCATTCGATCACACCGCAACTCGGCGATTCAAGTCCGTGGGTTCGTCCGCAACGGCCCAATCTTGGACACTGCCCGGCATTACTCTTAAACTTTATGACTCGCTTCAGAAAATCATGAGGTTTGTACTCCCGACTGGGCCAAGACTTGCCAGCAGGAACGCAGGACGGTGCGATCACGACAATGTCTCACATGACATTTCTAGCAGTTTGGAAACTTTCAAACTTGATGAGAACTTGGTACGGAAGCCGATGCCCACGGTTTTGGGGCAGGCCGTCCGGGGGATTGCCTCCGATTGAAGCGATCGAACGGCAGTCGACATCGCTGCCTGCGGATGGCAAGGCCGAACTGCGGATAAGAAACAGCAGCGTCTTACAAATCCAGCGACCGAAATCGACGTTAACGGCATTCAGCAAATTAACGCTGTTTATCGCAAAACCAAAATGTATCAAACGTATTTATCCGCAGCTCGGCCTTGCCATCCGCAGGCAGTTCGCCCCCCAACGCTGCACCTGGTGCATTCGAGCTTTCGTCCGCCGCCAGCGAAACACAAAGTCACTTGGACAGACGACGGCGTCAAGGGCCAAGGAACTTTCGCAAAAGAACTTCGGCACGCCACTTGGCTTGACGGTTTCCGAACCGGAATCGTTACTGACGATTTGAGCTAATGGACGATAGATTTTCGACGACACCATCAAAATACCAGACCGCTGACGACCTCCCATCGATCGCCAACGGTCTGGTTGTGCATTACTTTCCGTCGTTGAACCTGTAACGGTCCCTACCGGTGCAGGCTAATCATCTTGACCACTAAGCCGCGGCCACAGGATCCAATCGCCGGGGTAGTCGCGCTGTGTGGTGTAGGAGCCAGCTGGTAGACTGCGCAGTGACTCCGAGTTTTCCTCTTTTTTCGGATCTTCGACAAACGTGCCGTCCGGGCGAATCAGAACCGGCTGACCGCCATCGTCCACGCCATTTACACCCACACTGTAGATAATAAAGCCGTCATCCTTTCGCTGGTAACGCAGCGTCTTTCCGTCAAACGGATCGACGGGAAGACTCTCCAAATACGGTCCAACCAATGGATCCAAGGTTTCCGGGAGACGACCATGTTCACGTTGGTAGCGAATCACCGCCAACGCAGTCAACACACTATCCGCATTGACTTGGACGCGAACCGTCGCTTGACGAGCCGCCGCGATCGCTGGGAATAGCAACTTGATGGGCGTATAGCCAATCGATAGCTCATGGAGCTCTTGATCAATTTTGTTCGCAGCCGTCGAGCTCTCCTCGGCCTTGAGCAATGCGTCCATCCGCGAAAACATCTCTTCAGCTTTGTCGGTCAACTGCTTGCGAGTGGCCATGAACAGAATCGACGTGGGAGCCAAGGTCCGTTTGGCGACCAACTGAAAATCCCAACCTTGTTCTGGTTCCGTTGACAAAACTTGGGTGTTTGAAATCTGTTCCCACAACTCCAAGCCCGCGGCCGTGATGCGTCCGTCGCCTTGGCCATCGTCCGTGTACGACTTCTGCACAATGTCCATAAACATCGCCCGTTCACTGGCGATGTCGACCATGTCTTCCAGGTTAGCCTTGACGATGGCCGCATGCATCCGCCTCAATTGCGCGTCGCTAAAGGTGACGTCGGCGTGTAGGCATTCGTCGATCACTCCCATGGTGATCGAATGGATGGCATAGCCCACCAAACTGCTGACCAAGAACTTGCTCTCAGTCACTTGCGAGGAAATGCCCAACATCGCCTCCACGTTCCGAGTCGCCCGTTCGGTATCGCCTTGCTCCAGCGCCCAACGAGTATCGACAATCAATAGTCGGGCAGCCGACCGCATGACTTGAACATGCGGCAACAATACACTGATCAAAGAATTCGCCATCAGTTGCCGTTCGCTGGGCGTTGCGGACTTCACCTCGTCATAATCTCGATTGGGGAACAAGGCGCGAAAGTCTGCCTCCGAGTATTGGCTCAAGTCGAAGTGCAAAGGGACGCCGAAAGAAGGTCGGAGGCCGCCCACGCGAAAGCCCTCCAAAAGGTCTTCCAATTCACTCAGCCGTCGCGTCGCCGCTTGCCACGCGGGGCCGTCGCTGGGACGTACCATCCGTCCGTAGCTTCCATCTTCATTCATCAGATACAGCTCGGTGGACTTGAACCCACCTCCTTCACTGAATCCATGTTTGGCCCACAGATCACGATAGATGGTCCAGCCCTTTTCGTGATCGGCCGCTTCCAGCGCCGGCTTGTTGATCTGTGCCAAGTAGTCGACGCTGGGCTGCGGCTTGCCCATGTAGAACATGATCACCAGGGTCAAGAAGCCCCCGGCACTCAATCCCCCTAACCATAACGAGCCTTGCACGAGTCGGTTCTTCATGTTTCGAGTCCTTTGTTTACCGTTGCCAATAAGTTGAGCGGCGACTTGGGGATCGCCAAAATCTTCAATCATGGACGCGACACCGCGTCCTCGCTGCAAACCATCTTCAAAGTGCGCGATCAATTCCTCGGCCACTTCCAATTTCTCGTCAGCCAGCAAACGGGTTCCGCCAACAACCCGAATCAACAGTTGCTGAACCTGAACGGGAAGCGCCGCGCCCAAGATTGCCAACCGCCACTTCGGAGTCCCAAACGGCCAAGGGCGCCAGGACGGCGAGTGGTGGTTCGCAACTTCGTTCGTCTGAATGGATGCCAAGTTCATGATGCCCATGGATGAAAGGGGTTGTATTTTCGCCGAGCGGGCCACGAGCAGAATCACGTCGTTTCAACGCATTATCGTGGCATAGGTCGCAGGCACTCCGTCTGCCGTCCGCCGAAACTCAAACAGCCTCGACGTTCGGATGGTCGCGGCACATGGAATGTGCCTACTACCTTGCTTCGCAGAAACTTATCGCGGTGATTCGGGACCGAACCGGTCATCGATGCCGTTTCTGGAAATAGGGCCGCGGACTAGGCCCACGCCAAACCGCGCGGACTGGGGGCCAAGCCCAAGGCTTGAATGCCCTGGACCAGCGCCGTCCACTGCTCCCGATCTTGCTCCAACCGAGTCAACCCGGCGGGCGTCAAGCGATAGTAGCGGCGTTGACGTCCGTTGGGTCCGGGCTTGTTGGTCGAAGCGACCAAGCCTTTCGCCTCCAAGTTGTAGAGCATCGGATACAGCGTCGATTGCCCCATCTCCAGCACGCCTTTGGAGCGTACCGTCAAAGCCTCGACGATCTGGTATCCGTACATTTCGCCGCCGGCCAGCAACTGCAAAACGGCCGCGGGCCCGGCCCCCCGCATCAATTCACTTTCGATCTTCATCGTGTTCCTCGCTCCACATTCCACGCCCTCCCAGCTCGCCTCCGCAACTTGCGACGCAGGCTATGCAGCACATAGTATGCAATAAAAAAGCTACGTCAAGTGGTTTTTTGGAACTTGCAGGAATGGGGAAGAAAGTCGGGCCGAACTCGCTGGTCGCATTCACTGAATTCACGGCGCGATGTTGACCGGACTTCGGCGCCCCGCGTCCGTTAGCGACGCAAGCCACAAAATCTGTTTCACCCTAACTTCGACGGTCGGCAAAATGCCTGTTGACTAAAGTGGCAATTTGACGTACATTTCTATCGTCTTGGCCGATCGGGTTAGTGAGGAGACATGAACATGGCGACACCAACAAGCGATGCGCGGATTAACTTTCGGCTTTCCAGCGAACTTAAACGGACCATCGAAGATGCAGCGGCCCAAATGGGGCAGACCGTCAGCGATTTTGCCGTTTCCACTCTGGTCCAAACGGCACGAAAGGTTCTCCAGGATCAACAGTTCACCAGACTCAGCGAGCGTGACCGAACCGTTTTTACCTTGATGTTGGACGATGAATCGACAAAGCCCAACGACGCCCTGGTGAAAGCCGCCAAACGGTACACGAAACAGGTTCGCTGATGGCAACTTGGACGATTCGACGACTGGAAAAAAAACTCGACCGTTCAGCATTTGACTCTGGCCAACCTTTGCTAGACCAATGGCTAAAGGACCGAGCGGGCCAGTTCGACCGTCGAGATTTGTCGCGCACATTTGTTGCGACTCGGTCAGATGATAATCGAGTGATCGGTTACTACGCGATTTCGACGCATCGAGTACTTTTTGAAAAACTATCGCCAGATGACGCTAAGGGGCTGCCACAACTAGACGTTCCCGTTGTGCTCATTGGTCGTTTGGCGGTCGACCGTGAAGCGCAGGGACAAGGCTTAGGAGCATTTCTCTTGGTAGACGCCCTGCGACGGGCTTTGCAAGTCTCGGAGCAAATTGGCATTCGTGCTGTTGAAGTCGACGCTCTTAATGAATCCGCACGAAACTTTTATCTTAAATTTGGATTCCGTTCATTACTCGATGACCCGAATCACCTTTTCCTTCCGATGCACGAAATTCGAAAGCTCAGACTCCCACCGCTTTGAGTTATCGTAACGGTACCCGACGTTGGCATGGAGCGACCTTGCAGAACTCCTCGAAATCTGAGATTCTCTCGCTGTATTCCGGAGGAATTGTCCTATGCCAATCACCACAAATTTCCAATCAGCCCACGAGCGATTTCAGATACTCAAGGATGATTGGAAGGCTATACTTTTCTGCCGGGCTACATGCCAAACAATGTGCGTACATTAGCCAAGTTGAACCAGAGAGTACGCTGTCCTTTTTCGAAGTTAAAACTATCCGAAGCACGATTCGGGAAATCGAGAAATGAAATCTTCCGGCGGCAGTCGATATTTGAAGCTAGAAATCTTGGGGCTGGCGCTATGCAATCTTGTTTCATGTATTGTTGGGGTCTCTTCCCAATATCGCATGACGATCGGTTCACCCGAGTATTTTGATCTTATGGCATGGCCCGTCGTTGCAGGTCCTGCGATCCTTTTCTTGAGTTTTGCATGTGCCATCTTCTTCGTGTTAAGAAGGTCCCAATTGAGATGGATGTTGTTTGTCGTAGCGGTCGTATTGCAGTTTTCACTGGGAGCGTTTGTCGGAGCATGGATGGATTTCTAGTGTGGCTTTATCCTAGACGGAGTCTAACCTTTTAGTTTGTCAGGCGTGCAAGAAGGTGCCTGCCAAAAAGTTGATACCAGCTTGCGGAGCGATCGTCGCGTTTATTCTACTGTTTTTGATCAAACGAATCGCAAGTGCTTGGATTGGGAAAACGAACAGAACGCACCGCGCGAGATTGGGATGACGCAGAGAAGTTAAGCTTGATTGAAACGACACGAATCTCCGTGTTGCAACAGCGATGGCGTCACCTTCGAATGAAACCTTACTCGCCACTGATCCAACTCGAAGTGGCGTGCGAAATCTGCGAAAGACAGTTTCCGACTCCGATTGGATCTATGTTCATCGGAAAAATGCGGATTCTCCAATGCTACCGGAGCGATCGGGGCGCTCGCTCTACTATTTTTTGTCGCTCGACATGCAAGCGATAGCATTGATCAAAAAGGCAGAATGCACCGCGCGAGATTGGGTTGACGCAGAGAGGACAACGATCGATTGAAACGGCGAAGGGGTAAAGGCTGCGCGTTTTGTTTGCTAATCGGCCGAGATGACGTTGGGGCCTTGGCCGGCGGCTTTTTCGTATTTGCCGTCGCCCGCTTTGACGTATTTGGTGAAACCTTTTTTCGCCAAGTTCTGGTTGCTTAGATTGGACGTCGCTTTCATATCCGAAAACGCCCCCGCCATATTCGCGGCCGTGATCACACGTCGGACGGGGACACCTGTTTCGGGATGTTCCGTTAGTGGTGGGTCGTTGATCCCCTGCAACCACTCAAACGTCTCGCCTTCGCTGCCGTTCGGTTGGACTATCTCATAAACATAGATGGGCATGGGCTTCAATTCTCCTTGGTCGTTTCGCTGCAATATAGTCCATGGCTTCGCGAATCGCGAAACAGAAAATAAAAACAGTCGTGCAAGCCAGCACGATACCGGCGACGCTGGGTAGGCGCCAATCGTACGACGCGTACAACCCGACCAATCGACTTCCCATCGCCGACGCGACTTCCCAACCGATCGCTACATTTCCAACCAAGTGGGCGTCAAATCGGTCGGTTTATCCGCTTCCGCCCGGAGGCACCGTCCTATGAACTGGAATAGCCCCACCGATGCCAATGGATGTGGCCGGGAAACTCCATAAAAAAGTTGGCAGTAGCTGGGTTGGCAGGTGAGTTGAACGGTGAGGGAGCATGTTGCTCATGGTCCATGTAGTTTGCTGTTCCCACGAGCAACGCTGGACGCGGAACCGAACAACGTTTCAGTTCGCTTGTATTGGGTCACAATTTGCTGCCGCAGATTGATGGGAACGACACCGTGGTTCTGCAAACGCTCGCGGAACATGGCCAATTCAATAGACTCGTTCAGTGGGTCAAAGAAGAGGCAATCCGCATTTCGGAATTCCCACGCCCGTGCATTTATCGCAACGGCGGTTTCTCCGATGTGGGATTGCAGCACGGCGATCCGGACTTTCGGCATCGCCGCCATCACTTGTTCCGCCATTTCCGCGTTAGCAACGACCACCAAAATCGCTCTTGGCTCTTGAGCATCACTTGCGGAGCTTATCCCCACCAAACTCAGCAAGGCCAACAAAATCGAACGCCACATCATTGCCTCTCCGTTAAACGCCCCCAATGACATTTTGCACACATGCAATTCATTTGCAAGTGTGTATTTATTCAATTTTTGATGATGCCGCGTGTAAAGGCGTTCCCGTTCGGCCAACTATCGAATTTTGAGGGGCCGGACACGGAATTTTTCGGTTCGTTCCAATTGAACGACGACTCCGTCTTGCACAATGATTTGTAACGATCCAAATTTCAGGTCCGCCAAAGCATCCAAAATCTGCTTGGCGACTTCAGGAGTCGAAACGCGATTTTCGGAATCGATGTTTGGTTCTCTTTGTTCCATTTGGGCATTTTTCCTACATGCGAAAGGATGAAGATTCACTAACGTCCGCTTCGATTCCTCGATCGCGTGATCGTAAACTTCTAATCACGAATTGCCGCGACGGTTGCGTCAAAGACACGACCGTTTTTGGGTACGACAAACGCCGCAACACCGGGTTGCAACGCTAGTTCGTAGAAACGCTCCAGCGACATATGCACTTGTACGTGGCCGCCGTTCTCCGCTTCCAATAGCACCCGGGCGATCGGCCCCGCCAAATGTAGGCGTCTAACAGTGGCCGCGATTCCTTCGCCGTTAGTGGATTCGCGCTGAATATCCAGTTCATGCGGACGAGCGTAAACGGCTTGGGGTCTCGATCCTGAATGGTGTTCGTCTGCCTCGTTAACAAAGGGATCATCCAGTTCGATCTTGTCCTGAGTGACTCGGCCGTGAAACACATTGACTTGGCCCAGGAACTCCATGACGAAGGGAGTTTTCGGATGATGAAAGACCTCGTCGGGAGTTCCAATTTGTTCGATCCGCGATTGATTCATCACCACAACTCGATCGGCGACTTCCAAAGCTTCTTCTTGATCATGGGTCACCAAGACGCTCGTCAAGTGTATCTCGTCATGCAATCGCCTCAACCAAGTCCGCAGGCCTTGGCGAACTTTCGCGTCCAACGCACCGAAGGGCTCGTCCAAGAGCAAAACTTTCGGCTCCACCGCTAAGGCCCGCGCGAGAGCGACCCGCTGTCGCTGCCCGCCGGACAATTGACTCGGGAAACGATCGCCAAATCCTTCCAATTGAATCAGTTTCAATAGTTTCCCAACGCGATCGCGGATTTCGCTTTTTGACGGCCGGGTCGCTCGAGGTCGCATTCGCAATCCGAAACCAATATTGTCGGCCACGGTCATGTGGCGAAACAACGCGTAGTGCTGGAACACAAAGCCAACCTCGCGATGTCGGACAGGACGATCCACGACACTCTGACCGTGAAACAAAATTTCGCTGTCAGGGTTCGCATCGGGCACCTCCAGACCGGAGATGATCCGCAAGAGCGTCGTCTTTCCCGAACCGGACGGTCCCAACAGAGCCAAGAGCTCTCCATCGTGGACTTGTAAACTCACATCACGGAGCGCCGTGAAGTTTCCAAACGACTTCGAGATATGTCGCACTTCGATACTCATGATTTAGCTCTCTACCGTTGTCGGTTCAAGGGACGTGGTGGAAAAATGGATGCGACGTTCGACCAGAGTTTTGGCAACGAGCGTTACCAAGGCCAGCAATGCCAGTAGCGACGCAACCGCAAACGCGGCGACAAAGTTGTATTCGTTGTACAAGATCTCGACGTGCAGCGGGATGGTGTTGGTCTTGCCGCGAATATGTCCGGAAACGACGGAAACCGCACCAAATTCCCCCATGGCGCGCGCGTTGCACAAAATGACGCCGTACAGGACTGCCCAGCGAACATTTGGCAACGTGACATACCAAAAGGTCTGCCAACCGCTGGCCCCGAGTGTCAACGCGGCTTGCTCCTGCTCCGTGCCTTGCTCCTGCATCAACGGGATCACTTCCCGTGCGACAAACGGAAATGTCACGAAGACGGTGGCCAACACGACACCCGGCACGGCGAAGATCACTTGTAACCCCCAAGCATCCAACCAGGTACCAAACCATCCATGGATCCCAAACAGCAAGACAAAGATCAAGCCGGAAACTACGGGCGAAACCGCAAACGGCAAATCGATGAGCGTGATCAATAGGCTCTTGCCCCAGAATTCGAATTTTGCAATGGCCCAGGACGCTGCCAGTCCGAACACCAGATTCAGCGGCACGGAAATCCCGACAACCAACACGGTTAGCTTGATGGCTGACCACGCGGTAGGGTCCGTGATCCCGGCCCAATAGGCTCCGAAGCCTTTTCGCAGTGCTTCCGTAAAAACGACCACCAACGGAACGACCAAAAACAGGATCAAGAAGGAGCATGAAAACGCCGTCAAACTCCAACGAACCCAGCTCGGTTCTTGGAGAGGCAGCATCATTCGGCCGGGTGCCATTCGCTGTTTGGAAGATGTCATGATTAGGCAACTCCCCTCACGCGTTCGCTGCTCCACCATTGCAATAGGTTGATGCACAACAACAGGACGAAGGAGGACACCAACAGGATTACGGCAATCGCCGTGGCGCCGGCCAAGTCGTGTTGCTCCAACTTGGTGATGATCAAGAGTGAAGCAATTTCGGTTTTCATGGGCATATTGCCTGAGATAAACACAATCGAACCGTACTCGCCAAGCCCGCGCGCGAAGGCCATGGCGAAGCCCGTCAACAGCGCGGGAATAATCGTCGGCCAAATGACGAAGCGAAATGTCTGCCAGCGACTGGCTCCCAAGCAGGCAGCCGCTTCTTCATTCTCTTTTTCCAGATCTTCCAAGGCAGGTTGCAGGGTGCGAACGACAAACGGCAAGCCGATAAAGGTCATGGCAATGATGATGCCCCAGCGGGAATAGACGAGCTTGATGTCCCACGGAGCAAACCATTGACCAATCCAACCGCTCGACGCATAGATGGTCGTCAGGGCAATGCCCGATACCGCTGTCGGCAACGCAAATGGCAAATCCACCATCGCATCAAAAACACGTTTCAGTGGGAAGTCGTAACGAACCAAACACCAGGCCACGATGAAGCCGCCCACGGCGTTGATGAGTGCCGCGGTCGCAGCCGTCTCGAACGTCAAGCGACACGAGGCCAATACCCGGGGGTGCGATACGGTCTCCCAGAACTGCGGCCATCCCATACTCGTCGACTTCAGGCACAAAGCCGTCAACGGCAATAGAACAATCAAGCTCAAATAGAAAACCGTAAACCCAAGTGTCAAACCGAACCCTGGTAAGACACTGTGTTTCTTCAATCGCCAGACCATCGATTCCTCGCTTCACAAACGATCAACGTGGGACGTCCGTTCCTCAACTCGCCGATCAGTTGCGACCCGCACCGTAGATCTGATCGAAAATCCCACCATCGTCAAAGTGTTTGGCTTGTGTGCCTCGCCACCCGCCAAAATCGCGGTCGATGGTCAACAATTCGAGCTTGGTAAATCGGTCCAGATCCGCGCTATCTGCATGTTGGGGCAGGGAAGGGCGGTAGTAATGTTTCGCCGCCAACCGTTGTCCCACGGGCGAATACAGAAACTTCAAGTATTCCGTAGCCAGTTCCACCGTCCCGTGTTCTGTGGCGTATTTGTCCACGACGGTCACGGGCGGCTCCGCCAAGATACTGATGGAGGGCACAACGATTTCGAATTTATCCGCACCGAACTCCTTGAGGATCAAATGTGCTTCGTTTTCCCACGTTAGCAGAACGTCGCCGATCTCTCGTTGCACAAACGTCGTGGTGGAACCTCGGGCACCGGAGTCCAAGACCGGCACATTGCGAAAAATCGACTCCACCAATTGGCGAGCGGTTTCTTCACTGCCACCCGGCTGTCGCAAGGCATATCCCCAAGCGGCCAAATAATTCCACCGAGCGCCACCGGACGTCTTGGGGTTGGGGGTAATGACGGAGACACCTTCTTTGCCCAAGTCATTCCAATCGCGGATCTGCTTGGGATTTCCTTTACGGACAATCAAAACGATCGTCGAGGTATAAGGTGACGAGTTGTTTGGCAGACGTTTCTGCCAATCCTTGGGCAGTAAGTCCGTGCGTTCGTCCATGACATCAATGTCGTAGGAGATCGCCAAGGTCAATACATCCGCCTTGAGTCCATCCATAACGGCACGAGCCTGCTTCCCGGCTCCACCGTGTGACTGTTCGATCGTAACCGATTCCCCTTTTTCCTTTAGCCAATGTTCTTGGAAAGCCTGGTTGAATTCGACGTAAAATTCGCGAGTCGGATCATAAGAGACATTCAGAAGGTTAACCGACTTGGCGGTCGACGAACGATTCTCGGAGCCACTGCAACCGGTCAGTAAGCACAGGAAACATAACGGCAAATAGACCCATCGGCAAACAATGGAGTTTGGCGAAATGAATCGAAGGCTGCTGGAAAACAAATCCGTGTCACGAGCAGGCACCAGGCAACGACTTAACAAGTGAGACTCCCTACAAATCCTAACCGCAAGAAAGTTGACCGAAGGCCCGGACATCCGCTTCCGGACCTTCGATCGACCAAACGTTTTCAATTCAGCATCTGGCGAAACTTGGATGATCGGTCAACCAATCATGGTTCCGGCCAAATCCTAGGTCGCTGCCGTGAGTCCACTCGATTGTTTCGACTCGTGACAGGCGACATGAAGCTTGAGCTCAAAAATCCAAGCTGGCCACTTCGCCACCGGCTCGAGTAACAAGCCGAGCGAACACGCGGATATTGACTTCGTCCGACAGAAACTGGGTTGATCCATCACCAAGCACCGCGTTCGCACCACCCGGATGAAAGGCATAAACTTCCCCAGTTCCGAACGTCCCATAGTAGGGATGTGGGAAAGGCGTGGACCCACCAACGTCTTCGCCATTGGTGGCGTTGATCGCAAATGGACCTGGGAAGGTTGTCCCGGTCGAGTCCGAGCCATCGATACTGATCTCCGAAGCGGGGCGGCACCACCCTCCACCATTGACCCGGTTTGCCACCAAGTTCGAACCAATCAGACGACCTTGTCGATACAAGTTCGGACGCCCCGCCGATTCGGCGAAGGCAATCGTGTTCGACAATCCATCAATCGCTTCGGCAAGTCGCGGCTTCGAGTTTCGCTTCAAGAGACCATCACCAACTTCGTCGACCAATCCAGCGGTACGAAGACGTGGATCTACGTAAATCGTTTGAGCGTAGTCAGACGCAGATCCAACACCTCCGACCCAGGGCGTCGCCTCCGGTTGACCATCCAATCGATCGAGATCGGGAGTCGATGGGCACAAGAAGGTCGAAATCTTTGTGTTGACCGCAGGAAGATTGATGGGGTCAAACCAGTTCTTCGTTTTGTCGTAACGATCGTAAAGATTCCCCAATTCAAGATAATTCAACATCGCAATTTGCCCGGCAACTCGCGGTAACGGAGTCAAACCTGACGGGCGAATACTCGAAGGCAGGTAGCCTTTCGCCGATTCGAAATTCAGGATCGCAAGTCCATGTTGACGCAAGTTGTTTTGGCATTGCGATCGCCGGGCCGCTTCACGGGCCATTTGCACGGCGGGCAGCAACAGCCCCATTAGAATTCCAATGATGGCGATCACCACCAATAGTTCGACCAACGTGAACCCCAATTTCGAACGGTATTGTCCAACTTTCATAGCTCTATCTTTCTGTAGCTTGGCCAAAACTGCCAAGTGGTTTGTTTGAATGATTCTGTGAGTTGATTTGGCGCTAGACTCCCAACGTGGGAACCCAGCAACCAGAGACTTCTAACGCAGTGTTAACGGTTCCAACTGATTTGGCCCGGCTTGCACTCGCACCTTGAGATCCGACGATTCGGCTTTCGAATATTTCTCAGGTAGAACATTCGGACCTGCGATTTGATCGCCATCCCGTTCGACCAGTGGCGTGCGAACCACGGTCACGATGTACTCACCTTCCACGGCTCCATCACTCGACTCATAGGTCGTCACGGTAAAAGAGCCGTCCGTTCCCACAGAGCCTCGGGCGGGCAAAACGCGAGGGTCACTGCCCGGAGCCGGATGGAAAACCACGAAGGCACCGTCCAGCTTTTCGTTGCCGAACTTGACGACTCCGTTGACTGGATGGACCGGCAATCGCTCCAACGAAGAACCTTGACCGCAACCGGTCAGACAACCAAGAGCGAGCAAACTCAGACCTAAACGAAACCGCGCTGCCAACTTCGACCTTGGTTGTCGGTCGTCGGCGCGCGACCTTGACATGGACATTTCAGTCTCCTTACTGATTCGCCTCTGTTGTGCCAGTCAGCCAATCGTGATTCAGAATTCATTTCAGCCTCCGATGCGGTCGGTCGGCACGAGCTGTGCATGTTCAAAGGCAACTGTTGTGCCAGAGGCGAAAAACCGTAATAATTCGCACGATTGGAGCCTCATCGCTCCATGGCGAAACCTGGCGAGTGATACAATCAGCAAATGCCACGGGCCGACCCAGCAAAGATGCTGGCCAGCCCATTAAATATCACGGAAGTTTTAGCGGTCGATGGAAAACCGAATACTTGAGTTATGGAGTGTGGTGGGGCATTCTACCGCGCTCACGGAGGTGCTTCCCAAAATTTTGTCGTTGTTGCAACGATGGTATCCGCTGCGCAAAATCATGGTTCGACAAATCGAGCGGCAACCACCGCTGGCACTGACCATCGCGATGGCCTATTCGCGCGAAACCGCCGTCGCCGATACCGAGACAATCGCCGAGAATCGCTGCGAGCTGACGGAAACCGATCTGAGCGCGGTCGCCGCCTGGCACGTCCTGCAACAGCCGATCGTTACCCGTGGCGGAATCGATCCCACGCGACGAATCACCCATTTGCTGCCCCCGGAGTTGGCGGGAACGTGGTTAGTAATTTCATTGGGAGAGCCAGAACTTTGCGAAGGCTTGATCCTATTTGAATTGGATCTGGAACGCCCCCTTGAACCCGACGAGTTCGAGTTTTTTCGCGCAGCCAGGGAGCCGCTTTCGTCCGCGTTCAAACACGATCGGCAGCAGGCCGAGCTGCGACGGTTAGCCAGGAAGGCGGATGAGGAGCGCCGCTCAGCGCTTCGACGGGCTGGCCGGACCGGTCACGCGGATCGAGTCGTGGGCGAAAACGGCGGCTTGCGAACCGTCATGGAACGAGTCGCCTTGGTCACGGACTCGGACGTGCCGGTGTTGATTCTTGGCGAGACCGGCACGGGCAAGGAGGTCGTTTCCAAAGCCATTCACACGCGCAGTGCGCGGCAGAACGGACCTTTCATTCGCGTCAACTGCGGAGCGATTCCTCCTGAGTTGATCGATGCGCAGTTGTTTGGTCATGAAAAAGGTAGCTTCACCGGAGCTGATCAGGCCCGAGCTGGTTGGTTCGAGCGCGCGGACGGGGGAACGTTGTTCCTGGACGAGATCGGCGAACTGCCGTTGGAGGCGCAAGTTCGCTTCTTGCGCGTTTTGCAAGATGGCTTTATCGAACGGGTTGGCGGTCGTCAACCAATTCACATCGATGTCCGCATTATTGCCGCAACCCATCGCGATTTGGCGGCCATGGTTCGCACTCGAACATTCCGAGAAGATCTGTGGTATCGTTTGGCCGTGTTCCCGATTCAAATCCCGCCGTTAAGAGAACGGCAACGAGACATCCCGGAGTTGGCGTGGTATTTTGCGGAACGTGCTGCCGTGCGGTTTTCCTTATCGCCGTGCCATCCCACAACCAGTGATCTTGAATTGTTGCAACAGTATCCATGGCCGGGGAATATTCGCGAATTGGGGGCGGTGATTGATCGAGCGGCCATCTTGGGCGAAGGCAAAACCCTGGAAATCCGCACGGCTCTCGGCGTGTTTGATCATTCGTGGCAAGCGACCCCTCGGCATCCGATGGAGGGATCAGCGACGTCGCCATTAGCCACGTTGACACCGGACAAGGCGCCACAAGATTGGTCATTGGACAATGCCATGCGCAGGCATATCGAAAATGTCCTCCAATTTACGCAAGGAAAAATTGAAGGCACCAAAGGCGCCGCCGCCTTGCTGAAGATCAATCCACACACGCTGCGCGCAAGAATGCGGAAACTCAAAATACAATGGTCCGAATTTCGTGGCGGCAACTCGGACGCTTCCTCCTGAATTCGCGATCGATCGCCCTGATTGACGGATGTTGATGGCTTTGATACTTTTTGGAAGTTCGCTGTGAGAAGGAACTCCAGAAACACGAAATCGAATTGGCTGACCGGAAAACCGGAGGCCAGCTGCAGTCAACGCGCAGCTGGCCTTTTTTTATGCCTTGATCCGAACGGAGTGAAGTTATGGACGGATGGTTTGCGGACAACTCGCTGACGATTGGTCGGACTCCTTTGGTCGCATTGAATCGAATTCCGGCCGGTGGCCATGCGACGATCTTGGCAAAAATCGAAGGACGAAATCCTGCGTTTTCCGTAAAGTGTCGCTTGGGCGCCGCAATGATCTGGGACGCGGAAGCCCGTGGATTGTTGGGACCCGGCAAAGAGTTGGTGGAACCAACCAGCGGCAACACGGGGATTGCCTTGGCCTTTGTCGCGGCGGCTGAAAAGAATCCGCTGACGCTTACCACTGACATTGATTATTCTTGTTTTTGCCAGGGTACGGACGTTCGCTAAACAACATCCAAACAGGGCTGATTTATCGCAACCAAGCATCCCGGCAACAATGCCATGTTTGTGTTAGACTTGAATCGAGCCTACAATCCACCGTGCGCGGTTTCGGACGATACGGCTTTTCCTACGTCTCCGCTTGAGACTTTCTCAACTTTCGTTTCGAAGCGGGGGAATGGTACCGGTAACGTTTTAATTTCGTCGGGCGCGAGGGAAACTTCGTTCGGGCGACCCTTTGAAAATGCAAACCAGAGTAAGGTTCCTTGGTAGATGAAGTTGGACCTCGCGACAAGATTGGCTCTCCGTGCGGATGCCTCGGATCGATCATTGGCATGGCCCGTCGAATCCATGAATGCCGTACAGGCGGCGGGAGGCTTGGCGTGGTCGATTCCGAAAGAATGGGGTGGCATGGAGTGGAGCCCAGTGGAGCGATTGGCGGGACACGAACACTTGGCGAATGGTTGCCTGACAACCGCATTTATCTTGAGCCAACGAGAAGCCTGTGTGCGTCAACTTCTAAAGGGACCACGCTCACTACAGGAGAGGTTCCTACCCGACTTGTTAGCGGGGGCTTATGGAACGGTGGGTTTATCACAACTCACGACGTCGCGACAACATTTGGGCCCGTCGTTGCTCGCAACGGCAACCGATCGTGGCTATCAATTGGACGGTTCGATTCCTTGGGTGACAGGGGCGGATCAGTCTCAAGTGATCATTGTGGGGGCAACGTTGGGCGACGGCCAACAGGTTCTGGTGGCATTACCACCGGATCGAGCTGGCGTAACGATCGATGCTCCATTGTCGTTGTCGTCTTTGGTCGGCTCACGAACGGCCGAAGTTCGATTGAACGCCGTTGAGGTGGAAAGAGAGTTGGTGGTGGCTGGTCCGACCGAACAAGTCATGGGCCAGGTTGGCGGTGGTGGACTAGAGACGACCAATCTGGCACTTGGACTATCGGTCTCCGCGATCGACTTGCTGCAGGCCTCGGCATGCCATCGACCAGAACTGGTACCGATCGTTGAAACATTTCGCGGGGCGGCAGATTCGATTCGTCAGCAACTGCATGAATTGGTAATGGCGTCCGAGGCCGATGCGGTGATGGCGGTGCGCGTCGCGGGCACCAAGTTAGCGCTCAAGACAACACAAACCGCGTTGTTGTTCCTCAAAGGCGCGGGTTTCGTCGAACCACACGCGGCCCAGCGTTTGGCGCGGCAAGCTTTGTTCTTTCTCGTGTGGTCCTGTCCGCGCCCGGTGGCTTCCGGCGTGCTTGATGACTTGTTATCGGGACTGTCGGACTTCCGTGCGGGACGTGAATGATTAGGATCGTCGCTCTGATTGGCCCACATTGCAGATGGAGGGCAGGGCGGTATAAATTGAACTTGGTCATTGACGCAGAACAGCGAATGAGACACGAACAACAACCTCGCAATAATCGTTCGGTCAGTGCGATCCGCGAGGCGGTAGGCTTTAAATCTGACGTGTCGTTAACACGAAGGATCCGGGAAATCCGGCGGGTTTAATAGTCGACTTTTTTCAAGCGCCTTGCTTTTATTGTTCCGCAAATAGTGGCTAAACACAGAAGATACCTCGCCGAAAAGAATGCAATCATGAACATGTTTTCGTTACTCCGCCGTTTGCTTACGCTTGGTCTACTTGGAGGCCTGCTATTGGATTCGCCGGGGATCACGTCCGCATGGACTGTGGATGATCCCATCACTGCCTCGGATGATTCGGTCGTTCGTTGGCCGGGCTTCTTGGGTCAAGGCGCGAGTAAGCTTTCCGCGGACAAGTTCCCGATTCAATGGGACGTGCCGGCAGCGTTGAAATGGAACGTACCGTTGCCGGGTCATGGTCAATCCAGTCCCGTGCTGTGGGGCGATGTGGTATTTGTGACGTCCGTGGAAGGTCCCATGAAGGACACCTACCACGTGATCTGTTTCGATGTTGAAACGGGCTCCGAACGTTGGCGACAAACGATCAAGAACTCGGTGCCGGTGAAAAATAGTCTGTATGTCAGTCGATCGGCACCGACTCCAGTGGTGGATGCCCAGCGATTGGTGGTTTTGTTCGAGAGCGGGGACTGTGTCGCGTACAACCATGCCGGCGAACGATTGTGGCAGCGAGATTTGTCCAAGGACCACGGCCCGTTTGTCGCTGAGTTTGGTTTGGCAGCGTCGCCGTGTCAGAATAGTTCTCACGTGTTTGTTTTATTGGAACACGATGGCCCCGGAGCGCTGTTGGCATTGGACAAGGCGACCGGTGAGACCACTTGGAAAGCAGACCGTTCCGCGCGACGCAGTTGGTCTTCTCCTTCCATCATCAACGTGAGCGGGCAGCCACACGTGGTCGTTAGCTCCGCAGGATCGGTGGACGGCTACGATCCGGCAACCGGTCAACAACTGTGGACCTTCACCGACGTTGGCGGCAACACGGGCACAACGCCATTGGACTTGGGCGAGGGTCGATTTCTCTTGGGTGCTTCGGGCGGCCGCGATGGCCAGAACGTGGCGGAAGCGAAAAAGACGAACTGCTTGTTGCAAGTCACCAAGACGGGTGACGACTATCAGATCGAACGCTTGTGGGTGGCTGAAGGGGCGACGCCGACATGGGCCTCGCCGATTCTGCATCAAGGGTATGCGTACTGGGTCAATCGAGTCGGCGTGGTCTATTGCGTCGATGAAAAGACCGGCGAGGTTGTCTATAACGAACGCACCAAACAGCAGTGTTGGGCCACTCCTTTAGCAGTCGGTGATCGCATTTATCTATTTGGTAAAGAAGGAATTTGTACGGTGATCAAGAGCGGTCCAAATTTCGAAATCTTGGCCGAGAACCAGATCTGGAACGAGGAGATCCTGTTGCCTGAGGCGTCGCTGGCCGCAAGCGAAGAAACGGAAGAACGTCGACAAGCGGCCGCGAATTTCGATCGTCCGACGGTTTATGGCTATGCCGTGGGTGCCAACACGTTAGTCGTCCGGATTGGGCACCAACTGTTTGGGTTGAGATTGAACTAAGACGCCATCCCGCTCCCCACTGGCTCGTCCGGTTCGTCCAGTGGGAGCGCAAGTTTGACGGCTAAACGTAGAAGCCCACGCTGCAAAAAAATGCCCACGCCAATGCCACTTGAACCAAGTCCTGTTGCTCCTTTTTTCCATGACGCTGTCGCCTTGACGATTGCCGGCTCGGACCCCAGCGGTGGAGCCGGATTGCAAGCCGACTTGAAGACGTTTCAACAACTGGGTGTCTACGGCATGAGTGTGGTGACTCTGCTGACCGTGCAAAATACACAGCGAGTCGAGAGGGTCGTTGCACTGGAGCCGGAACTTGTAGTTCAACAACTGCGAGCAGTGATGTCGGATATAAGTCCCCGCGCAATCAAATTGGGCGCGCTGGGGAATGCAGCGATCATTGAAGCGGTCGCTCAGGAATTGGCAACGGTGAACGTACCCATTGTTATCGACCCCGTCATGATCAGCAAACATGGTCATGCGTTGATCGATGACGATGCGATTGAAAGTTATCGCCAACTGCTCTTCCCCAAGAGTTTTTTGATCACACCCAATCGATTCGAAGCGGAGAAACTGACGGGCATGTCGATCCGAACATTCGAGGACGTGCAAGTTGCTGTTCACCAATTGCATCACATGGGTTGCAAGAACGTGCTGTTGAAGTTCGGCCGAGTCGCGGACAAATACCAAGTTTATTTTTCGGATCGGGATGGCATTGTGCAGTTAGTAGCGCCCTATCAAGAATCCGATTCGACCCATGGTTCCGGCTGCGTCTTGGCAGCCTACATGACTGGTCTGCTGGCTGTTGGATTGACGGAGTTACGGATGATCGCTGAACGAGCCGTTGTGGAAACCACCAAGGCCGTCACTGGCGAGAGTTTCATCGGCCAGGGGATTCATCCGGCAGAAACTCGCTTGCTCAGGAACCCACGTTGCGACTAGTGCGTGGTCACAACCAAGAGTGGGGGACTGGCAAAAGGGGGCAAGAGTCCATGGTGCAGAACACCCGCCGGGCTGTCCCGGCAATTGACGCCTGCCCCGTTTACCAGACCGACCCCAAAATCAAATAGTGACAAAGTACGAACAACCTTGATGCCGTTGTTAAACCGTCAGCCAAAGTCGTACTCGAGAGCGTGGATGTCACGGCGATGCTCGTACGAGCACCCTCGCAAATTCGACGGCCTTTTTCGGAGGGGATCGCTGGGAAGCGAACTTGACCGTTCAAAAGTCGTCTTTTCTCGCGACACTTGCAATCCGGGCCGCTTCTGCTAATCTGGGCGACGGAGTGTGGGGAAGATTGAGAAATTGGCTGCCGGGTTTGCTTGCTCGCCGCGTCGGAGGGTGTTGTTTGAACCACCAGTTCCAGAATTACCAGACCGAGGGCTTTTATGACGAATTATTTGATGAAAAAGGCAAGCCTCGGGCCGGCGCGAAAACGCTGGTTGAGATGATCAATGCGTTGCCGCCGGGGGAACTGAGCCGACGGCAAAAAGCGATCGACCAAGCCCTGTTGAAGATGGGCATCACGTTCAATGTGTATAGTGATCAGCAAGGCACTGAAAAGATCTTTCCGTTCGACATTGTGCCGCGTATTGTCGAATCGATGCAATGGGGCCATATCGAAGCGGGGCTCAAACAGCGCATCAAGGCGTTGAATGCGTTTATTCAGGACGTCTACAATCAACAGAATATCATCAAAGACGGCATTGTCCCGCGAGATTTGCTGCAGGAGGCCAAATCGTTTCGCCCGCAATGCGTGGGCCTGACACCGCCGCAAGGCATCTGGTGCCACATCACCGGGACCGACTTGGTTCGCGGCGGGGATGGAGCGATTTATGTCTTGGAAGACAACCTCCGTTGCCCGTCGGGTGTGTCGTATGTGCTCCAAAATCGCATGTTGATGAAGCGGTCGTTCCCGAAGATTTTTTCGGCTTCCAAAGTTCGTCCCGTGATCGACTATCCTAGTCGCTTGTACGAGACGTTGGTGCACTTGGCGAACAAGGAACAGCCCACGGTCGTTGTGTTGACCCCCGGCAGTTACAACTCGGCGTATTACGAGCACTCCTTCTTGGCCCAGCAAATGGGCGTGCAGTTGGTCGAAGGTCGCGATTTGGTGGTGATGGAGAAACGCGTCTTCATGCGGACCACCAATGGTCTGGAGCAAGTCGACGTTATCTATCGACGAATCGATGACGACTTCATGGACCCCTTGGCGTTTCGCAAGGATTCGATGCTGGGTGTCCCCGGCTTGATGTCGGCTTACTTGGCGGGCAACGTGGCGTTGGCGAACGCTCCTGGGACGGGCGTCGCTGACGACAAGGTGATCTATGCGTTTGTGCCAGACATGATTCGCTATTACCTAACGGAAGAGCCGATACTGCCCAATGTTCCGACGTATGTTTGCCAACGACCGGACGACCGCGCTTATGTCTTGGCCCACCTACCGGAACTGGTGGTGAAAGCGGCAAACGAAGCCGGCGGCTACGGCATGTTGATTGGACCGGCGTCGACGAAGGACGAACAAGCCGAATTCGCGCGGCGGATTCAAGCGGATCCGCGCAATTATATTGCTCAGCCAACGCTGTCCTTATCTCGCGTCCCCACGATCTTGGAGGACGGCATTGAGGGACGCCACGTGGATTTGCGGCCGTACATTCTCTATGGCAAGTCGATTTGGGTGTTGCCCGGTGGGCTCACGCGCGTGGCATTGCGAAAAGGTTCGTTGGTGGTCAATTCTTCGCAAGGTGGTGGCAGTAAAGATACTTGGGTCGTGGCAGCCGTGCCTGGACAAGTGGCCTCGACCGAGGAGACCCTGTGATGCTGAGCCGAGTCGCCGATTCGATTTATTGGATGGCCCGCTACATCGAGCGAGCGGAAAATCTGGCCCGCTTCATCGACGTGACACAGTACTTTTCGCTGGATCAGCCCGATGACTCGATCAATCATTGGAAGCCGCTGATCCAAGTAACAGGTGACGATGCCGCCTTTCTTAAGCGGCATGATACTTATAGTCCCGAAGCGGTTGTGCACTTCTTGACGTTCGACCGCGAGTACCCGCATTCGATCTTGGCTTCGCTAACGGCCGCTCGCGAGAACGCAAGAAGTGTGCGCGAGGCGATCTCGTCCGAGGTCTGGGAACACTTGAACGACTTCTATCATGGGGTCCGCAATGCCGAACAGACTTTTCAAGATGATGTGCGAGCATTCGCGCGGTATGGCACGGCAGATAATTTGTTTGATTGGATCAAACGCAACAGCCTCATCTCGGCGGGCTTGATCGACTCGACAATGTCGCGAGGGATTGGATGGCACTTTGCCAACTTGGGTCGTCTTTTGGAACGAGCCGACAAAACGAGCCGGATCCTGGACGTCAAGTACTTCACGTTATTACCTTCCCTGGAACATGTCGGCACGACACTGGACGACTTGCAATGGTCCGAGTTGTTGCGATCGGTGAGTGCGTTTGAAATGTATCGCAAGCAATATCAAACGATCACCGTTCCTCGTGTGATCCAGTTCTTGGTTTTGGATGAAACGTTTCCACGAGCCGTGCGTTATTGTTTGGACGAAGCACTGCTTTCGCTACGAGCGATCTCGAATCGAGGTCGCAAGCGGCCGACCGACGATCTGCCGCGCAACAGTGCCGAAGAAGAATTAACGGGGCTCTGTGAAGAAATCGCCTCGCTGGACGCCACCACCATTATTCAACGAGGCATGCACCAGTTTGTCGATCACTTGCAGCGTCGTTTGAATGAAGTGGGTGATCGGGTCTATACGCAATTCTTG
>JAEUIP010000249.1 GCA_016795075.1 Planctomycetaceae bacterium | reverse complement strand
ACGATCAAGTGTTGGCGGGGGTACCGGCCCAGCAACCGCGTTGGAAGCAGGCCGTGGACGCGACAGCCGGAGCGGGTGCCGGTAGCTTTGGGGTCCTGGGCGAGGCAGTCGGCAAACTGTACGTCGAGCAAAATTTCAAGCCGGAATCCAAGGCGCGTATGGAGGAATTGGTCGGCAATTTGATGAAGGCCTATCGCGAAAGCATCAATGACTTGACCTGGATGACCGATGCGACCAAGCAACGTGCTCAGGAAAAACTCAGCAAGTTCACGACGAAAATCGGCTATCCGAACAAGTGGCGTGACTATTCGAAGTTGGAGATTGCCGCCGATGATTTGGTCGGCAATTTGATGCGTAGTGCCAAGGTCGAACACGACCGCATGATCGAACGATTGGGGCAGCCGGTGGATCGCGAGATCTGGGGCATGACACCGCAAACCGTCAACGCCTACTACAACCCAACGATGAATGAAATCGTATTTCCGGCCGCGATTTTGCAGCCGCCATTCTTCAATCCCCAAGCGGATGACGCCGTGAATTATGGCGGGATTGGTGCCGTGATTGGACACGAAATCAGCCACGGTTTTGATGATCAAGGTAGCAAATACGACGGTGATGGCAATTTGAACAATTGGTGGACCGATGAAGACCGGGCGGCCTTTGGGAAGTTGACCAAGGCGTTGGTCGACCAATACGCGGCCTACGAACCATTGCCCGAAAAGTTCGTAAACGGTCAATTGACGTTGGGTGAGAACATCGCCGACCTGAGCGGGCTGACGATTTCCTACAAGGCCTACAAGTTGTCGTTGGGTGGCCAGCCTTCGCCGGAATTGATGGGCTGGACGGGAGAGCAACGATTTTTCCTGGGTTGGAGCCAAGTTTGGCGCCGGAAGTATCGTGACGCGGAAATGGTCCGTCGGCTATTGATCGATTCGCACTCGCCGTCTTTGTTCCGAGCGAATGGTCCGGTGACGAACATTTCGGCGTTTCAGGAGGCCTTTCAACTGAAACCTGGCGATGCCTTGTACAAGCCCGAATCGGAACGGCTACAGATTTGGTAGCCATAGTCGCGGTCCGCTCCGTCGGACCGATTTGCTCAACCGTCGCGGTCCGCTCCGCCGGACCGATTCCCCCAACCGTCGCGGTCCGCTCCGTCGGACCGATTTCGATCTTTATCCCAGCCCGCTCCACAGCCCGATTCTTGTCGCGGCAAGATCTTAGGCCTTGCCTTACAGGGGCGTCGGCGAGTACCATACAGCCCGTCTGCGACGAATTGTCCGAACCTGTGTCTGCCTGTTGTTTCTCGACGGGCAGGGCGGGTAAGGCGGCAGACGCCTGTTGGAGGATAAGCGAATGGCTAGCAGGTTGATTCGAAATCAGTTGCCGGGTGACCGGTTGCGGGTTCGAGCCCCGTGTCCTCCGCTTCGATAAAGGAACCCAGCCCAAAACGGCTGGGTTTTTTTGTGTCGCTGCGGCGCCGCACGTTGGAGTCCTTGGCTTTTTCCTGACTGGTGTCCGACATTCTCTCGGCATGTCTTTTGGCTCGGGATCGTGCCTCCCACGCGTTAGGCCCTTTTTCGGAAAAAGATGCCCAGCACATTCTTTACGACTTTTCGTGAACCTAATCGGTCACTGCGCGAGTACGAAGCGGGTCCAATCGCATTGGCCACCGGGTCGTTGGTCTGCTTGGAGGGTGGGGCGGATTGTCCTGGTTTTGCCCAAGATTCGGTTTGGGTCGGTGGGCTCGGAAGGTCGGGGCAGCTTCTGATATAAATAGGGAGCGACGTTGCCAAGCTTTCGTAGGATTGGAGCGTTGTCAGGTTAGATTCTTTTGCCAGAAACAGGAAAGCGTAGGAACGTATGCAAGTCAAGCGTTGGTCGTGGTTGTTTGCTTTGGTGTTGATGCTGACGGTGTCGGCAAATTCGTGGGCGCAGTCGAAGCCAGAGCCCGCTTCGGTCGCGTTTCAATTCAAGTTGGCCGAGTTGTTGAAGTCCGATTTGGGCCAAGCAATTCCGATGGATCAAGTAACGGGTGGTCCGGGCGGTGCCGTGGCCGAGGCCTTCCTGCAGGCCGAAACCATTCGTGGTGTCGTTTCGTTGCCGGACGATGTCGGCGAGTTCCTGATGATGCAAGGCGATTCGCTGCCGATGGACATTTACGTGGAATTGGCCTTTGGCGATTCATCGGAAGCCACGGAAGCCATGGAAATAATCGAGGAAGAACTGGAATCGAATTCGGACATTCGTGAAGAAGGCGATTTGCGATATTTTTCCCCGAAAGGCCAAGACGCCAACATCGCGATCATCCTGGGAATTCCGGGTAAGGTTGTGTTCTTGACCGATACCTACAAGCACGATGCGGCTAACTTTGACAACATTACCCCAGCCATCAAGCAAGCGATGGGCAAAATGGGCAGCGCTCCGGCCGGCATTTTTCTGGACTTCGATCAAGCGCGACCTTTGATCACGTCGGGCCTCAAGATGGCAAAGCAAGGGGCTCCTCCGGCAGCGGTTCCTTTCTTTGAGATTCCATCGCAGATTAGCTTGCTGCAGTTGGTCGGTACCCCTGGCAAAGAACCAGCCTTGACGTTGACGGCCGTTAGCCCAGACGAAGAAAAGGCCGAGATGTTGCGAGAAACGCTGCAAGGCTTGGTCGGCATGGGCAAGATGGCCACGCAACAAGCCCCACCGGATGCCCCGGAAGCCAAGGTTGCCAACGAAATCTTGGGCCAGCTCAAGCCAACCCGTGACGGCAAGGTCGTGACGTTGTCGATTTCGAAGATTGAAGGCTTGGAAGACATCCTGCCGTAGTTTTTCGGTAAGGTCGGGAGGGGCTTGATCCAGCGCGGTCATTCGGTACAATAGTCGTCCCGGTTTGGCAACAGACCGGGGCGGAACCGAGACCAACGCGGTTGCCGATTCCCATGCCTCCTTAGCTCAGTTGGTTAGAGCAGCTGACTCTTAATCAGCGGGTCCAAGGTTCGAGTCCTTGAGGGGGTATTGATGGCACGGTTTGGGGCCATCTTGAAATACAAAAACCCCGGCTTTGCCGGGGTTTTTTTGTGTCCCAATCCCTAGTAAGTTCTACGCGGCTTTGGTGGGTTTGATCTTGGCTTGTTCGCCGGCTCGTTGCTTGATTTCCTCCAACGGGACGGGCTTGAATTGAAATTTTTCTTCCTCACCGCCTTGTTGCAACACGATGGCGTTGTCGGCCAGGAACCGAGGAATCAGATTCCAACACTTCGCTAAGACTTCCGGTGGATTGTCCCAACCAATCACCACCAACTCAATGTCTTTCAACGAGTTGGCCGTTCGTGAGAGGGCCGAATAAGCATCGCCCGGGACCAACTTGACGCGAGCCCCCGTAGCTGTCAAAAGCTGGTGCGCGGCTTTTAAGGTCAGTTGTTCGCTGTCCGCTTTCGGGTGAGCTTCAAATAAGTCGATACCGACGTAGTTCACAACCCGTGGACCCGCGGTCCGGAGTGCCATTTGCAACATTCGTTCGCTGCGCACCGCGTCCTCCATCCCGATTTCCATGATCGAGACGAGCTTGTGTTTTTGAATCAACCGATAGCAAAGGCGGTCTTCGGGTAACTGGGCGAAATACGACCACCAGAAGCTTTGCCAAAATGAAGCAGCCACGTGCCGGCATCCTTGCGGTGAACCTGTGCGAGGTGTTCGCAACTCTAGACTGCAGAGCATCCCTGCTCTGTTATTGCTTGTGTTTCGGCGAAACCAGGTCCAATTCTACAATCCGACTCTGGAAGTTTCTCAAGCGACTTGCAGGAGCCGATGTTGCTTGGCCCACGCCAACCAATCATTGATTTCGTCGAGATCGGGAGCGGGCGATGAACGCAGGATTCGCTGGCCCTCTTTGGATTTTGCGATGGGTGTCACTTTTGCCAGCAGTTCTTGCGGAGAATGCCGCAGCATCGCTTCCGGGGTATCGATGTCGCAGGCAATCAATAGTTGGGCGTCATGACCGCGCAGGTTGGGGACCCGACAGACCAAACGCGCTTGACGCTGCCACTCTTCCAGCGTTTTGAGATCCAATCGCCGCACCTTTAGCTTGCGAGCCAACTCTTCGCAGTTGGAATCCACAAATTGGCGAACGCTGTCGACGCCAATTTCGGCAAACCGCTCCGACATTTTTGCTCCAATCGACGGAGCCTTATCCAACGGATCATCCAGGTTCAGATAAAACACCATTCCAGCTGGGGCCGAGGCAGGGGGACTTGCCACCGGTTCGTGGATTCGCATCGCGGGAGTTGGCTCCGAGCGCCGGTTTGCGACAGGTTGTTCCCAGCGTTGCCGGCGATTGCCGTAAGAGCGAGCCGACTTTCGCCCACCCCATGTCTGTTTGTTCTCGCGCAGACCGTTCATCCAGCCATGGAGTCGGGCCCGTTCGTCCGGGGTTCCGCTTTGCATGACTCGTTGGCCCTCTTCGGTGGCCATGTAGATCTCCAAACGGCGCAAGACATCACCGGCTGAAAGCTCTTCCAATTGCTCGGGTTCGGTAATGCCGCTGCCCACCAACAGTCGCACATCGTAGGGACGCAGGCCACCAATGCAACAAAGCAACCAGGTCTGGCTTTGCCAACGATCCACTTGACCCGCGGTCAGGCCGTGCATGCGCATCGACTGTGGCAATTCATCGGGCACCAAATCCAACAGGTCTCCAATCAATAGAATGCGATGTTTGCTGAGCACCAACAACCATTCGGGCTCGATCAGGTCCAAGTGCGCCAACGGTGTTTGTTCGGTGATCAGTGGGCCGCGCGTGGGTTGAACCACGGGCTCGACCGGTGGAACGACCGCGACGGCCTTGCTCAAAAGAATGGGCTTCAGGACCAAGGGCCATTGGGTCCGCTGTTGCAAGGCGGCGGGCTCCGGCAATTGAAAGACCGCTAGTTTCGGTTGTTCGGAAGCCGACAACGGACGAGTGAGCCAGCGCTGCGATACTTGCCGCTCGGCCGCCAACAGCAACACTTGGTGACCTCGACCGACGAAGTCCCACAGCGTATCGATGACCGTTTGACTGCGTTGCACGTCCAGGTTGGCAAACAAATCATCCAAAACAAGCGGAAGCGGTGTTCCGTTATCCGCCATGCGTTGCCCAACCGCGAGACAAAAACTCAGGCAGACAAGATCTTGCAGATCGCGGGGCAGACTATGAAATGGACGTTCGGTGGCCGCCTCGATCGCGAACAGTCGTTGTTGGGTGGCGTCGACACCCACGCGGCTCAGACGCCCGCCCGTCAACTGCCGACACCAATCGGAAGCGCGGTCGACCAACGCATCGTATTTCAATTGCCAAAGCGGTTCATCGCGCCGCACCTCTTCGCGCAGCTTCCGCAGCGTTGGCTCCATGAGTTCGATTTCGGCCTGAACATCGTGCAATTCGCGTCGGAGTCCTTCCAGATTCAGTGAATCCCGCAACCGCTTGGCTTGTTCGGCCAGCGATTCCCAATGCAGTCGGGTCTCCATGATGGATCGTTCGACCTCGGCCAACCGAGCTTGGAGACGAGCCAGTTCCGCGCGCAAGTCACGAAGCTTTTGCGCCAGCAGTGGATCGTCGGCAACCACCACTTCAACAGGCTGTGCCCACGGGCCCACGAAGTGCAAGCGCGCTGCCCAGGCACCGTGTTGGCGAGCATAGCGCAAAAATCGAGTCTCGCCATGTTGCAGCAATTGCGAGCCGTCGGCATCCAATCGCGTGAGTTGCGCCAGGCGAGCTTCACGCCGGCGTCGTAGCCAGACAAGTCGTCGGCGCAGTTCTGCTTGGCAACGGCCCAAATCTCGGTTCTCGGCCAGGATACGGGTTCGCTGTGCGGTGGTGGCAAACCGGCTGAACTCACGCCGCAAGGCTTCGATTTCCTCGCGGATCACGGTCCAAGTTGATCCCTTTTCAATCGCCGCGTCGCGACGCGGTCGTCGGATTTCTTCCGCCTCGAGAGGGATGGACGCGGCGTCGACGGGCCAAGACCACTGAGACAAGGTCGTTTCGGGCGACAGCGAGCCGGTGGTTTGAATATCGATGCGGGACCAAGCCCCGGTCCATTCCCAAGACGTTTGCTCGCCCGAAGCAACCGCCAATTGCTCAAGCCGCTGCTCGAGTTGGGTCAGATGACGCCGTAGGTGTCGCGCGTGCCATTGCTCCAGACTATCGTCTTGTTCGGCCAAGCGACCGCGAATACCGGCTAAAGCTTGGCGTCGCCGCTGCAAATCGCGTTTGACGGCCATGGTGCGCCGAATTTCACCTTGCAGTCGGTCCCATTTGCCGTAGAGACGTCGGACTGTCTCGATCGAGCCGGAATCGGCAGATGTGGTGACTCGCGAGGCCGACCGCAATCGCTGCTGTTCTTCCGCGATTCGCAGCTCGGGCTCCAAATCGCGAATTCGGTTGGTGAGGCTCGCTCGTTCGTTCTCGAGCGCGGTTAGCTCCATCCGCGTTCGGTCTCGCCGCTGTTCCAATTCGGACAATCGGGAACGATGATTCAGTTCGGCATCGGTCAGTTCGGCTCGTAATCGATCACGTCGTCCGGTGAGTCTTTGCCACTGGGTTTCATCCAAGGCCAAGCGGTCGCGACGTTGCGTGGCCTCTTCCCGCCAACGCCGATAATCGGCCTCGGACGACCAGGCGCCGATGCCTCGTGCGACCCCAAAACGTTCCAGCAAGCTGCGAACCATGCGTCGTTCGATGTCGGGAGCTTCGACAAAACTCAGGTTGAAAAACGTCGCGTAATCGGCGGCAGCCAGGTCTCCGGTTTGCCGCAATAGCGATCGGTTGGCCACGCCTGGGTTGGTCGCCACCAGTGTTTCGGAGCCCAACAGCCGTTCCCCGACTGCTCGGCGGATGTGGAAAGGTTCGCCGCCAATCGTCAACCAAGCTTCGCCGATCGCGCGGGCGTCCCAGGGTCGGTCGAGTTTCTTATCCGAGCCAAGTTCTTCGTAAAAGATAGCCGCGATCCCATGCCGCAGCGAAGATTTTCCTGAGCCCGTATCGCCCAAAATGACGTTCAGGCCGCTCGAAAGATCACTCAGGACCATCGCGCGAAAGGCGCCGCTGTTTTCCAAAACCAGCTTGGTCAATTTCATATTCCAGACTCCAAGTTTCTGTATTTTCACCGCCATCCACCAGCCGAAGCGGGGCGTCATCCATTGGCGTTTGTTATGATAACCGAAAATTGCCGAAACCACCTAGTCCAATTGTTTACCCCAAAGGACCAGGTCAGCCAAGTTCGCGGCAGCACTGGTTTCACCCGAATGTCTGGGCGTGATGTCCAATACCGCCAGGTAACCTGCGAATGAGGTGGCGGGACCAAGAACAAACGGTAGTTTCTGGACATCAACGAGTTACTGCCGATCGGCGAGTGCTTTGTCAAATCCAAAACTCAGGGTCTGGTAAAGGGGTCAGGAGTCAATTGTGTGAAGCACCCGATGGGCCGTACCGGCAATTGACTCCTGACCCCTTTACCAGACCTGACCCTAAAATTGGATGTTGACGAAGCACGAGCCTGCATGGATCGGATCATTGGGGCCAAATAGCTCCTTGTTCGGCCGTTGTTTCCTGCGAACCGGGGGACGACCGGGGCTGTCTAGGGTCGTTGCATTCGGCACTTTGTTTCCGGAAGTTACGGGGAATTGACGGTTGTGGGGCTTGTCGGATTGGCGGTTCGAAGTAAAAGATTAGAAGAAGCGGAACTGACAAATGCCGATAAGAGAGCAGGGCAGGTTGTGCGGTCCGCTGAAGAGGCGAGAAACAATGGCAACTCAAACGACAGAACGCACCCTGACGCTGGCCGATGCCGAGGCTCGGTTGCCTTTGATTCGCCGGATCGTGCGGGACGCCATCAACCTGCAACATCAGGTTGCTGAGACCCGCGAGCGATTGGACGACATGCGTCAACGGCGGAGTGGGAAGACTCGCCAAGATGTTTATTCCGAAGAGTGGGCGGCGATCGAACAGGATCTCGAGCAGGAGGCCGAACGGCTTCGCGGGTTTGTGACCGAACTTGGGCAGCTGGGGGCTCGGTTTGTCAATCCGGAAGAAGGGATCGTCAGTTTTCAATCGATTCACAACGGCCGCCCGATCTTGCTGTCTTGGAAATATGACGAGCCGCAGATTGCTTATTATTACGATGTCGAGCAAGACCCGACTCAGCGGCGGTTGATTGAAAGCCGGAGTCGTGAGACCAACGAAGTAACGGGTGTAAATCGGATCGAATCGCGATTTG
>JAEUIP010000248.1 GCA_016795075.1 Planctomycetaceae bacterium | reverse complement strand
CTATCCAACGGGACGAACGTGGGTCGAAAATCGGGTCTGGTGCTCAGGGTTGGTTCTATTCGTTCCAACCCTTGCCAACGTTGTATTCGGCATATCCGAGATAACTCGTTCACTGATTCGGCGAAAATCGCGGTCGTCGGCTCCTTAGGCCGTTAAGCTGTAGCGATTTTGTCGACTGCGGAACGAATTCCGGCAGCGGCAGAGGCCGTTGGTTCGCTGGCCATCGATCTGTTCGGGCTTGTGGCGTACGCGCAGAACGGCGTTTGGTTGGTCGGATGCCCGCCCGACCAAGCTCTGCTCCTGCGGCTAACCGTCGGATCGAGTTCTGCTCTGGGATAAATGCGGGATCGAGGTTTGTTCCTGCCGCAAACCGATTCCTACTGTGGAGAGACCGCTAGATGCCGCGGCCCAGTTCCATGAGCGGCTTGAAGTAGATGTTGTAGTAAAGATAGATAATAACAAAGCCAAGCGATGCGAAGATCATGAGCATGATCATGACTCCGCCGATGGTACTCAAAGTTCGCAAATTGCGTTGAATTTCGTCGTCGTAGCGGCGCGAAAGATGCTCGAGGCTTTCTGGGACCGTGCCCGTCAGTTCGCCGGTTTCCACCGTTTGCACGAAGTCCAACGGGAAAGCTTGTGTTTGTCGCAGGGTTTGCGCCATCGTGCGGCCTTGGCGGATGGCGGCTTCCGCATCATTCTGATGCCGCTGGTAGTACCACTGTTGAGTGCTCCGCAATCCGAGTTTCAGGCTTTCGATCGCGTTGATCCCGGCCTCGTACGCCGTGGCCAGGGCCCACGCGGTTCGCGTCAACGCCATCATTTCGATGGTTCGACCGAGGAGCGGAATCCTGCGAGCAATGTCCAATGGCCATGTTCCCCACCAACCGCGAGCAATCGATTGGTAAGCCAGGACCAAGCTGGCAAAGAACATGACAACCAGAAAACAATAGGTGATGAAGTATTGGCGAATCGTCCAGCCGAAGCCGAACAAATCCAGTGGCGGGGTTCCTGTAATCGAAGACACCAAACCCAGAACCAAGATCAGCGCACCGAGGATAAAAATCGCCATCCCGAGTTCAAACGCGGGCCAAGCGATACTAGCGAGGAAGCTCTTACGAGTTTCGATCAAGCCCTTGTAATAGAGGCTCAATCTTTCGGCGGACTGTTCTAGCCGCCCACCACGTTCACCCGCCTCCACCAACGCCAATGCCAACTGGGGAAAATAGTTTCCTTGCCGACGCATGGCATCATACAGCGTGTGGCCTTGCAGCAGGTCGGCCTCGATCGCGGCCCAGGCATCATGTGCCGCACCAACCGACGATTGCTTTAGCTGGGATACCGTCGTTCGTAAGTCAATGCCCGTACGATAGAGCAGCGATATCCGGTGAAACCAGTCTTGCAGTTGCTTGTAATTGGGCTTGGCCACCGAGACGTCCGTTTCATTGATTAGTTGGCGCCGAAAAGAAGTTCCTTCTTCTCTTTTTCCAATTGTTCTTTTTGCTCGCGAGTTTTTTCAATTTCGCGTTCTTTGGTGCGAATCTTGGACTGTACCTGCGATTCTTTCGCCTCGGCCGATTCCACTTCTTTTCCCGTGGCTTCGATTTGTTGCTTCAAGGCATCGATCTGCTTTTGGAGTTCATCGATCGACTGTTTGGCTTTGGCAACCGATTCCGCGTGCTGCTTGGCTTCGTGATCCAGTTCCGACTTTTCGGAAGAAAGCTTGACTTCTTCCACGTTGAGCGACAACAGGACGGTTTCGTAACCCTTCAAGCGTTCGGCGAACACCACTTCCGGACTGAAGTCCCCGGTTGCGAGTCGTTGAAATACGGCTTGCACCAGTGAAGTTGGCAAGGCATACGAGTTGACTCGACCAGCCCGAGAAATATTGATCCCGATCACGCGACCATCCAAATCGACCAAGGGGCCGCCACATTCTTCAGGCGTCAACACGGAATCGTGCTGAAAGGCAAACGGGAAATTATCGCGCCGCTTCGAGATCTCGCCCGACATGGTGTTCTGATCCACCGACCGCTGGTTGTCAGGGTTGTCTTCTTCGCGATTGCCCAGCACCACGCGTAGGGCTAACGTCGCGTCGCCGCGTTTCACACTTAACGAAACAACATCCCCGGGTTGTTTGGTACGGAGAACCGATGATAGGTCCGTTGGCTGCGCTACGGCTTCTTCGTTGACTGCGACGATGATGTCGCCAATCTTCAATCCGAAACGATCAGCGGCCGTGCCCCGAATGACTTGAGTCACTTCTACTCCATTGGCATGAGGTTGCATCTGAATCCCAATAAACCCACTGACGGACGGGATCTTTCGAGGTGCCACGCTTACGACACCAAAAGATTTGACGCTACCGTCGATTCCGGGCGATAAAACCCAATGTCCTTCCAACGCCTCTTGTTCCGGTTGAAGCGACCAAGGTACCGGCGATAAGTTGGTCACCTGCAATCGTAACAATGCCAGATCCGTTTCCGTATCGACGCCGTACACAATGGCAGGCACGATCCGTCCATTCGCTAGTTTGCATTTAACAGAGCCCTTCAACATGCTGGCTTTGGTCATGACAAAGCCTTTCGCATCCACCACCATACCCAACGACGAGGGCGTCGCCGCATCCTCCACGTAAACTTCAACGGTGCTATCGGCAACCGATCGAACTTGTTCCTTCAACAAATTTTGGATGTGTTCGTTGAACTTTGTGTATTGGAGAAATCGTGAGGTTCGGCGTCGACGAGGCTGTTCCTCTTCCGCCTCATTATCCTTGTTCGCTTCATCAGCAGAATTTTCGTCCGGAGTGGTCTCGGATTGGGGAGTGCTCTCGGGGGTCGCTTCCTGCGGATTTGCGGCTTGCGGAGAGTCTTGAGGGGGCGATTCTTCGGACTTTGGCGGAGTACCCTCGGTCGGCGGTTCGCTCTCGGAGCTTTCCGATTTTGGTGGGTCTGGCTTCGGCGAATCCTGATCTTGATTGAGGTTTGTTTGAGTTTCCGAACTGTTCCCATCCGGTGGGGGAGCGTCCGTTTGAGGCGGAATCGTCGAGTTCGAATCTTGTTGGATGCGAGTCTGTAACCTGACCGAATCTTGAGAGTCTAACGCAAAAGCTCTTGTTGGTCCCGACTTTAAATGGAACGCGAGTTGATCGTCGGCCACCGCCAGATTGATCAGCCACCCAGGCAGGCAAACGATCGTGAGCAACAAGGTTGCTCGTGACCATCGCCCGCTTCTTGGAGCGGCAATCGTAACAGCGAGCGTCGCGGGATTTACTGGGTCATGTTTGGTCATGGTATCAATTCACTTCTGGCGAGGAAATCTTGTAAGAAACTCCCAAGGCATTACTTCAATTCGACTTGCAGTTCCAACTCGACTTCGGCGTTGTCGCGCCAAACGACGATTTTGACCTTTTGCTCGTTTTGTAGCTCGCTCATTTTTGCCCGCAGTTCATCGCGGTTTTTGACTTCTTGGCCGTCGAATCGCAAGATACGATCGTCTGCCTTGAGGCCAGCTTTCGCGGCGGGGCCGTCGCCGGTGACTCGGTCGATCACCAATTGATCTGTCACTTCGGCTGGTTTGATTCGGAACCCAAGCGTCGGAGTTGGATCTTTCGACATTTCATCCCATTCGGACGTGTAGATGTCGACCGAAACATGGTAGTTCTGTTGGATTCGGCGAGAAATTCGCGAATGGATTCCAACGACTCGTCCTTCTAAATCAAACAGCGGACCGCCCGAATCACCTCCCACCAACGTGCAGTCGGTTTGAAGCGTGGTTCGGCTGGGTTCCATCAATAGACGGCCGACGCGAACAACCGACGAGCGTTCGGGATCAAAACCGCCGGGATGCCCGAGGGCCAACAACCATTGTCCTCGTTTGAGACTTTCACTTTCACCAATCTCGGCGTACGGCCACGGTCCTTTCTCGACCATCCGAAGCATCCCCGAGTCGGAAGCCGCGTCGGTCCCCAACACAATGGCCGGATGAGTCGAACCGTCGGGCATTACGATCTCAGCCCGTTGACCTCGCCGTCCGACCACGTGAGCCGCAGTCAAGATAAACCCATCGCCGCTTACCAAAACTCCACTGCCTTGGCCTCCACCCATGCGGATCCCCACAACCGCCGGTCGCAGTTGACTTACCAGCTCGTTCACGCGTTGTTGTAGCCGTCGCAAATCGGGCAACGTGGGCTCGACTTTTCCCAAAACCACGTCTTGGAATTGCAGCTCCTCGGGCGAACTCGTCTCCGGCACAACTGCCGTATCCGGAGTGGCAGCCGCAGGCACCTCCGTCGTCGAAGTCGCTGGGGAATCGGTCGTCGCCGACTCCGCCGACGCGTTCTCACCCGTGTTTTCTTGAGGCGGCGATTCCGCTTGAGGCGGTGCTTGTTCTTGTGGCGGTGTCTGTTCTTGCGGAGGTGTCTGTTCTTGTGGAGGTGTCTGTTCTTGTGGAGGTGTCTGTTCTTGTGGAGGTGTCTGTTCTTGTGGAGGTGTTGCGTCTTGGGCAGAGATTAAGATCGCCGTCTGTCCGTTTTCATAGCTGGAAAAGGTCGATGGCGCTCGGCCACTCGCAGGAACTGTCCACCAAGCCAGAAAAATCAACGCAAAAACTAAGCCGATTCGCGTCGCTGGGACTGCACCCCGCAAGGGCCGCAATCGTTGGATATTCGAGAGCCTCGGTGCCAGTGTGCCTGATTCCATATTGAACCCACGACCTTTGTCCAAGTAACAGCCCCATTTTTCGGCCCGTCCACTTCAGATATTGTAACGTCCGGGCTTTGGGACGGCTCGCGAAATCTCCCGATTATTCCCGAACCCTCGCGGCGAGCGACTCGGTGTTGTGCATGGGGAGTGTTTCACAAGTCCTTCATATTCTGGCTGCTTGGACGGGTTGGGTCAATTGTAGTGATTGGAACGGTAGCAATGGTCACACGATGAGCTGCAGGTCGCGACAACGTCTTGTTGTCGGCCATTCTTGGAGATTCGCGAAAACAACCTATTGGAGACCGTGGTAATTCAATGACGATTTCTGCCCAACATGTCCGGGCTGCCTTGAATCATTTGCGGGGGCTTCACCCGGCATGGAGGCGGATTCTCAAGTCCGTGGGACCGTTCACGGTGCGAATCGAACGCCGACCGGCGTGGTGGTTGACCCAACATCTCCATTGCCGCAGTTTCTGGGATTTCGCTGCGCTGCGACGCGACGCGGTCGGCTCCATGGATTCGTCCGATCGGGATTTGTGGTTGGCCTCCGACGGCCATTGGAGTGAAAGGCAACGCAACTTCTGGACTGATCTACAAACGGCTCAAGAGAAAGCCGACCTGGAGTTGAAGGTACCGGCCTCGCTGCCGGAACTAGAAAACGCCCGTGGGCGATTGTCGGAGTTACTGGAACGTTATCAATCAACAATCTTCGACCGATTCTGTTTTTACTGTTGGGGCGAACTCGACAGTTGGCCGACCTCCGATCCCCAACTGCTGGAGTTGATTGAGAAAAGTTCCCTGGCGACTTCAAGCGAGGCAACCAATGCATTCGCAGCGACCGTGGGATCTTGGGCGCCTTATCGATCCGTCGCGGCGTGGTATTTGGAACGGTGGGGCGAAAGCCAACGGTCGGAGCCCTGCATTAAATTCGAGTAAACACCTACTGTGGAATGACGTCGGACCGCTGGATGATCGTGTTCTCCCACCGTGCGGTATCGGTCGCCGCATCATAGCTTAAGGTTCGGTGAGCGCTGCCGGTGACTGGCGTGTGTTCATGTTTGGGCAGCCATCGACGATGTTCCGCGACGATGGGGGCGATGACCTCGGGAATTCCCTCAGCCGAATTCAATAAGTTGTTCCACTCGTTTGGATCGGTATCGTGAGCGTAAAGTTCCTCGCTGCCATCGGCATAGTGGATGTAACGATGGGTTTGACTTCTAACACTATGATTGCCAGGATTATGGGTCGTCACCGCCGGTTGAATGCGAATGGTATTCGCGTCTGCTAATTGTGGTCCCAAACGGATGCCGTCCAAGTCGTCGCGCGAGGGCAAATCACATAACTCCAACAAGGTTGGATAGATATCCAGTAGTTCGACAGGTTGAAAACACCGCTGCCCGCCTCGAACGCCAGGACCGGCAAAGATCAAGGGAACGCGCGTGCCATCTTCCCAGAGTGTGTTTTTGCCGGTGATCGATTTTTCGCCCAAGTGAAATCCGTGATCGCTCCACACGACGACTACGGTTTCGTCCTCCAGTCCGCTCGCTCGCAAGGCGTTTAGAACACGTCCGACTTGCGCATCGATAAAGCTGGAACTGGCCAAATAACTCCGCACGAGATTTCGCCACTGGTTCTGTTCTTGCAGCCAAGCCAAACGCGGTTCAGGCAAATACCAGTGCAGATACCAAGAAAAACGTGGGGTATCGTCGCGATCTGACATGTTGATGATTGGTAAGACCGAGTCATCGTCGGGGTAAAGGTCCATCCATGGTTGCGGTACATAACAAGGAACATGCGGCAGGAAGAATCCGGCAGCTAAAAAAAACGGCTGCTCTGGACTGGCTTGTTGAATTTGTTCAATGGCCCACGAGGCCACTTCATAATCACCTTTGTCTTCGTCGCGATGAGGAAAGGCTCCCCAATCCATCAAGGGGTGGTTCCCCATAGGCGTAGGAGGAATCAACTTCGTCGGTGGCCGTATTCCAACGCCAGGCGATGGCCCGTGGACTTGGAATTCCGGAATGTCGAACGAGTCATCCGCGTTGCGTCGGATCGTCGAACGATCCACGACCTTCTGCCCGGTCCCCAGATGAAAGATTTTGCCGGCACCCAGCGTCTGATAACCGTGTAATGCAAAGTGTTGTGGCAACGTGATTCGGTCTCGCCATTCAGGCACTTGGCGAAACCGAGGTTCCAAACCGTATATTCCCGTTGTGGTTGGACGTAGTCCCACGAGAACACTGGTTCGCGAAGGGTTACAGAGTGGTGCTTGGCAGTGAGCGTTGAGGAATAAGGTCCCTCGTTTGGCCAACGCGTCCAAGTGGGGTGTTTGCGCCAATGGGTGTCCCTGCAAACAACCAAGCCAATCGTTCTGATCGTCGATCGTGATCAAGAGGACATTGGGACGCTTGCGAGGGCCGCTCACGGACGCCCAGGTTGTTTGTACTTGTCGTCGAGTCACGGGCCACCAACGTTGTAGTCTGTCCGCCAGACGTTGCACAAGTTCCGGATGAGTGGCTGCCAAGTTCCGTTCTTCATGCGGATCGGCAATCAAGTCGAACAACTGGGGGCGTCGTTCGGTGCGCAGATGTTGTTGCGCGTTCCGTCCCACCTGACCGTCGTAAGTCAGCAGCAGTTTCCAGCGATCTTGGATGACCCATCGATAAAGTAGCGATGCCTCCGGGTCGTCCAAGTCCGCGATGTCGTGCGCGAAGGTTTCGCCCAAGACTTCCTGACGCGGGGTCGGAGTCCCCGTCTTCAAGGCAGGCAGCAAGTTGATGCCTGGCAGGTTCGGCGGAACGGTCGCTTCGGCAGCCGCTAGGATCGTTGGGACGATATCGACGCTGGAACAAAGTTGCTCGCCGCGCGCCCCTGGTTGGATGACTCCCGGCCAACTGAACATCGTCGGTTGCCGAGTCCCGCCTTCGTTGGCCGACTGCTTCGAGCGTGGTGCAAAGCCGGGGCCATTGGGCAACTGGATCCAACCGTTGTCACCGACATAGATCACCAGCGTGTTGCGACGAAGTTGTCGGTCTTCCAGGTGTTGGATCAGTTCACCGCAGGTTTCGTCAAACCATTCGACCATGGCGTAGTACTTAGCGATCGAGTCCGATTCGATTCCTTTACCTTTGTATTTCTCAAGTAAACGGGCCGGCGGGTTGTGCGGTGTGTGTGGTAAGAATGGCGCGTACCAGGCGAAGAAGGGACGCTCGGCAGCCTTGGCTTCGTCGATGAACTCAAACAACGGCTGAAGACCCTCACGACCGATCCTCAAACCGTCGTCGCCATGGCGACCACCTGGTTCAGGAAACCCGCGCGTCATGCCGTGGGTAAAACCGCCGCGTAGATACTTCCCTTCCCACCACTTCCCCGATTGATGACTGAGATAACCGCGTTCGGTCAGTAGTTTTGGGACGGTCGGGTGTTGATCAATAAACGAAATGAACACAATTTTCAACATAGTTCACATGTATTTGGCAATGAAAAAAAATTCAAAATGGATAATGATGAACAAACCAATGAGAATAGAGAACAAGACGAAGACGATGATGACG
>JAEUIP010000247.1 GCA_016795075.1 Planctomycetaceae bacterium | reverse complement strand
ACAAACTTCTGACGCCGAAAACACTTCCGACCGCAAACTTCTACCCATCTTTCATCTCCGAACAGGATGTCGCCCCCGCACTTTCCGAAATTCTACCCGCAGCAAACTATCACACAAGATGGGTGGCACCTATTTAATGACCGTAGCATAAGGTGGGTGGCACCTTATTAATTAGCACCTAATTAATTCACCCGCAGCAAACCTGAACTTTAAATGGGTGGCACCTATCGTTATTCGGTGAATCTTGAGACCGCAGATTGCAACGTCGCGTCTATCTCGCGACGATAGGACTGCCATGAACCTGCGACCATTGTTTTTCGAGCCGCTGGGGGGAAACCTTTACACTGGTGCCCAGCGGTTGGGCGAACAAAGAAATCCGGAACTCCTCTATCAACCAGCGAAACCCCTCTAATTCCGGGTCGATGCGGTTTTCCAAGCGAGTTCTTTCTTGTTGTTTTTCGTACCGCTCCCAGTATTCTGCGACCGCCTCCATGCGTTCTTGATCCACGGCCGCATTTCCCACATTTAGACGTTGTAATCGGTAGTCGACTCCGCCAATGAAACGCGGTAGTTGTTGGAGCCACTGCCACCGTACCTGCTGCAGAAAACCTTCTGCCAATAACGAACGCAACTGCGACCGAGCATCATTGAACGCTTTGATGAATCGGTTGTTCGTCTTCATTTCAGATAGCTGCTGGTCTGCTTGGTGAACTGCCTGTGCCAGTAAAGGTAACCACCGAGCCACTTCCGCCGCGGCCGCTCCCAATTCGGCGCCGCATAGTTGCTGCAACTGACGAAACGCTCGCTCGTCCCGTATGTTATTCGCGCGTTCACCAACCACGATCTTGACCAAGACACTTTCCAAACCTTGTTCCAAGGCCGCCGTACTAAGCCAACGACTGAGCAAAAGCTGACAACGCGACAATTGCGGTAATTCTCTAATCTGCCGTTTGATTTGTTTGTGATGGGTCAACCTCAACAGCCGCACAATGCCCAATTCTTGCTGCCACGCCGCCAATCCTGCATTATCAAACAGCCCCACGCCAACGGTATCCCCCTCGTCCACGACAGCCGGATACGCCTCCACTTGAATCGAACCACGCTGCAACACGGTCGTTGTCGGCAATGCTCCAAACGCCCAATCGGTTTGCTTTTTGACTTGCCAAGATTGATCTTGAATTTGCTGTCCAGCTGCAACCCCTTGCGATTCCAATCGCCGGCGAACTTCTGCCAACGAACGACCTTCCGCCAGCGTTTTGCCCGTCGCATCAAGGACACGTATACCCATGGTCAAATAAGCGTCAATCTTCTCGATATCGAAATCGGTGACTGTCAGGGGTACTTCGGCTTCCAGGGCTAACAACTTAGCCACTTCCTGATAGAACGAACCGTGACCATACTTCAATCCAAGCGCGACTCGTCGAGCCGTATCCGGAGCCGGGACCAAGTTCCTCCGTACGCTCTTCGGCAAGCTGCGAATCATTTGCACGATCTTGGTTTCGATCCAACCAGGCACGCACCAGCCCAGTCGTTGGTCCGAGAGTTGCCCTAACGCCTCCGCAGGGACGTTAACGTAAACTCCGTCTTGGTTTTCTCCAGGTTGAAAGTTGTACGACAGTGGCAATTGCGCCGTGCCGACATCCAACACCGTAGGATAATCTTCCGGTCGATACCCATCATCCAACCGAATGATCTCTTCGAGTTTGAACTTTAGCGACTCCAAAACCTCAGCCGACGCCTGCTTCAAAAACCGATTCAAGGTAGCAGCATCAACAACTTCCGGTGGAAAACGCGAGGCATAAAAGTCAACCACAAGTTGCTCGTCAATGATCCAGTCGGAACGACGACTTTTCTGACTTAACAATTTGATTTCTGCTTGGGTTTTCCAGTTCCGTTCCAAGAACTCGGGTACTGGCTGCTCCCAATTACCCAAGAAGAACCCCTCGGCAAACATCAACAGTTGACTTTCCCTTGGATCAATTCGACCATAGGGCACCCGTCGCTTGGGAACAATGGGCAACCCAAACAGCGTGACGCGTTCGTTGGCCATTACCCCGCACGACTTGGGGTTCCATTGGGCTTCGCTATACCTTCGTTTGACAAGATGCCCCGCCAACGGCTCGCACCAAGTTGGCTCGATCGACGCCACGGTTCGTCCGAATTGGCGGGATGTCTCCACGATCTCGGCAACCATGATCCACTTCGGCAAACGATCAAGACCGGTTCCGGGCCACAATTGAAACTTGACGTTCCCCGGTCCCAAAAATTGTTTAAGCTTTGGCTCTTTTTCGTCCAGCATGCCAATGCCTGACAACAGTCCCGCCAACAACGATCGATGAATGCTCGCATAGTTGGTCGGGGCAACTGCCAGCGGCAACTTCAACTCGCGAACAACTTGCCGCAATTGTCGGTGCACGTCGATCCACTGCTGCATACGCTCCGGGGAAATGAAGTTGGAGTGTAAGAATTTTCGAAACTGCGTCTTGCTCTTTTTTTCTTTCTCTTCGTGATAAAACTGCCAGACCTTCAGGTACGACATGAAGTCACTGCGTTTATCTTGGAATTGACGATGGGCTTGATCCGCCGCTTGCGCCAATTCAACAGGTCGCACCCGAGGGTCTTGAACTTCGATCGCCGCCGCAATAATCAAAATTTCGTCGAGACAGCCTTGCTGGGCCGCTTCCAAAATCATACGGCCAATACGTGGATCGATCGGCAACTTGCCCAGTTGCCGTCCCGTGGGCGTCAAATCGCCTTTCTCATCAATCGCACCAATCTCAAAAAGCGATTTCTCACCTTCCGAAATGGCTTCGGGCCGCGGCGGATCCAGAAATGGAAACTCGTGCAGTGGCCCCAGATTCAAGACCTTAGCCTGCAGGATCACACTTGCCAAATTGGTGCGACGGATTTCGGGCGTCGTGAATGCATCTCGCGTTGAAAAATCTTCTTCGCTGTAGAGTCGCAAGCACACGCCAGGCCCCACACGTCCACAACGCCCCGCTCGTTGATTGGCCGATGCTTGGCTAATTGCTTCGATCGGTAAACGTTGGACCTTGCTCCGAGCCGAATAGCGACTAATCCGAGCGGTTCCCGTATCGACCACATACTTGATGCCGGGCACGGTAAGCGAACTTTCGGCCACATTGGTCGCCAACACGATCCGACGCTGGTGGGTCGTTTGAAATATCTTTTGCTGATCCGCCCCACTCAAGCGTGCATATAAAGGCACCACCTCCGTTGCTTCCGCCTGATCACGGCCCAAACGCATGTCGCGCAATTTGCGACTTACCGAAAGGATGTCGCGCTCGGTGGGCAGAAAAACGAGCACGTGACCGCGATCCCGAGTCGCCAATTCTTGAATCGCGCGGACCACGGCCTGTTCCGGATTTGTCCAGCGTCCATCTTCGAACTCGGGCGAACGATATTGAATCGTCACCGGAAAGCTCCGGCCCTCGACCGTAATAATCGGCGCAGGCCTTCCATCCTGGTTGGGGAAGTGGGCTGCGAAGCGTTCGGCGTCAATCGTGGCCGAAGTAATAATCAAACGAAACTCCGGCCGACGCTGACAGACCTGCTTCAGATAGCCTAACAAGAAGTCGATGTTCAGCGAACGTTCATGGGCTTCATCGATGATGATCAAGTCGTATTGACTAAAATCTCGATCCCCTTGCGTCTCGGCCAACAGAATCCCGTCCGTCATTAGCTTGATGTACGAGCGAGGTTGAGTGTCGTCATGAAAGCGGATTTTGTACCCGACTTCATCGCCCAATCGCACACCAAGTTCTTCCGCCACTCGAACCGCGACACTGCGTGCGGCAATCCGGCGGGGTTGTGTGTGACCAATCATCCCCAAGCGCCCGAACCCGGCTTCCAAACAAATCTTCGGTAACTGGGTGCTTTTGCCTGAGCCGGTTTCGCCACAGACCACGACCACTTGGTTTTCCTGAATCGCTTTGGCAATTTCGGTCACGCGCGCATGAACCGGAAGATCGCCGTCGTACTTGATCTGCGGGACATGCGTCATCCGCCAAAACCAATGGCTCCACGAATCGCGAATCTTCGTCAAACTCCAAACGAAAGGTGGTTGATCCCGCTCGGAAGAATTTCCGCGTTTGGAGTTTTCCTTGGCGTCTTTTCGCCATTCGAGCCATTGCCGATCCAAGTCTCCACCAGCGTCCAGGATGGCATCCCAATCCGCATCAAATTCTGCGGAGCGCGACAACAGAGTCGGATCGATCGCGCCGCCGTTTAAATCACACTCGCGCAAACGAGCCCGAATCTCGGCCGCGTGTTGCACGGCCCGCTCGATCATGGCCGACGCGGGACTCGACGAATCAACACCGAGATGCTCTCTGAACACATTGACACAGCGCGACCATTGGCGACGGAGCCAGACTTGATCCGGCCGCAGACAATGGTCTATCAAAGAGGCGATGACGTGGAGATCCGGCTTCAAGTTGCTTCCCACACTTCTAGGTCAGGCTCCAGCTCGACTGATTTTGACTCGCGGGCAACTATCCCAAGCAACATCGGCTTGGTCAGCAAATGAGACTCGTTGTCCCGAGGCCGCACTGCGCCGACACGCGTCCATAATCTGCATCGCTCGATAGGCGTCGTTCAAGTCCGAAGAAACTCGAATCAAGCTCACGATGGCTCGATAAAATTGGGTCAGAAGTTGTTCGCCCAACGGTCGCTCGTAATCCAAAGTCTCGCTGTGCTGGCCACTGGCATCGAACCAAATCAGCGAAGACGGCAAATCGAGGAACGCGATTCCATTGGCGCAGCGAACTTGAATTGAAGCGGGTCGTCGGAAGGCGATCGCATCTTGCCACTGCGGCGGAATGTAGCTACCCAAACTAACTTGGGCCAACACCGGGGGCATCTTTTTGGTTGGTTGCTCGCCGAACTCCAAACTGACGACTTGATAATCCGTCGCGTCCACGTCGGGGCAGTTCGGATCGACAACGCTCCAAACGCTACTGGGCGATCGTCCACAGAGATAACACACCCAATCCAACATTTCCATGATCTCGGTGCGGCGGTGGTTCCGATGTCGACCGTTCATGACATTCTTACCGGCGCTTACCGGCGAAGGGCTGATGCGTTGATGACAGAAAATCAATTGTGGTGGACCAAGTCGAGTCGCCATCAACTCTTTCAAGCGAACGGTGGCAGCGGCATGGCGCCGCGAGAATTCGGCCATGAAGGCCACACCGCTCCGATCGACTCGTTCCTTGACCTGCGTCGCTTGGTCGGGGCTGATTTCTAATGCCACGGCGCTGTAAACGGCCTTGCCCGCTTCACAGGCGGCCAACATCGGCAAATGGCCAACCCAGTCGGGCCCCAGCGACAATACGGCCTCAATATCCGGGCGCTCCACCATCGCTCGGAATCCGTCCATTGGGACCGCGTTAAAATCTTTCGCAACTTGGTTGGCTTTTTGTGCCACTTCGCAACAAACGGCGCGGATGTCGAACCGATCCGACAGGGCCAACAGCGCCGGGCGATGCCTGGTCTCCCAGTGTTCGCCCAATCCAACTAGTCCAACTTTAACCTTCATGGTCCCACCACTCCTTCGATACCACCCCCGGCCCAAATCCGACCCTGAGCCGACATTCCGCTCGGATTATAGTCCAAAACCCGGCGAAACGGGATGGGCTGGTCAGCTGGGCGAACGGATTAACCCCGTGAGCCGAGCATCGCTGCAGGACGGTGTTACCTACACGACGGGTTTGCACTCAGCCGCCAACTCGCTTAGCGGCGCCCGGTCGATCGGATACCCGCTCGACCAGGCTCTGCTAACCGGTTAACCGCGTGAGCAGAGCATCGTTGCAACAATGGGTTAATTGACTGTACAGAGCAATGCTGGTCGAACCGGTTAACCGCGTGAGCAGAGCTTGGTGGGGGCGGGTATCCGCTCCAACCAAGCGCCGCTCCGCGTTTACGACTGCAAGCAATCCCAAAATCCAAGGACCGAGGGTTGTATTAAATGGGATAGCACTCCGACGCCAACTCGCTTAGCGGCGCCTGCGGTTAAACGGCCCAAATCCGTTCAGGCAGTCAAACAACTCTAGCGACTTGGGTTATCTTGATCGCGGGCCAACTCGTGTAGCAACGAGTCTGCGATTTCTCGAAACGAACCGTCGTCGGTCGGCTCTGCATCGAACCATTCTTGACGACTTCCCAGATAGGTGAGGGTGTCCACAATCCGCGCTTTTAGCGGAGTCTTCAGCTTGCGAATTTCGTGCATCCGCGCTAGAGTCATCGAAAAAAAGCCATTCGCCCCGTCGGAGTCGCCAATTGCATTTTCGGAGCGAAGGTATTCGATGTACGGTTCCACATAGAATTCAAAACACTTGAATGGCATCCAAACCAAATCCTCTTGGCGGCTAAGAGCGTCGTCCCGAAACATCTCCAGGGCCTCGGCGTGTGATTTTCCGAAGAATTGTCGATACGCGAATTCTCCATCTAAACCAAGGTCGCTGGGCCAATTGCCAAAAACCAGCCACTCCCGCAGCTGTTCCCAAAAACTGCCACGCCAATCACTCTCGGTCGGAACGGATTTCATGTGACTCCAAACACACGCCTTATGCCATCAAACACACTTGCTCGGCAACCATTCCTTCGATGCGGGATTTGTGCGTTCGCCAACTCGCTGGTTTCTGAATCGCCAATTCACGCTAATCCTTGACGTGGTTTCTCGGAAGCCCAGCTCGAGAGAAAGGATGTTCATCTTTAGGGACTTCCAACTGCCCCCGGCCGAATGGAGGTACCGCGTAAGTGCTGCAGCTGATCGCGGAGGGTCTCATTTTCGGCTTGCAGCGTTTCCCATTGTTGTTGATTCCATTGTTGGGCCCGCAGCATTTCATTGTGTTCGGCTTGATGCGACACGCTCAAACGGAGCCCAAGACTGGCTGCGAGCGTCAGTAACAACAGCAGCACCAACAAGGCACCAAACAACGTCCGAAACGATCCGCGATGTTGGCTGGCCCATCGATCGAATCTTTCGAAGTAACCTTCCGGCCGACCGGCGATGGGTTGGCCGGCCAAGTAAGTTTCCATATCGTGAGCCAAGCCACTGGCCGACGCATAACGGTCTTCTCGGTTAGGAGACATCGCTTTCAGGCAAATCCAGGCCAACGGCCGTGGACAATGTTGTAGTCGTTTGGCCAAATCCGCGTGATTGCAACGAATCACATTGTCGATCGTTTTCGCGAGAGTTGCACCCGAAAACGGTGAGCGACCCGTCAAGAGTTCGAACAAGATGACACCTAACGAAAAGACGTCGGAGCGTTGGTCCACGCGATCGTTCAAACCTTGTGCTTGTTCAGGCGACATATAGGCCGCCGTTCCCATGACCATTCCTTGAACGGTCAGAGAGCCTTGGGAGTCACTCCATGGTGTGACGGGCGTCGAACACTGGCGGTTCTGATCGTAAGTCGCACCAGACGGGCGATCGCTGGATCGTTTCGTTGTGCGTGCCAAGCCCCAGTCGACAACGGTTGTTTCACCGAATTGCCCCAACATGATGTTATCGGGTTTCAAGTCACGATGAATCACGTCATGTTGATGTGCAAATGCCACGGTTTGACAAACACTATGGAACCGCTGTAACAACTCGTGTCGCAGCCGATTCTTGGATCGACCATCTCGTTGGGTCGCATAAGTTGCCAGACTTTGCGTGAGGGTTTGTCCACGGAGTTGTTTCATTGCATAAAACGGCAAGCCTTGGTCATCCACGCCCAATTCGTAGACGGGAGCGATTCCCGGATGTTCCAGTTGAGCCGTGATTCTGGCCTCGTTAAGAAACCGTCGAATCGATCGATCGTTCAATAATTCGGGATTGATCTTCTTGATAACGACTTGCCGATTGAGCTGTCCATCGTTAGCGACGCAGATTTTTCCGCAACCACCACGGGTTACCGGCTGACAAGTCGAAAACCGCAACCATCCGGCAGGAATTTGAGTCAAACGCCGTTGAGTTTCGGGATCGAGCGAGTCCATCCAACTGCGTGGATTTTGCTCACCCCAGTGCAGTTCATCGTCCATTTCCGAATCGACACAGGACTCAAAGCCCTTGGTGGCGTTCAACTGCCGGACCATCGAGAGGCACTCCTCCTCGAGGGAAACCGGTGGTGAATTGCCGGTCGACTGACCGCCCTGCCCTGCACCGACGGTTGCCTCATCGTTATCGTCACACAAGTTTCGCAACGATTTTTCTCGACTCATTTTTAACATCGATGGCGTTCCTCCAAAGCGACGTCCACCACAGAAGCACGATTCGAGCCCG
>JAEUIP010000246.1 GCA_016795075.1 Planctomycetaceae bacterium | reverse complement strand
TGTCTGGATTTGGCAAGGGCTCAACTAGTCCCAAATGGGCCGAAACAACCTCTGCCGCTGTGCGCGAGCCACCGGTTAGATGTCGTTTGGATTTGGCAAGGACTCCACTCGGCCCGAACGGGCCGAAACAACCTCTGCCGGTGTGCGCGAGCCATCGGTTAGATGTGGTTTGGATTTGGCAAGCGCTCAACTAGGCCCGAATGGGCCGAAACAACCTCTGCCGGTGTGCGCGAGCCACCGGTTAGATGGGTATATGCCGGAGGAAAGGCCTGAAAGGCCGACACAAGTTCGTTTGATTAGCGGGCAAACGTTTCTTCACAGCGTCGTCCAAGAGGCCTAGCGGCGGGTAGCGATCGTAGTTTGGATTTGGCAAGTGCTCCGCTAGGCCCGAATGGGCCGAAACAACCTCTGCCGGTGTGCGCGAGCCACCGGTTAGATGGATATATGCGGGAAGGAAAGGCCTGAAAGGCCGACACAAGTTCGTTTGATTAGCGGACATCCGTTTCTTCACAGCGTCGTCCATAAGGCCTAGCTATTGGTAGCGATCGTCGTTTGGATTTGGCAAGGCTTGGTAACGACCACTTCCAAAACCGGCAGCGGGGATTTGTGGCCGTAATAACGCGATTCCCAACCTTCTACAACTTGACTAAACAATGGCACGGAGGCCGAGACCGTGATCGTCGCCAGCGGACCTTTGACGATCACTGGCCCCATGGTTGGACTTTCGTCTACGACGTTTGATTCCCAACTCCCCGGAGCCAACCGCCACCGCAGCACGGCTTGTTCTTGAAACCCCGCCACCGTGTCGGTAACATCCAATTGACTATCCCCAAGAGTTAATTTTCGACAGTGTGCTGCTCCCCAACGATCACGGTAAGCGGCTTGGATCGAGTCACCGGTCGGGGATGCCGCCAACGGTTGAAAGTCCCGAGTGGTCAGCCAATCGCCATACAAGAACCGCCCCAGCTTGGGCATTGGCTCCCGCTGATCGAATTCGATCGAATTGTGTCCGGATGGTCCCTTGAAGTAGGCTTCCAAGTCCGGCTCGCAGTTGTAGCTGTAGCTCCCGGCATCGCGCAGCAAATTCTGCGATCCAACCCAAAAATCTACATGCAAAGCGTCGCAATGGCCGGGGCGAAAACGAAACCGAGGGTACCGAAACACGGCCTTCAGGTTCCCGTTCTGAAGTACAGCGAATCCGCCATCATCAAATACGCGCGAACGTCGTACGGGTGTCGCGGGTTGGTCACGTGGAGCGTTAGTCGTATTGTTTGTTTTTGACTCAAGTCCTAACCAAGCCAAATGATTCCTTGTGTTTTCATCGCCCGCAGTTGTCGTTTTCATTGCCAATAATTGTTTGGCCAACGCGAGACTCGGGCGGTAATCTCGGTAGTCGGCATCCGTCAACGGCAATAGATTGGCACCGTCATTGGCGCCAAGGTTCGGCACATCGCCAGTGTCGGGATCAACCAAATGGTCCAGCCAATCGGTCGCAGCCTTGAGGCGGTTAACAGTGACCTGGGAGAAGGCTGGCAGGGAGTGTTTGCTTTGCCACCAAAGACACAAGCTATACGCGTCCAACATGAGCCGGTGATAGTTTACCGAATATTGACTGAACGTTCCGTCAGGTTCAATCAGCGTGGCGGCTCGGTCTTCCAACCAATCGCGCCCCAGGCGGTTCCAACGTTCGCCGGCGGATTCGCCTATTTGACGGAGCCAATCGCCACCGATAAACAACGCCGCCGCTTCCGAGGTCGCATGGTTATTGGATTGGCCCACGGCATACGAGATCGTCGGGGCGATGCGTTGCAAATGAGCGACGATCAGGGCGCGGACCGCCGCCGTCGGTTGTTTCGTTTCGTTCAACACATGCGCCGCCACGACCAAGTGCAAGACTCGGATGGAGGCCTCTTGGCCGCACTTCCAATTGGGACCGCGATAATTTGGGTTGTGTTGGCACCAATCCGACAGCCAGTGATTCAATCGGCCCAGAGCCTGGTGATGGCCCTGGGTCGCTTGTTGCGCGAAGGCCAGGACCCAATCCCAACGCGAGAGTTCCCAAACGCCCTTGATGTCACCAACTCGATTGTCGAAATCCGCCAGCTTCCACCAAGGCTGGTCGGCGTTGGGGTATTCCTGTTGGTTGAGTTGGTTGAGCAACCAGTTCGGTGGTTGCTCGTCAGACAGCGCTACCGGGTGAAATCCAAACAATCGTCCTGATTGCTGCCACTTTGAGTTACCGGCTCGGTCGGTTCGCGATATGGAATCGCCGCGAAAAAAAGGGCCCGACGTCGGTGCCACCGCCGACAACTTCTGCACCGGATGCCACCCATACCGCAACTGCGCCCGATACCAAGCCACTCGGGCAATATTCCCGAAACCTAACCGCCTGTACGTCTGTAGCTTGGAAAAAAACAATAGCGATTTATTTCGTAATCGTTCACGCCCGATGCCGGGAGTGTGAGTTAACCGCGTGGCCAGAGCAAATTTGGCGAATTCCACCTTGGCGAAAAAAGCAGATCCGACCGCCAAAATTGCGTCGGCCCGCGTTTTGGCGTGAATCTTGCAACGTATTCATCCGTGAAAATCCGTGTCCATCCGTGGCTAACTTTTTACATCGATCAGGCAAACGGCACGGGCGTCCGCGCCGATTCCACGGCAAGGAAACTAGCGATCGTCACGTTCTCCAGATCACTCCACGGGATCAGCCAATCACCACCTTTGGCCACGCGCTCTACCAAGGCGGTAAATTGTTGCCGGTGGCCTTTCTCCTGGCGGGAGGTCTTGAAGGTCCGGTCGCGGCCGAAGCCAAACGATTTCGTGTAGCGGAAATTATCGATCTCGATCACACGATTATCGCTGAATACGGTGATTCGCTCTTTGGGAAACGCCTTGCTGCCATTGGCAAAATAAGTGATCGCCACCACCGAGCCATCGGCCAGTTGCAAACTCAGCGACATCTTGTCATTAGCCAGCACCGACTGGGAACCCATTTGCTGGGCAACCACTTGGGTGACGGGACTTCCGGCGAGATGAACCGCCAGATCAATAAAGTGGCAGCCTTCCCCAATGATACGACCGCCACCGACGGCCGGGTCGTGTACCCAGTGATTGGCGGGGATATCTCCGGCGTTGACCAACATATTGATCGCCAACGGATTGGCGCGGCCGGTCAATAACTTCTTGGCATGTTCGATATGCGGACTGAAGCGGCGGTTGAAACCTACGGCCAATTGGAGCTGCGGATGTTGTTGAATGGCCTCGCGAATGTTCGCGAGTTGATCGCGGTGGAGAGCGAGCGGCTTTTCCACAAAGACATGTTTCCCGGCGGCCAAACAGCGGCAAACTAGTTGGGCATGGGAGTCATGATTGGTCGTGATGCAAACCAAGTTCACTTCAGGATCGTTGAGTGCCACATTCAGATCCGTCGTCGCGTGGGGGATCCCAAACTTTGCGGCCGCACTTTGGACGGTGGCTCCATTACTGCGGCCAACCATGTATTTGAACCGAGCGGGCAGTCCTTTGAACGCGGGTAACAACGTCGCGCGGGTAAAATTCCCGGCTCCGACGATGGCGATCACTGGCGAGCCTGCGGTGCCTTTGGTGGCTGCCGGTTTGAGCGCGGTGACGTTGACAGTTTGTCGCCGATCGGGTTCTTGTGGGTACTCCAAGAGAACGCCCAGACACGCTGGGTCAGACTGGATGGTTTGGTACGCCTTGGCCGCGTCATCGATGGGGAAACGATGGGTAATCAGCGGCTCGAAGTTGAGTTGACCTGAAGACAGCATTTGCAGGATGGCTTCGAAGTTGCGTTGTTCGGTCCAACGCACAAACCCCAATGGGTAGTCTTGTCCTTGTTGTTCGTAGGTCGCGTCGTAGCGGCCTGGGCCATAGGAACATGAGACTTGGAACGTCAGTTCTTTTTCGTAGAATTCGGCCCGGTTGAGTTGCAAGCCAACGACGCCTACCAGAATGATCCGTCCGCGTTTGCGGGACATTTTGGCGGCATCGGACATGATTTGGTCGGTCTTGGCGGAAGCAGTGATCAGAACCGCATCGGCCCCGCGGCCTTGGGTGAGCGACATGACCACGGCTGGCGAGTTGTCGCAATCGCGGCCGTTGATGGTTTCGGCGCCGAAGCTTTGGGCTAGTTTCAGACGTTCCGGATTGATATCGATCCCAATGACGCGGCAGCCATTGGCGCGGAGGAGCTGGACCGTGATGAGACCGATTAATCCCAAGCCGTAAACCACGACGGTTTCGCCTAGGGTTGGTTGGGCCAGTCGTACCCCTTGCAAGCCGATGCTGGCCAAGACCGTAAACGCCGCTTGGTCATCGGAGACGTTGTCCGGAATTCGCGCGGTGAGGAGTTGTGGGACGGAGACAATTTCGGCGTGTGGGCCGTTCGAGACAACTCGTTGTCCGGGTTGGTAGCCCTGGACTCCGCCGCCGACCTCGATGACAACACCCGCGTTGCAATACCCGAGCGGCAGTGGTTCACCGAGTTTGGAGAACACCGCTTCCAGCGTCGGAATAAGCCCATCCGTTTTGATCTTATCCAAAACCTGTTTGACCTTTTCCGGCTGCGCCCGCGCCTTCCCAATCCACCCCGCCTGACCGAACTCGACCAACATCTTCTCCGTCCCGGCGGAAATCAGCGTGCGCTGGGTCGCAATCAATAATTGCCCTGGCGTCGTGCCAGGCGATGGAACATGCACGACCGTTGTTGAACCATTTTGTAGGTTTTGCAGAATTTGCTTCATTGGTTTTAGCGCCCGAATTTCAATCTCAGGGCAATTCTTTCAACTTGAGTCCAGGAAACAATCGCCAAAGCAACAGTAACGAGCAAAACTAAAAGTAAACTCGTCCATTCGCGTCCAACCCCATAGGACAGAACGAAGTTAATTACCACCATATGGTATATGTACACACCATAAGATATATCATTTCCACGTAATACGTATTCCGATACACCACGAAAAGAGAATGCAACAGACAACACCAATCCCGCAAGCACGAGAGTCAATATCGGAAACTGACCATTGCCTGTTGCGGTCATCCCGAGATTTGAGAAAATAAAAACGCTAACAATATATGCGAGTACCCAAAAAGGAAGTCTATTTTCAATGTAGGGCGAAATTGCCGCCCAATTCCTCTGAGCGATAACTCCGAGGAGGAACATCCAAAAGTAAGGTAACATGGTTACGCCCACAAATTTCAATGCAATTCCTGGAAGTATTCTCGGTAGTAGCTCCGCGTATAGGACCGCGAATAACAGGAAAACTAGAATTAACCCTAACAACTCACTATTACGTTTGGCATTGCGAAGTCCGAGTGCCCAGTAGACTACTGGCAAAGCAATGTAAAATTGCAGTTCGACCGGGATTGTCCACAGACTTCCGTTTACAACCCCAACGCCATACGGTCTCAAGAATGTCGGGTTAAAAAACTGAACAAACGTCAACTGTGACAAACACCACATGACCAATTCAACGTAATTCGCCTCGAATATTAGACTTGGCGCAGCAATAAGAATGCTAACGACGGACAACAGAAAGCAGAAGAAAAGTGCTGGATAGATACGAAGGAAACGATTTATAGTATACGGCTTAATATAACTATCACGTTCCCATGATCGGGAAATGAGGAACCCACTAATTACAAAAAATATTGGTACGCCCGGAAACGCATTTACCCAGAACCACAGATAGCCATTCACGCCATCTCTTAGCGCAAGATGTTCTACACCGTGTACTATTACGACTTGAATGGCTGCAATAAGCCGAATCAGGTCAAAATTATTCGGTCGAAGAGATTTCCCGGATGCATTCGGCGCTGAATTTTCTAGAACTTGGCTCATCCTAATTGCTATAGCTGAGATTGGACAAACTCATTTGCCAAAGCGGCACGAAGCACACTGCTGACATCTAATCCCAATTTTTCACACACCCGATAGTTGCGGCGATCGCGGCCGAAATCGTCCGTACGGCTGGTTCCAATGAAAAGTCTCTACGTGCAAGTGAATGGCCGCAGCGCGCTATTTCATAACGCCTAGAAGGATTCTCAAAAAGCAACTTCATGGCGTTGGAGAGTCCATCAACATCCCGTGGTTGCACGAGAAGGGCATCAACGTCGTGCTTAACAATGTCGGGAATATTTCCCACGGCTGTTCCGATCACAGCAAGGCCACTCGCCATTGCTTCTATAATTGAGTTTGGAAATCCTTCTGCCCAAGAAGGGAGTATGAATATATTATGTTCGGAATACAATTTCCTCAGAGCATCACCTTCGACCCAACCGACAAACGAGACGTGCTCAGACAAACCGAGCGCGACAACTCGGCGTTTTGCCTCAACCTCTGTGTGACCGCGTCCAGCGATCGTTAGGTGAAACTGGTGCGAATATTTCAACAGCCCACATGCGTCCAAAAGATCCAACACTCCCTTAGATTGTTCTAACCATCCGACGAATAAGCAACTGTTGCAACGGTCGACGTTTCGAAAAAATCTTTCAGTACCAGACTGAATTAGCTCGGGAGTGGCCGTCCAATTCAGAACGACAACCGCCCTTTCCTCTGAGAAACCGAGATCATCGACAGCGAACTTCTTCCAAGCGGGACCTTGGCATAAGAACGTGTTCGCTCCCTTTAGTGCGCAATAAAACAGAATTCGCTGAAGACTCGATTTTCGATATGTCGTCATAACAGACCCATTCCGTGGAAAAATTAATGACTTAATCCCAAACATTTTCGCACACCATGCCATCGCTCCTTTTTCCAACAAACTCGCTCCTTTCGAAGCGAAAAGCACGACAGCATGAGGTCTAAAGATAAGCAATCTAGAAAGATATATTGCAAATCGCTGTATGGAAAGCAACAAGCGACGGGGCAGTGATGGCGGCGGGTTACTGATCTGTGTCGAATCGACGTATTCAACCTCAAACGAATCGGCGATTGAGGAATTCTTTAACGCTCGGCACGAAGTGACAATACCGCCGTATATATGAGACTTTTCAGGAGGAAAACCTCCTACCATCAAAACTCTTTTTCGATCTTTTTTCACAACGCACGCGAGGTTTGCACGATTCGCCGAACTCGATGAAGATTGTATATCACGCTGACAACTCCCTTCCTATTTCCTACACAACTGTCACAATTCATTACGCAACAATCCTCAGGTCTATTTCGCATCGTGGCGACAAAATCTGTTAACAACCCCCATGCAATTGCTAATATCTCAGATTCAAAAAACAATTGAGCGTTATTGATTCAAATACGAGAGCAATTTTTTTGTATTCGCGACAAAACAAAAACACCGCTGCGCCTTCAACTTTCCCGCTAGCCCAACCTCACTCCGAGCCCCTGCGTTCTCGAAAATCTCAACCAAAGTATTTGCTAAGCTGTTTGAATCATTTGCATCATACAAGTATGCGTCTACTCGATCTTGCAAGTATAAGTTTGCGTCTGGCACGGCTGAAGTTATTAATGCATTCCCAGTGGAAAGAAACTCAGGAATGCGAGTGGGAAATGCTGCTCGCACTTCTTCTGTGTCCGGACGAGGTACTAACAAACAACTGGCGCTATAAAGCTTTGTTGAGTATTCTTCTTCCGAAAGAAAGCCGTTGAAATGTACGACCTTACACAATGTAGTGGACTTCATGCATCTATCTCGGTATTGCCTAGCAAATCCGTGAATTCCGTCCGTGCCAAGCACTTCCAATCGGATCGCCGGAATTCGCGAAACGATCGAATCGACGGCGTCCAAAACATGTCCAAACCCATCATTCGGCTTACAGGACCCCGCGTAAACAATCGAAAATGACCGCGACTCGGCGCTTGCAAGTGAGTTCGCCTTATTTGACTTGCGAAAATCGAAGATACTCGGAAGTAGAAATACACGAGAAAGTTTACGTGCATATTTTTCACTTATGAATTGTGAAATTACGATCACACCGTGGCAATATATGAATGGCAACAAACGCCCGAGGTAGTCATTCCAGTAGAATGGGTCGATTCGTCCTCTTCGAAAATTACGAAAACCGTGCCATTCGTTAATTTCGTAGAACGTTCGGGTTCTGGTCACGAAGGCTACTAGCGCCATGGGGGCAAACGCAATGAAGTTTCGTCCATAGAAGTAGATTACATCGTATTCTCGGCAAAACAATGACTTAGAAAGTTTCCACCACGCAAGGATTAAGGAGAATATGAGAAGAATACTTCGTGTTAATATACTTCTGCCACCATTGAGTGTTGGATAAGTCGTGCGAAAAGCAACTTGCCCAGTGTCCGCAG
>JAEUIP010000245.1 GCA_016795075.1 Planctomycetaceae bacterium | reverse complement strand
ACATCTCTGCGTCATCCCCATCTCGCGCGGTGCCATTCTCTCATCGGTCCTCTTCTCTGCGTCATCCCCATCCCGCGCGGTGCACTTCCCACAAAGCCCGAACTCCTCTGCGTCATCCCCATCTCGCGCGGTGCCATTCTCCCAAATCCCTGACATCTCGGCGTCACACCTATCTCGTGCGGTGCCATTCTCCCAAAGCCCTAACTCCTCTGCTTCATCCCCATCTCGCGCGGTGCCATTCTCCCACCGGATCTCTCCTCGGCGTCATCCCCATCTCGCACGGTGCACTTCTTCCATACGCCACTTCTTGAGAATGTTGTATCGAGTCGTTGGACATGTTATTCTGTGGGAAGTCAAATTTTCCCAAGCTCCCTCGGCGGCATCTGGATTGCAGAACTAACAAATCAGCGAGGCGTCACATGAACGAGTCACCAATCGATACGCCGTCTGACCATTCCCTCAATTCAAACCAACCGAATGAAGTTGTATCTACCCGGTCCTTCAATTGGAAACGAATCATCTTTTGGTTGGGCTCCCTGTGCGTGATCGCTGGCGTCGTTGCCTTAGCTTTGCCAGTTACCCGCACGGGTCGTGAAAGTCAGCGGCGCGAAGTTTGCGAACAGAACATTCGAGGACTGGGGCGGGCTGCTCTGGCATTTTCCGAGTCTCACGAACCATGACGCCATCACCCATTTGGTGCGACCTCAACTAGCTCCGCCAGGTCGGTGTCCGGTCCGTTTTGCTACCGCATGACAATACTCACACAGTTCTTGAGACTGGTGGACACGCCCAGTCGCTAAAACTAGACTTAGCCGACGGGCGAGAAACACCATACTACCAACAGGCGAACCGATGATCCAAAAACTGCAACTACTCACCTTATTGCTCGTGATCGGAATTAGTTGGGAAGCAAACTCGAGCTGTGTTATGGCTCAAGAAACCCCCGCGGTCGAGGCCGCCGAACCCGGCAAGCTTTACGAACTGCGAATCTATGTCACGAACCCGGGAAAACTAGAAGACTTGCACAATCGCTTCCGCAATCACACCTGCAAGTTGTTCGAAAAGCACGGCATGGAGAATATTATCTACTGGGATGTTGTGGAAGGTGACAAGACCGACGGCGAACGAGCGAAAAACATGCTCGTTTATTTCATCGCCCATAAAGACGAAGCCGCACGCGAAGCCTCTTGGAAAGCGTTTATTGCCGACCCTGAATGGCAAGCCGTTGCCAAGAAATCCGAGGAGAACGGCAAGATCTTGGCCGAAGCTCCCATCGCGATCTTGATGCGAGATGTTGCCTTTTCGCCCGCCGATGAAGAGGTCAACCGCGAATCTGCCGACGAACCGCGTTTGTTCGAACTGCGACATTACAACGACGGTCCAGCTCGCGTGCCATTTACCGTCGATCGATTTGGGTCCGGCGAAGTGGAGATTTTTCAAGAGGCCGGAATGGAAACACTGAAGTTCTGGCGCACGACCGATGACAAATCGTTCATTTATTTATTGGCCCACAAAGACCGTGAAACTTCAAAAGAGTCCTGGGCGACTTTTATGAAGAACTTCCGGGGTTTTATGCAAAAGTACAACGCCAGTGGCAAAACTCCACCGGCCGATGCTCCACCGGGAGCCGGTATGGAAATTCGCTTCCTCAAACCAACCGATTATTCGCCACGAAAGTAAGCCATGAACCTGCGTCGCATCGGTTGGTTATTGTGCGGTTTGCTCGGTTGGATAACGGTGACGACCGGATTCGCTCAGGAGCAGAACGTCCCGCGGTCGCGCGGTGCCCAACCGGCGCGGCCGCTTGTGGCCTATATTGGCACATTTAGCTCACCGCTGAAGGACATGTTGCCGACCCAAGTCGACTTGCCGCCCGGCAACGGCCGCGGCATTCACATTTTTTCGGTCGATCGCCAAACCGGTGAACTAACGGAGCAGGGTGTCTTCGAGTTGGGGACAAGCCCCAGTTGTCTCGTGGCGAACGCAGAAGGCACGCGGCTCTATTCGGCAAACGAAACCGACCGAGTGGGCTCGAACAAACACGGAACCGTCAGTGCTTACGCCATTGATCCGGATTCGGGGAAATTGACGCTCTTGAATAGCGTGCCCTCGGGTGGAGCTGGTCCTACGTATGTGAGCTTGCATCCCAACGGCAAGTTCTTACTGGTCGCGAACTATTTTGGTGGATCCGTCGCCGTGTTGCCGATCTCTCCTGACGGAACGTTGAGCGAAGCGACTTGTGTCGTGGAAGACCAAGGAACCATTGGCCCCACCAAAGCCACCAACGCACCAAGCGGAAGCTTTGCCTTTAGCGGGCATGATCGGACGCATGCGCATATGATCCAACCTGATCCCACCGGACGATTTGTGGTGCATGTGGACTTGGGTCTAGACAAGATCTTTGTCTCGCGATTCGACCAAGAGCGTGGCACGTTGACGGCCAATGAGCCTTGGGGGGTATCTTTGCCACCCGGCGATGGCCCGCGTCACTTTCATTTCCATCCCAACGGACGCTGGTTCTACAGTGTCCAAGAGGAAGGTTCGACGGTCGTTCTGTTCGATTATGATCACGACACGGGTACGCTGACGTCGCGGCAGACGATCTCGACATTGCCACCCAGATTTGCGGGCAGCAATTTCTGTTCCGAGCTGCTCGTCTCGCCGGATGGCAAGTTCGTTTATGCCGGCAATCGATTGTACGACACGATCGCAATTTTTTCGATCGGCGAAGATGGAACCTTGCATTATGTCGGCGAAGAGTGGACTCGGGGCAACTACCCTCGGTCCTTCACCTTGGACCCCAGCGGAACGTTCTTATACTGCTGCAACCAAAGAGCCGACAACGTAACGGTCTTCCGCGTCGAACGAGAATCCGGCCGATTAAATTTTACCGGGCACTATATCCCGGTCGGCAATCCATCGCACGTCTTGTTCGTGGACTTGGCCAAGCGGTAGCAACCGCTTCACTTCAATACCGTTCGATAAGTAGCAGACACACTTCGTGTGCCGTCAGCCGATTCTTGAAAAACAAGTGCTTTTTGAAGGTTGCGGCACATCGACAGTGCCTAATGCCGTCTTTTAATAAACGGTATTGATTTAACCGTCGGTCGTTTCAGTCCTCAAATCGACCAACCGTACATCTGGCAAATGTTCGGTAATCACCCATTCATTCAGCGGACACCACTTGGCAGCACTATCCAGGATCACGCTGTCGGTCGTGACGATCACACCCGAGGCGAACTTCAAGACCTCATCGGGACTTTGGTGTAGCTCCACATTCCAAGTCCAGCCATGGGTAGCAGCAACTTCGAATAACAACATCCGCAAGCGGCCACTATTCGAGACGGGTTGATCCAACAACCAAATCACCTCGTCGACACCAAGCGACTGAAGCGTCAACCCGATCCGTTGGATCGCGATAGCCGTTTCATTCACTTGACGATACGTCCCATGGACACTGGCCATATCGCGCACACAGCCATCTTGTCCCACAAACAAATAACCACCGGACATGGCGCTTTCGATATTGATCAGCAGATTAAAGCCATCAACCCAGAGCTTTTGCGCCGACACTTCGCCGCGAGCCAGACGCGACGCATTGCGTCGCGTTGCTTGAGCCGTGGTACAAGCCGACCGCTGGAGCAGCAGACGTTGACGTTGCCGCAACTCAAAGCGGTCACCGACCAACTTCAATGCCGCCACCACAGTGTAGCCCCGACTCAAGAGCCAGCAATAATCCTGTAGCGCTAAACGAATCCGCGGGATTTGATCTACCGCAAATTGTTCACCATCCTCTGGATGGGCACCTCGATGTCGCTGATCGTGAGTCATTCGCGCGGGCTACAATCCCAGTTCTTTCTTATTGAACTCGTCAACAACAAAATGGGATCCCTTGGTATCGACCCCAACGGTGATTGCCTGCGTTTGATTATCGCGATTGACAAAAGCAGCGTAAACCTGGGCATTCTGTGCATCCTTTTCGACCACCACGGACAACTCCAACGAAGACTTGTCAACGTGTTGCCATTCATTGGTCGCACCATTCCAACGAGACAGTCGGTTGGTTTTCCATTCTGCGTGATTAAAAACAACCTTAAGAACTTTGTCTTTCGCGTGAGCCTTCTTCCAAGCTTGTTCGACTTGTTGCCGAAGCGAATCAAGGTCGCTTCCGGTGTATTTCTCAAGAGGCGCAACCGGAACTCGCTTCGTCTTTTCAGCCAGGGCCTTTTCTGCTTGCAGCAATTGTTCCTTGAGCGTGGTTACTTCGCTGCTAAGTTTGATCGCCGCAGCATCTTTGTCGCCATTAAACGCAACGAGAATTGTAATCATCCATTCCGCCGTTTCCAACTCCCGAAGTGCAGACCGATAATGACCGGGGATTTCACTCGCCTCAGCCTCTTGCGCATTTTGGCGAATTCGCTCTTGAATGGCGGCGTAACGCTCGTTGAACTTTGCAGCGAACTCACTGGCACCTTCTTGAAAGGCCCCAAATCCTAACGTTGCGGTTTTGCCGACCGACTGCATCCGCTTGCCCAGGTCCGTCTTTGTTTCGATCTCGGTGCGGTACTTCTGATATATGGACTTCATCGTTTGAACATCGCTCGCGTATTCGCGAACAATTTGAACAAACTCCTGCGGTTGCTGATCCGCTTTTTCCCAAGCCATTTGGTACTTCTTGCCCAAGCGATTCAATTCCACGACGTCCTCTTCCAGTGTCTGGGCAATCAAACCTTGCCCGAACAAACTGCACGCCAAACAAAAAGTAACGATAAAGTGCCAATTGCGGAACATGCTCATGTCATTTCTTCCGAAGCCAAATGAAACTCGTCCGACGTTGCCATCACGCGGATCAGCAGGAGTCTAGCACGACCTCCAAACCAATCGGTCATTGGGTTTGCGGGTTGTAGCAAATGACGGGAGTTCACCCGACCAGTTATCGATTTATCCGGAGATGCCGATAAAATCGATGGCGCCACGGGTTGGCTGGCGACCATTGCCAATCGGACACTGCTTGATGAAAGGGATGAGGTTATAGAAAAGTCTTCCATGTCGATTCTGATTCGCCGCCAATTGCTGGGTCTGGAAGGTCCTTATGCGGACCCGCGTTCGGCGATCGATCCTTTGGACAACTTCAAGTTGTGGATCGTAGAACTTGCGCACGCGGAACAGCGATTGGCGTTTGAATCGCTCATGGAATGCGCGATCGACGCAGACATTCAAGTGGCAACCGGCGCGATCCTCGCCTTGGATTTTCTGGCTGGTACCTTCGATTCAACTCGTGTCGTTTCGTTACTGACCGAACATGCGTCGGCATTGCAGCGGGCGCCGCAGGGCTTTGCCGCAGCTTATCGCGTGACACTCTTTGAAGAACTTTTCGATCGGTTGGTTCAGTACGCTCCAGTGGATCTGGCACCGCGTCTCGAATCACTGATGGTCTCGTCCCTCCCTCCCACTCGGCGATCAACGCTACTAGTATCGTTAGCCACAAGATTTCCCCAACTCGTTGTGTACCACGCTCGGCAATGCTTGGATCCCCACGACGTGCAGGTTCTGGCCGCTCTGCCTGAGCATTGGCAACGGATCGCGGTCGCGGGAGCTCTGCGGCCGTGGACAAAAGCGGCGATCGCACGTGTCGAACCGTTGTGGCAGATACGCAAGGTGAACCCAAGTGATGCGCAGGCCATCATCCGTGTGATGTTGGACCAGTCTCCGTTGCTCACACACCCACCGGGATTGACCGATCCTCGTCGCTGGTGGATCATTGCCGCCGAACCCTACGGTTGGACGGTTTGGGAAGCCGAAGACGGCCGGCTGGCTTTGGAAACCATGCGACCAGGCTCAAGTTTTACCAGCGACACACGATACATGACGCCGCAACAAGAATCGCGGTTTCGTGAACTTCGTGCCGTGTCGCGCGACGAACGATAAACTGAAGAACACGCCAACCGTCAGAAAAGGTTCAAAGACCGTTTTGGGTTCCATCCTTCGCGAATGAAAATGCTATGAACGAAAAAATCGTGATCGCTAAGGCTCCCGGCCGAGTCAATCTGATTGGGGAACACACGGATTACAACGAAGGATTTACGCTACCTTTGGCAATCGAACGTTACACAACGATTCGACTACAACGAAGAACGAGTGATGCGAGTGCCAGTCGCTATCACAGCCTGGCTTTGGGGGAAACGACTTTTTGGACGCCGGATGCGTCGCATTTTTTATCGGTTGAACCAACGCCGACAAATCAATCGTCGGGAGCAAGTGTCGCGGCGCCAACATGGTCGAAGTACGTCGCCGGGGTGATAAACCAATTCGCGCAGCGCGAACAGTCGGTTCCGGCAATCGATTTAACGATCGAAACCAACGTTCCACTGGGAGGTGGTGTCTCCAGCAGTGCGGCGTTGGAAGTTGCCGTTGCCATGGCGATACAACAACTTTTGGACACGAAGTTGGACGGCTTGGAAATTGCGAAGCTTTGCCAACAAGCGGAACACGATTACGCGGGCGTCCCCTGTGGGCTAATGGATCAATTGAGCAGTGTCTTCGGGCGGACAAACGAATTGATGCTGATGGACTGTCGGACCAATCAACTGGAGTTTATCGCCGCTTCATCCGAACTAGCATTTATCGTGATCAATAGTCGAGTGAAGCATAACCTGGCGGATGGCGAGTACCGACAACGCCGACAACAGTGCGAGGAAGCTTGCCGCTTGCTGGGCGTTAACTCGCTGCGCGATGTCGAAACAGCGCAACTTGAATCAGCGCGGCCAAAAATGCCTGACCTCGTTTTCCGGAGGGCTCGTCATGTGGTCAGCGAAAACGCTCGCACGGTTCAGGCGGCGGACTACCTAAAGTTGGGCCGGTGGGAACTAGCCGGCCAACTGATGAACGCCAGCCATGTCTCGATGCGCCAAGATTATGAGATCACGTGTCCGGAAATCGACTTGCTTGTGTCGCTCGCGCAAGGGATGGGGCTCGAAGGTGGTGTGTATGGCGCCCGAATGACCGGCGGTGGCTTTGGTGGTTGCATCGTGGTCCTCGGCCGGGCCTCGCATGCCGACTCCATCTCCGCTCACGTTGTCGCCGCGTATCTCGCGGCAACCCGCATCCAAGCGGATGCCTTCACGACTCGGCCCGCCGCTGGAGCATGGCAACTGCTTCAGGGATGACAGGAAAAGCAAGGGCTCGGAAATAGGTGCAACTGGCCCAAACGGATCATTGCAGCCAATTTTGACCTGTGAAGCTCAGGAAGCTAGGCGATTTAGTGCATTTCCACACGACAGTGCTTTGATCTCGACATTAGAGAGCAAAAAAGGGTGTTCCGGATTAAGTGAACCTATCGCCCACAACACGCGCGTAAAGGAACATTCGCCCCCTTTAGGCCGCCGTTTTTTCGGTACTGTCCGCATAACGACCCACCTGACTCGCGCCCTTCGTTGACGAACAACCGGCATTGAATTAGGCTTGGAGTTGAAGAAACCGAGGCTTAGTTGACTCGTCCAAGCACAAGGATCGCCGACAGGTTTTGTTAACCATCGCCTTGGTGCATAGGCTGTTTTCCCGGAGTATCCCACAATGGTTGTAACGATTCGGTCCGCTGTTTTGTTGGTTTGTATGTTGGTCGGCGGGTTCGCATCGCCGGCAAACGCTGATGTGTTGTATTCTTCCTCGTTGACCTCGCCGCCACTCGCAGCTGGTAATCTGGCTGGACAAGACGGCTGGGCGAATCACAGTGGTACGGCTTCGTTTGTTCAGGTTGGTGCGACGGGAACAACACTTGTACATGGGGCAGGCTCTCGTGAAGATGTGAGCCGTAGTTTCGCTGCCATTTCGGCCGGGCAAACATATTACTTTGGCTTGGACGTCGTTGTAACTGGTGGCACCGACACCGTTTATTTTGCACATTTCAAGGATGCTAGTACGGACTTCACCACCCGAGTGTTTGTTACCGCTCCCACTAGTGGTGGCGATTTCACGTTTGGATTGTCGCCGGCAGCTTCAACGCCAGGTGCGACTTGGGCTTCGGATTTCAGTTTTGGATCAACCAACCGGATTATCGGCTCGTACACTCAAGGCACAAATGAGGTCCGGTTGTGGGTCAATGCAACTGACGAATCGGACCCGTTTTTGACCCTGACAGATGCGGCCCCCAATGCCGTATCGGCATTTGCGTTACGGCAGGCCGCGGGAAACAGCACGCAATTGGTTAGCAATCTCGTTGTGGCGACGACTTTCCAAGCGGCTGCTGTTCCCGAACCATCGACGGCAGGTTTCTTGGGTCTGGCCCTGGTCGT
>JAEUIP010000244.1 GCA_016795075.1 Planctomycetaceae bacterium | reverse complement strand
AGTCAGCCAAGTGAGCGGCGAAACTCCTTTGGAACCAATCGAACGAGTCCGAACGATTGGCGTCCCTAGTTCCGCAAATGCCATTCGACAATCCGTTCAAAATGGCACACCGCCCGCCGCACCTGCCACAACTTTCAACCCCGCCGCGGGAGCAACAACGAGCGAGTTGCCCCCGACGAATCGACAAGACGTGGTATCTCGTGCCAACTACGAAGCCCCTAGCACTCATGCAACAACCGATGCACCTGCAAGCCAATCGAACGTGGCCCCGGGAGCAACCCCACCATCACACTGGGACCGCGCCCTTGATCAGTTCAACAAGTTGGGGCCACGGAAAAACACGGGCATGCCCGGTGCTCGCTGATCGATCCCAACGGCAACCGGATTGACATTCACCCGCGAGCCAGCCCGTCGACAGCTCGCAAATTCGATCGCCACTCCACCGTACGATCATTCGCGAATCATCACTTCCTGCGGTACACCCAACGCGTGCACATCGCGTGGGCCATCGGCCGGATAATCGAATCGGGTCAAGACGGTCGTCCCATTGGAGTGGCGTTCTTCCCACGAGCGAATCAATTGACTCTCGACATCGACCCAGACCGTGGTTTCCCAACCCACTGCGGCGTTGGAACGCCATGCAACCTGAAATTGATATCTCAACAACCGCACCCCATCCTCCAGGACCTCCAGCTTGCGTAAATCACTGACGCGATGAAAGGGCATGGCACCCTGCAAGTCTCCATCGTGCAGGATCGCCAAGATCAATGCTCGGCCAAAATCTTCACTATGTGGATTCGCCATTCCCTGAGTCAACTGCTGGGAATTTCGATCGAACGTCACTTGCCGGCCGGTACTAAAATCCGTGTGTTGGATCAATTGGGGTGAACGCATCGCTGCCAATCGTTCACTAGGCGAAAACCACGTTTCAAATTCGTGAACGTTCGCTTCGAACTCCACGCGTGTTTGACCATGGACCCACGGATGGCGCCCCGTCTCGAACAACACCTGACGAAAACTAGTAATGGCACCATTTTGATCCGGATTCGAAACCAAGAACGCGATCACACAAACGGCGACAACCGTGGCCATCGATAACCAAGATAAACGGCGCCACGATTTCGATACACTCGGTTTTTCATCGGCGAACTTGGTTCGATCGGAAATTTGCACGGTCCGCGACAGCAACTCGCGACGGAGTTCTTCGAGATGCGCTGTGCTTGGCGACTCGGCATCAGGAACTCTAGCGTAGGCAGCGCGCAAGTCAGCGTCCGAGAAATCTTCGGCGTTTGTCATTGCCAACCCTCCTCATCCGGCATCTCGCGAGCCATCTCGCGCAAGCGACTCCGCGATCGCGACAATACCGATTCCACGGACTTGACCGTGCTGCCGCTCGATTCCGCGATCTCTTTCACGCTCATCCCCTGTTCGTATTTTTGCCGCAAAATGAACTGCCAATTCTCCGGCAATGATTCGATGCAAGCTCGCAACAATCCTAAACGCTCGGTTCGTCGTTCCACGTCCGGGGTCACGTCGTCATGGATTGGGAACGAAGCCCCACTGCCTACCGCGACAACCCGATTCCGATACTTGCGTCGCAGGTACGTCAATCCTTGAAAACGAGCCACTCCCAAAATCCAATCTTGCGGGGTTCCGCGAGTCCCATCCATCCGGTCGATGGTTTCCATCGCGGCCAACCAAACCGCCTGATTCAACTCTTCCAACACGTTCTTTTCGGCTTTGGTCACGTGGTACAAAACTCGATAGGTCCGCTGCGCGCACAAGTCGTAGAGTTGGCCCCAGGCCAACGAATCTCGTTGTCGTAATCGATCAAGATCCATTAATTCCATCGAGACGAGTCGCCAGTCTCCCAAACAGCACCCCTTTGTGCCAATGTGCTCGTCCTGCGAAAAACTCGTCACCAGACGGCTTCAATGATTCGATCATAACGATTGCAGGTATGCCAACAAGTCGGCCAACTCGGTCGCTCGCAAACTTCCCAACAGCTCTTCCGGCATCGCCGATACGGTCTGTCGACTGCGTTCGTCGATCTCGTCGCGGGCAATCTTGTACGTTTTGCCCTGACTGTCGCGAACCACCAATTGACGCCCTGTTTCACTGATGACAAACCCGGTCACGACCTCCCCATTGGCCAACAGAAAAAGCTGCGTCTCGTAGCCTTGAGCAATTTTTTCGCTTGGCTTCAACATCGACTCCAACAACTCCTCGGGTTTGTAGCGCTTGCCAATGTCGGCCAGATGGGGACCAACCGGCCGCTGCCCCGCCGTTGACGTATGGCAACTAACGCACGAACGAGCCCGAAACAATTCTTGACCTCGAGTCACATCGCCGGTCAATTCCAGGGCCCTCCGTACCGACTCCGCGTACCCTAAGTTACCGATTTGTTCAGGATCATTCGGGTCCACGGGCTGAATGACGATGGGGTCGGCAACTTCGACTTCGCCCAACTCCGTTTCCACAGCCAGACCATCCCACTGGAGTTGGTGTCGCTGAAGTTCGGCAATCAATGTTGCCCGCATGGGAGGTGCGGCGAAGTCAATCGCGGCCCTCACGACCGTTTTGATTCGGTCGCTTTCCGACCAAGTCATGGGGTCGTAATATGGCCCCGTGGTGTCCGGACGAATCCCCCACCACGAACCATCGTAGGGCGTTTCGTGTTGATACAGTCGAATCAACGTCGTCAAAATTGCCGTCTGTCGTTCGACGTCTCGTTCTTGTTCTAGGCGGCTGATCAATCCATTAACATCCGTCGAATTGTGCATTTGGCGAAGCGCCCGTAAGGCGGCTCGCCAACAATCTCGATCCAACCCTGCCAAACAAGCATCCGTAGCTTGCAAGCGAACAATCGCCTGCACCGCGAGATGCGGGATCACCGAAGGAGGATTGGGGGCCGCGGCGTCCGGTCGTTCCGTAGTTCCCAATTCGGCCAGCGGCAGCAGCCAATCGGCCGCAGCTGGATCGCCAATCCGCCCAAGCGCGATCACCGTTTGCGCCACAACCCTGGGATTGGGATCGCGCAAATATGGCAATAACAATTCCGCCGTGACGCCCGCCATTTGCGATCGTCGATCCGCCAAGGCACGTATCGCAAACTCGCGAATCGAGTCGTCCTCCAGCAAACGGATCAACTCAGGATGCGAGCGTTCCCCTTCCAATTGCTTGAACGCAAACAACGCAGCAACGCGGCCCGCCATTGGAAAGTTTGGATCTGCCACAACGGCGTGCAGCGCTTGCGCGGACTCTGGGCTTGGCCCTCGGCGCAACAGTTCTCCTTGAGCATGAAAACGAATCACGGACTGAGGTTCACGCAACATCGCGATCAATTCGGCAACCGAAAGATCGCGAACTTGCGCAAACCGTCGCAATGTCGCTTCGCCATCCGAAGAATCGTTTGGCGAAGGTGCCAACTGCGGGACCGGCGAAACGCGCGACAAATCCGACATGCGGTCCAACGTAGACCGATGCTTCGCCGCTCCACCAACTGGCAATATACAAATTACCCAACGCGTCCAAATCCATCCCCGTCGCACGCGGGATACCAACAAACGATTCCTGCGAGATTTCAAACGTTGCCGCTCGACTTTGCAACGGATGATGAAAAACGGCGCTACGTCCCCAATCGCCCGTAAACAGCGAACGATTCAATGGCTCAGGCCAACGCGGATCCTCGACATACAATCCACCGGTTCCTCCGCCGCCACCATAAGTGCCTAACGTTGGCATGATCTCGTCGGAGAAGTTGGCAAACAACCGCGGATATCCATATTCGGCCGAGTCAAACAATTGACTGACCCGCGTGTCCCAGCCGCCGCCATCGTTCGTGTTATCCCGAGTAAACATGTTCAAGAACGGATCGATCGCCATATCAAAGGGGTTTCGCAAACCCGACGAGAAGAGTTCTAATTCGGTTCCGTCAGGACGGACACGAAGTATCCCACCGCCCCGCAAAGTCACGGACGATCCATCCAACGCCACGGCACCCGGTATGCCATAATCGCCGTCTCCAATGTATAGCCAGCCATCAATGCCGAGCCGCACAAAATTCGTCGTATGGTCGCCGCCCCGATCATTGACCATATTCGTTGTCAGGCCACGAACGAGTTGTGTTTGTTCATCCGAGACGCCATCGCCATCCTTATCCTCGAACATTGACAAAAAAGGTGGATGTGAAACCCAGACTTTTCCACCTCGATAAGCAACTCCACGAACATGGTCGACTCGGCAGAACACGGTGAAGTCGTCCATCGTGCCATCTTGATCGCGGTCCACACAGCGAACGACTCGACCACCACCGGGCGTTGTCCCAAGCGAACCCTGTTCGTCGATGCCAACGTAAATCGCTCCGGTCGGTTCGGCGGCAATCGCCACGGGATAATTTAGATCCGGAGATTTGCCAAACAAAGTCGCGCGAAACCCCTCCGGCGCGGACACCGCTTGCTGAAATTCCTCGATTGAAATGGCTGCCTGCGCACCACTGCGAGCCCCACCTCCACCACCACCGAAGTTTGGTGGACTTGGACTAAAACCGGTTTCGCCATTTATTTGACGCTCCAGTGAAACTCTCCGTCGCTGCACAAAACTGGGCAACTCCAGTGTCGGAGGTCCGACCGGTGGAGGCCCAAGCCCTCCGCCGGCCGACATTTGTTGCCGGCGCACGTCTGCCTCGGCCGTATCCCGCTTCCGCTGTTCCTCCGTCAACACAAGTAGCTGTTGAATGGAGTCCAACATCGGTGAATCACCATAACCTTGCTCCAAGGCTTCGCGCAAGATGGCGAGATACCGTTGTTGCAATTCGGGCACTCGCATCGTTTTTTCGAACAGCGGAAATGGCCCAGCGTACGGTTTGGCTAAACTCAAGTCGACCAATTGCTCCGGAGTCCCCGAAAGAGTGGCACCACCAAACGCCGTTTCGAACTCGGCCGCGATCATCACAAATCGGCCGGTCGTTGAATCCAAACACAGATAATCGTTCGTTCCAATCGTCGAGAATCCTGTCACATTACTGGCCAGAACCTGCAGCGCCAAATATCGCAACCACGATTCCGGCTCGATGAAATCACCAATACGCTGCGAAAACTCGGCCTCGGCACCTTCCCCCACCAGTTTTGCAAATTCGATGACTCGCTTTTTCTCTTCGTTAGTCAATGGTCGCGTGCCGCGAAACAGCGGCTCGTAGGCCGACCACTCATCGCCTAAATACTGCAAACTTCCCAACCCATTCATCTGGAGCAACGCCGACCCGCGCGCGATCCCGTTCCGCTCCAAAAACTCATCGTCAATGACCTCCAACATCGAGTAAAGCCCCACGTACCGTGGCTCCAATTGCCCAACTCGTAGAGAGACCTCCACATGCGTGATTCGGGGCGCTGGTACCTTCAGCAAACCAGCCAAATGCACCATTACTCGTTCGCGAATCAAGGTGGAATCAAACTGCAAATTATGAAAGCGAAACGCGCGACCGATCGGCCCGGCAACTCCAGGGACTTCCGGCCTTTGTCCGATGGTTTCTATGTACAACGGTCTCTTGGGGCCGCCGGCTGAAAACAAATAAGTAAAATCGCCATCGTAGCGAACTCGACACGGAGCAGCTTGACCACTTTGCCCATCCTTGCCGAAGACAACTTCCCCCGTGACCCACGGGAACCGCACCCCTAACAAGTTCGCCACGGTTTCGCGGTCCGCAGCGTCGGTCGTACCCGGCGGGTTAGTCCCTGGGTTGACACCTGGCACCGGCCCGCCAAATCCTGGCGCTAGGGCCGGCTCCAAGGCTGCAAATTCTTGATCCGACAGAACAATCTCGATCGCCAAAGGTGCTTGCGAAAACTGCCCACGTAACTCGTCCTGACTTTCCGATGCTCCAACCAACTGTGGCAGATCATAAGCCTCAGACACAGTCACTTGAAACGCACACACAACGACGATTGCCAGCAATCGACCAACGACGCGGAACATGACCCACTCCTTCCGAATGCTCTTCGAAACCAACCCTTGAACAATCCAAGTAGTCCATTCGTTCGGACCGGCTGAATCCTGCGGAGTAGGTTGGAATTTTGCCGCCAACCCCTGTTTTCAGGCGACTCCCCCTATCGCCAAAGCACGTTCGATTTCTAGACTCTGGTTTCTCCGTTACCTTCTGTTCGACTTCAACCACCTAGCATACGAAGTTTCAACAACCGTAGACGAAAGATGCCCGTATTCTTGACCCGAAACACACGAAGTATCCCGGGCATGGCTAACGATGAAACGACCAAACCATTTGCCTCGGTCCGCATTCCAATTCAACTCTTTAACTCCGTTCCCTCCGTAACCTTCTGTTCCACTTCAAACAATGGTGGAAGACGCAGTTATTTTTGAACAGAAGCAAACAAGGGCAACGCAGACTTCAACATATCCCGGGCACGGCTAACGATGAAATGACCATACCATTTGCCTCGGTCCGCATTTCAATTCGACTCTTCAACTCTGTTTCCTCCGTTTCCTCCTGTTCCACTTCAAACAATGGTGGAAGACGCAGGTATTCTTGAACAGAAGCAAACAAAGACAACAAAGACTTCAACTTATCCCGGGCACGGCTAACGATTAAACAACCGTACCAATTGACCAGGTCCACATTCAAATTCAACTCTCCAACTCCGTTTCCTCCGTTACCTCCTGTTCCACTTCAAACAATGGTGGAAGACGCAGTTATTTTTGAACAGAAGCAAACAAGGGCAACAAAGACTTCAACTAATCCCGGGCATGGCTAACGATGAAACGACCAAACCATTTGCCTCGGTCCGCATTCCAATTCAACTCTTCAACTCCGTTCCCTCCGTAACCTTCTGTTCAACTTCAACCACTTCCCACTCGGAAGTCAACGCACCGATGCGACATGCAGGTGTTGTTGAACAGCAGGAAGCGAAGGCAACGACGTGATCTCAAACCGAACGGACTGGGAATTTGTGTTAGCTGACGCACGAAAAGTACACCGCACGAGATTGGTAGGACGCAGCGAAGGTCGGACACACCGAGGCGATGCCAATAGGATCAACCCAGAGATGGTCAAACCAGGGACACTCTAGACACTCCACTTTTTAGTGAGCGTCCGTTTAGGCGACGCAGACGGAAGTGGCGGAACACGACTTATTCCGGGCCTGGCTCATGATGGAATGACCAAACAGTTCGGCCGCGTTCGCATTCAAATTTAAAAGCTTAAGGTTCCTGCAACTAATGACTCGGAGTCTAGATTATGCCAACCTAGTTTGCGGCGCTCATCCTGAGATCGGCACCGCCGTTTATAGAGACGGACTTATGGGTCACGCCCGATTGGACTTGGCAGCCTAATTTGCTAGAGATGTCAGGCTCAGACTGGGAATTAATCTTCGATCGTAGCCAGCAAACTCTCGCGCAAAGAATCGCTGGATTTTTTCATGGTTCCCGGAATCGTTCCCGGTTTCTTAAGATACGGACGCAGTTGACCATCGTCCCACAACCACACCGCGTTCCGACCACCTTCTTTGGCCGCATACAACGCCTGATCGGCTCGCTCCACCACGTGTTCGACATGATCTTCGGCCGACACCTGCGTCACACCAAAACTTGCCGTGACCTTCAGCATTTTCCCCTCAAACGGAACACCACAGCGCTCGATGGCTTGGCGAAATCGGTCCGCCGCTCGGCCAGCCTCAATCAATCCAGCGGCCGGCATCAGCACCCCAAACTCTTCACCACCCAAACGGACGGCAATATCCGAGTCCCGTACCGTCTCTCGCATCGCCTTGGCGACCACTCGCAAGACCTCGTCTCCCAACAAGTGTCCGTAAGTGTCGTTGAACTTTTTAAAGAAGTCGACATCCAAAATCGCAAAACTCAACTCGCCGCCATGCCGCCCCAACTCACTAATGCGATGCACCATGTTCTCATTGAAGCAGCGTCGGTTCGGCAAACCTGTCAGCACATCCGTCCGCGATTCCGACACCAGCGTTTGGACCTCCTGAGCTTTGCCATCCAGCTCCGCCTGCATGACGCCCAATTTTTGCCGGAGGTCGCGATTGGCGACGTTCAACTCGTCCAGCATTTGCCGCAAGGCAGAAGTATCCGAAGAATCCCCGATCCGCTCGACCTCGGCCGAAACCGCCAAAACCAAACGCTGATAATTCGAACAATCCCCGTTCAATCCCACAGCCAATTGGGAAAGGTGCTTCATCACCTCCCTCGCGTGAAAGGAATCGTCTGAGGCAGGTTGCCGCCGTACCCACCAATTTCCAAATGCAATACCAGCACCAAAAATCAGGCAGGCACTGA
>JAEUIP010000243.1 GCA_016795075.1 Planctomycetaceae bacterium | reverse complement strand
GGCCATTCGGCGGCTCAGGCCATTTGGAGTCTTGGCAGATTCGACGCTAGGGGTTCTCGGATTAACCAAGGTCCGACACGCCCAAATCGGGAAGTTATTTCCAGACAATTCCTAAGCGGTGGAGCAGGGCAGTGCTACATCGTGTTCTTGCGCCAGCGTTTGAACCGAGCAGCATCCCGTTTTCCCACCGGTGTCTCTCATCGTCGTCCGGTAACCGCCATACCGAGCAATTTTCGTTGAAGCGCGATGCCGAGCAATAAGTCGCAGGCACAATCCGCGGGCCGATTGCCGATCTTGGACAAACGAGTTCATTTTTATGGTCGCGGCTCATGGCAGGTGCCTACGACCGCCCTGCAATGAACAGTACTGCAGCAGCACGACCACGGCCGGTGTTCTCACTTCACCTTGCCGAATCGCCTCGAATTCCTCTAGAATCGAATCGACGTTCATCCAGATGCCGTCCACCGATAAATCCTTCATTGGGAAACGAATTTTAACGATGTCGCACATGAAACGAATCTTGGTCACAGGCGGAGCGGGTTTCTTGGGGTCGCATTTGTGCGAACGGTTGGTGGCCGATAAACACGATGTGATATGCTTGGACAACTTTTTTACGAGTCAAAAGCACAATGTGACCCATTTGTTGCGTGAACCCAATTTCGAGTTGATTCGGCATGACGTCACGCATCCGTTGTGGTTGGAAGTGGACCAGATCTACAACCTGGCCTGTCCGGCATCGCCAGGGCACTATCAATACAATCCAATCAAGACCATGAAGACGTCGGTCATGGGAGCGATCAACGTGTTGGGGATGGCGAAACGCTGCAAAGCTCGAGTTCTCCAAGCCTCGACCAGCGAAGTTTATGGTGACCCATTGGTCCATCCCCAAGCCGAGTCTTACCACGGGAATGTCAATCCGATCGGGCCACGGTCTTGTTACGACGAAGGCAAGCGAGCGGCGGAAACCTTGTTTATGGACTATCACCGCTCGAACAAAGTCGACATACGGATCATCCGCATCTTCAACACTTATGGGCCTCGGATGCACCCGTTCGACGGGCGAGTCGTCTCCAACTTTATTCGCCAAGCCATCGCCAACCAGGATATCACGATTTTCGGAGATGGCAGTCAGACACGATCGTTCTGTTACCGCGATGATCTGGTCGAAGGCATGATTCGCTTGATGAACCATCCCAACGGCCCGCATACTCCCGTCAATATCGGAAACCCAGGCGAATACACCATCCTTCAGTTGGCTGAAACGATCATTGCCATGTTGGGCAGCAAGTCAAAACTATCCTTTCATCCGTTGCCACAAGACGATCCGACTCGGCGACAACCCGACATCACGATCGCCAAGAAACAACTCGGCTGGGAACCGCAAGTTCCCTTGGAGAAAGGTCTCGCCAAGACCATCGAATGGTTCCGCACGATCGACATCGAGCAATATCGTCCGCCTACACCGAATTTTGCCTGATCCGTGTCCACGGCGGAGCGAAATTCGTTCCGTCTGCGATGGAGAGAGAGCATCGAGACATCTGTTTTGCGAGGAAGCCAATGCCACGCGTTTTGATCACGTCGGGACCGACGCGAGAGTATTTGGATCCAGTACGATTTCTTTCGAATGCTTCGTCCGGTCGTATGGGGGCAGCATTGGCGGTCGCTTGTCTCGAACGAGGGTTTCAAGTGACCATCGTCAGTGGCCCAGTGTCGATCGAATATCCCGAGGCCGCAACACTGATTCGTGTCGAAAGCACGCAAGAGATGCTGGACGCGGGTCTGCGGGTCTTGCCCGAGTGTGACGGGGTGATTGCGGTTGCCGCTCCCTGTGACTTCACACCGCGTCATTTCTCGGCCGAGAAAATCAAGAAACATCCGGACCATGACGGACTAACACTGGACTTGGTCAAGACGCCAGACGTGCTTGCTCGGTTAAAAGCGACGAAGCCTCAGGCATGGTATGTAGGTTTTGCGTTAGAAACGGAGTCCGGCATCGGAAACGCCGTCGCCAAGCGACAACAGAAACGCTGTGACTTGATCGTTCTGAACCAACCTGAAACCATCGGAAGCCGACACGGAGCCGTTCGTTTGATCGATGCATCGGATCAATGTGTGGCGTCTTTTCAAGGAGAGAAGGGACAAGTCGCTCGCTCGATCATCGGATGGATCCATTCTGTGCTGCTCGCCCGGAGGCATGGAGGCCCTGAGAAAAACGACCGCAACTTATCGCGGCCGGGAAACGGCGTGTCCGTTGATCACAAACCAACGCAATAACGGTCTGCGAAACACCGATTCGTTTCAGCGTCCCAGGTTGGCTCTGTGAGATGCCGTGATGCTTTGCTTGGCTGGATTTAGGGCTTTGTCAAATCCAAAACTTAGGGTCTGGTAAAGGTATCAGGGTCTGGTAAAGGTATCAGGGTCTGGTAAAGGTATCAGGGTCTGGTAAAGGTGTCAGGAGTCAATTGTGCAAAGCACCCTATGGGCCGTTCCGGCAATTGACTCCTGACACCTTTACCAGACCCGACCTCAAAATTTGATTTTGACACAGCACTATGGCTTTGTTTGGCCGGAAACCAACAATTCGCCAACTCGATCTCGTTCGGGCCAAAACCCAAGGACATAGGTATTGCGGGCGTTGCCAACGTCGACAACACACGACGAAGGTAGGCCGACCGGATAGCCGTTGGTGACGGGTTCCAACTTCAGTTCGTGTCGGCCAACGGGCAGTTCCAAACGCACGACTTGTAGTTCTCGTGGCAACAATCCCCAACAGCGCAGGTCCGCCGATTCTGTCGCTTCCCACACGACACCAACCGCATCCAGCGCCAACGAAGCCATGTCGTTAGCGTTGAGCGTCGACTTGGCGGCGTAGATCGCGCCCTTCTTAACAATCCGCCGCGCCACGGTTCGCGCCATCATCCGAGTTTTGTTGGCTTCGTAGGTTTCGCGGGCCAGTTTTTCGAAGTCGGTCATGGTCATCGTGGTCGCTGCCGGTTGACCATTGACTTGCACGCCAACAACATCAAACGGAGCCGGAGCGCACGTGACCACGGGGAACTTGATCGGGGCTAATGTCGGCGGGACACTGTACTCGCCGAAAATGGACAAGATCTGTTCGGCTTGCAGCATAACGGCTTGTGTGACGGGTTCGGTTTCTTCAACTTTATGGGGCCCACGTCCCACAAAGGCCAAGACATAAACAACGCCATGGCCCGGACGACTGTGATTGGCGGTCTGGGTCCGTTGGATATCTTCGGCCAACTGCGGATGATCGGGCATCAAGGACTGGGTCAGTTGATACATGCGCAGCGCATCGTCATGATCGTGCAAGGTTGCTTCACGCAAGACGCCACGAAAGTATGGCACCGCGGCAGGGATTCCAAAGGCTGCTTCCAGTGGCTCCTCACGATCGGTATTTAGTTTCGCGAGTAGTTCCTGTTGCTGTTGGAACGTCTGCAGCGTGTAGCTCTCCGCGTCCACTCCATCCGTCATGAGGCTGCACAAGGTCAACATGACCCCCAGCGTCATTTGTTCGTAGATCTCCCCCGAATACTTCTTCGCCTGGTCGTCAGTAAGATAAGCCTGAGTTTCTTCAGCAAGTGACTTTTGCTGAAGCGATTGCCATTGGGTCCGCACTTCTCGCAAACGCTTTTCGGCGGCTTTTGGCTGTCCTTGAAACAACTCGACCATCGCTAAATCCAACTCGGCGACCGTCTTCGACGATGGCTTCTCAACGACCTCGGTAAGACCCGTGTGAGCCGCGGTTAGGTCATTGTGGTAGAAATCATGTCGCGAGTTCGTCCACAGTTGGCGATGCCCCGTACAGCCAATCGCATTCCCCCAAACCAGCAGCAAAGCCGTTCCCAGCAACCAGTGCCGAAAACTTACCGATCCCGTTTTCACCGTCCTGCCTTTGGCCACAAGCTGTAATTCGCCAACTTGCCCATTGGGGAAGTGTGGTAGCCTTTGCGAATCTCGGCTTGCTCTTTACGATAGGCACCCGTCCGAGTGTCGACCACTTCCAGAGTCAACAAGTAGTCGCGTTGGGTCGAAGAATTCCGTTGGGTTGTCCCACTGGTTAGCGTTGCAAACATCAAATAGTCGACGGGTTGTCCGTTGCGTTGCAAAACCGACGTGAACAGTTGCATGTTGCCGGGCACCAGCAACGAATCCGGACGCATGCGTGTTTCAATCAAAGCCGCGTCGACCATGCGACGGCTGACCGCATCAAACTGACCTGAGCGATTGATTTGTGTATCAATCATTTCGTAGAGCTGATCTTTGAAGTCGCCTAATTCTTCAGCGCTCTTGTTTTCGATGCCGACAAAACAGATTTTACACGTCCCCGGCAACTCGTCGTATTCGTTTGGCGAACTCGGTAGCGGCTCGCAGGTTGCCAACAATCTTGCCACCGCTTCATCGACTAACGGCTTGTAGACTTCGGACCCGGCGGTATGGCTACCGACCATGTCCTCCTGCTGAGGCTTGAGCAAATGTCCGTATTGGTAGCCGCGGCAACCGCAAGCCATGACTCCCAGAACCAAGCAACAAAAACCAGTGCGAACAAACCGTAGGCGAATCATCCGTGACTCGTATCGAAAAGGTAGACTATATCTCGCGGTTGGTCGGTAGGCCCACGCTTGAGCACATCGCCAACCGCTTCTATACCTAAAATCGGCTGTTGGCCGCAACAGGAATAGTCGACCGCTCGCGCTTCGTAGCCGATGTGAGCAATTTACCAAGCCCTGGTCGAGTTGCCCGAATCACCAAAACAACCCAACTTCCACATTCTCACTAGTACATTGTCCGCAAATCGAGCTCTCTGTCGGCCCCGTAGCGAAGTATCGACGGCGAATTTCGCGTGGACGGCAAAACACTACGGCTGGCTGCGAACCACGACGCTCTCGATGACATAAATCGATGTGGTCCCACTTACTTCGTTGCCGACCAATAACAGCGGACGACCTTGGGAGTCGGGACTTTGCGATCCAGGTACAAAGCAAAGACCTTCCGGAGCAATGTCGGAATTCGTCAGTTCGGACTCCGTGGCTGCGCCAACCAGCTTGGCTCGCGTGTTGATGTACTGGACAAACCGAGTCTGACTGGGGGTCGTCACATCGTAAACCATGATTCCTCCGACTCGTTCCAGTCCCACAAAGGCGTAGGTTCGTCCGTCGATCTGGCCGACCGCCATTCCTTCAGGTTCCGGACCTTTGGCCGGCGAACGGGTCTCGCCGGTATCGATGGTCGGCCCGTCCGAATTAAAAAAGTGCGGCGTCAATTCGGCGATCGTCTCTTCCATTTGAGAGCCGGTGTCGTAGACCAACTCCAGCGAGTCGGGGCGAACTCGCCAGATTGCTAGCGACCGGCCCCCAAACGTGTACAGCGAGTTGTAAACGGCCGTGGCTTTGACATCCACGTCAGGTTGAGAGGCGTCCACGTCGTTGGCGATTCCTAGCGTGGTGGTCACAATCAAACGACCTAGGTTCTCTGGCTTCTGTAATTCGCCCGCATCCGGAAAGGCCGTTTGATCCAACTTCAGTTCGGCCACTCGAGCTTCCTCGGTCCAACCCCACGCGCGACCATCGCCTTCATTTGCTCCCAAGAGGTATTGTTCGCCGTTCGCTTCGACAAGGCGAATGGTATCGGGCTGAAAGATTCCGCGGACCGGCCATTGGCGAAGATGCCTTCCACCGTCAAGATCGCTCGCGTCAAATCCGCTCCCCGACCAACGCCCGTCGTTTGACCAATCCTTGAAACCCAGCGGCCAGACCGTTTCGACTTTGGCCGACAAAACATCGATCACGGCAATGGCGTTGTTTTCTTGAAGGCAGACAAACGCCTTCTTCGAATCGGCGGATACTTCAATCCACTCCGGTTCGAAATCTTGGGCGGCTGAAGCGTTTGGACCAAAGATGCGCACGCCTTTCGCGCGCAGTGCGGACTCTTGGCCATTCAACGATTTGAAGTCGACTGTCCTAACATGTTGTTGCGCCAAATTTTCGACTCCACCGGACAAGTCGATTATCGAAACGGTACCTTCCGGGTCGATGGAGTAGTCGTCGTTCGGCTCGCCTTCGTTGGCAACCATCGCAAATTTTCCATCGGGAGAAAACGTCACGGCATCAGGCAGGGACCCAACTTGGACGACTGCTCTCCGTTGTCCTTCCTTGTCAAAGAAAACGACAAATCCGGGAGCAGACTTTTCGGTCGCAGCAACTGCAATCGCGACGATCCCGTTTTTGACCGCAACACTATTGGCAATGGTGCCAATGTCCGCAGCGTTCAACGAAAACAACAACTTCGGTTCCGCCGGGCGACTCAAATCCAGGACATCAACAACACTGTGGGCGGAGTTGACCACGTAAGCTCGCTGCAGAACAGGTTCGTACGCGACAATCTCGGCAGCGCCTTGTTTGTAAATTCCGCTAACATAACGACCAACCAGACTCACGCGAATTTCGGATTGCTCACGGGAATCGACAGATGTTCGGAGCATTTCCGTATCGGTAACGCATCGTGCGAAGGTCAGGCCCAACAGTAAAATTGACAGGTACACTCGGAAACTCCCTGGCCGAAAAATCACGTTCAAAAAGGGCCCCGTTCCTCGATTCACAGACGCTGCTTGCCAATCGTCACCGTAGCGATTCATGAATCATGAATCATGAACGTTGGGCGATGGTTCGACTTGCTCGATGGCTATCTTGCTTTGGCAGCACCTGTATTGAGGGCCAACGAACGCGGCAGAATCGTAAATCATCCGACCAAAGAACCAAGAAGTGTTAAGAAACATTCATCTTCAAGCCATCACGAGACCTTCATTAAACATTAACACATCATTTACATCAGCTTAACAATTCCTTGATAAACTTCACACCGTTAAACCCGCCGGTTACTGCCTAAAGCTGGCCAATTGGTTTTCCTTGGAGAGAAGCGTTCGATCCAGGAGAAGCGGGAAAGGATGTTCCTATTGGAGTATGAGAAGAATGAATCAACGTAGGATGCGAATGGGCTTCACGCTAGTGGAGTTGTTGGTCGTGATTGCGATCATTGGCGTGCTGATGGGCCTGCTTCTACCAGCCGTTCAAATGGCTCGCGAGTCCGCTCGGCGATCGCAGTGCATGAACAACATGCGGCAGTGTGGCTTGGCGCTGATGAATTATGAAAGTGCGCGAAAGGCATTTCCGGAAAGCCGTCCACTCGACCGAGCTGGCAACCGCATGAGCTGGGCTGTGGTTGTTCTAGACTACGTCGAACAAGGCAACTTGGCCAATTTGTATGACAAGACGATCCGATGGAGTGTTGGTTCAAACGTGGTTGCTGGTCAAACCCAAGTACCGGTCTTTTTGTGTCCATCGGCTGGTTCCGGACCAACACGACGTCCAGCAGCTGGGACAGGCACGGACGTCGATGGCAAGATCATGGGACCAAATGATTACATTGTGATGCACCGATTACGTCATCGCTTCTTCTACGCAAATGGGCTAACCAACCCATTGGGAACTGCGGACCACGACGGTGTCTTGGTTCAAAATTCGAAAACTCCGATTGCTCGGATCCTGGACGGCACAACGAACACGATTCTCTTTATGGAAAGTGGCGCTCGGCCAAACTGGTACGTTTTGGGCCGGGACCAGGGCTCGATTTTGCCACGTCCCGAAGGTTTTGGCTGGTCGGATCCCGATGGAGCTGCCGGCTCGATGGATGGCACCGACCGTTTGACGGGAGCGATCAACGGTAGCTCCGGTACAGGTACCTGCATCATGACTTGCAACAATGACTCGGAGCCATACAGCTTTCATCCGAGTGGCATGAACGTATGTATGGCCGACGGGTCGACCACGTTCTTGTCGAACGAAGTTAGCGCCGCTGCTTTTGCCGCTTTCTTGACCCCACGCGGTGGCGAAATCAACCCAGCCGAGTAGTGCTCGGTAATTCAAATTATGCGAGAACATGGGTTCTCGCATATTTTTTGTGTCGACTTTATTGTTAACAAATCTAAACGGAGTATCTCATGTTTGTCCCTCGATGTTGTCTTGTCATCTTGGCAAGCGTGCTGTTCGTCGGTTGTGGTGACGGAGCGACCGGGCCCCCGGAGAAGCCACAAGGTTTTACCGTGAAAGGCAAGATCTCGTTGCCGAACGGATCGCCCCTGACCACGGGAACGCTGATTTTGCGACCTGAGGCCGGGCTGCATGGGGCAACGGCCCAGATTGGCGCGGACGGTTCTTTTACTTTGCAAGAATCCGGAACCAGTGAAATTGTCCCTGGGCGAGATCAAGTATTCGTTCGCGTGCCGGATCCGGAAAAAGCCAAAGCCGTCCCGGCAAAGTATCT
>JAEUIP010000242.1 GCA_016795075.1 Planctomycetaceae bacterium | reverse complement strand
AGACGTTGACAAAGCACTAGTCTAATCGATACCGTCCTTCGATCGCAAGCAATTGTTCGTGTTTGTCGGGGACAACCCCGAAGTCCTTGTCGCTCGAATGGTAGGAACGTTAAACTACGTTTCCACGAAACCGCTTTCCCTTGTGAGAAACTGAAAATGGGTCGGCCACTTGGCAAAATTGCGTATGAAAATCACGGACGAGTTGTGCTGGTGACCGGCGTGGCTGGTGGCATTGGTTGGGCCATCGCGGAAGAGTTTGCGGCGTCGGGGGCGACGGTTTTTGGCTTGGACGTGGGGGCCCCGCCTGCGGCAAATTCGCGAATCTCCGTGCTGCCGGTCGATGTTTCCGATCGACTTGCTGTAGAAACGGCGGTTCAACAGATCTTGGCACAGGTCGATGGCATTGATGTGGTCGTCAATAACGCTGCGATTCAACCGGTGGCTTCATTTCGGCCGTTACATGAAATCGAACCCGAACTCTTGGAGCAAATGCTGCGGGTCAACGTCGGCGGCTACAATTGGGTTGCGCGCAGCGTTTTGCCGCAAATGATTCGCCAACAGAGTGGCGTGATTGTGAATTTGGCCAGTGCTCACGCGTGGCGTTCCTCGCGCGATGTTCCCGGTTATGGCCCTACCAAAGCTGCGAATCGGATGCAGGCCGTGCAATGGGCTTTGGACTATGCTCGGCAGGGGATTCGTGTCATTTCGGTAAGCCCTGGAGCAATCGATACGCCGTTGGTTCGGGCCAGTTTGGAGCAACAGGGTGGAGAAGGTGCTCTTGCGAATCGGCATCCCTTGGGTCGTTTGGGAAAACCGCAAGAGATCGCGGCCGCGGTCTTGTGGTTGGCCAGTCCCGGGGCCTCGTTTGTGACGGCGACCGATCTCGAAGTGGATGGCGGTCTTGGAGGCTTGGGCTCGTTTGCTGATCCCTACGAAATGCCCGCGCGTTTCCGCATCGATCGCGACAAATAAGTGGCCCAACCGCTACGACCGGACGCGAGCGTTTTCGTGGTTTTGGCTCTCGAAAGGAATTGGAATTGTGGTTAGAATTTGGACGTTGGTCCGACGCAGACCATTTCCGGGCGACTGAGCAAGGCACTTGTCGGATAATTGTTATTGACCCATGTTGATCAAACAGAAAAAAATTCTGCTAACGCCCACGGAACGCGAAGGCATGCGAGCGGCCGGGCGTTTCAATTCACAGTTGATGGATTTTATTCGGCCACATGTTCGCGAAGGCGTGACAACGGGCGCTCTCGACAAGATGATTCACGAGTACACGTTGGATCACGGTCACATCCCGGCATGCTTGGGATATGGTCCCACGAAGAATCCTTTTCCACGATCCTGTTGCACGAGTCTGAATCAAGTGGTTTGTCATGGGATACCGGGCAACACTCCGTTGCGGCCGGGAGATATCATGAATTTGGATATCACCACGATCGTTCACGGTTGGCATGGTGATCAATCCGAAACTTTTCTCATCGAACCGGTGGCACAGGACGTGCGCGAGGTCGTGCAATGCGCTTTTGACTCGCTGCATTTAGCGATTGAAGCTTTGTCGCCCGGTTGTTGCTTGGATCTCATCGGGCAAGTAATTGCCAAACATGCCGCTCGGTTCAAGTTTGGCGTTGTCGATAAATACGTCGGGCATGGTATTGGCCGGCGTTTTCATCAGCCTCCAAACGTTTCTCACGTTCCGACACGCGAAGCGAAAAGTCTCAAGATCGAACCGGGGCTTTGCTTTACGATTGAACCCATGATCAATGGTGGTTCGAAAAAGACGATTGAAGATCCTCGAGACGGATGGACGGTCAGGACTGCGGACGGAAAAGTTTCGGCTCAATTCGAACACACGCTGTTGATGACCGAAACCGGCGTTGAAATCCTGACGACAACACAAAACGGACCGCAACCGGGGCATCGATTCTAGTTGAACGGTCCGTTGTTTCCCGAGGGATTGGAGCGACCGGTGGATCAGCAATGCGCGCGAAATAGTTTGGCATGTGATCACGACCCGACCGGACGAAGGGCTTTGGCCGTCATTCGAGGGATTGCTATTGTCGGCGTTCTCAGCGGACTCTTGGCAGGTACTTCGTCCTGGGCTCGGGCGCAGTTGCCGACGGATCGGTCGACGACTGCCTATTTGGAAGCCTTGGAAGAACGCCAACTATTTGGTTCGATCGTTCGGCACTGCGAGTTGAAGTTTGCCGAATCGGAAGTCTCCAACGGACTCAAGTCTCAATTGGCCGCACGTTGGATCCGTAGTCTGACATTGCAAACGCTCAATTTGGAGCCTGTGGCCGCGGCCTCGGTTTGGCCCGAAGTTCGAAACACCGCGACGCGTTTGGTGGCCGAGACGCAGTTTTTTCCACAACATGTGTTGGTGCGGTTTCAAGCTAGTTTGATTGGTTTGGGCGAAGCTCGATTGGCAAGCCTCTACCCAGCGGCTCCCGGCGCAGGGACGGAACTAAGGGAAAAAGGCATCGAAGCCGCGCGACAAGCGTTCCACGACCTGCGGATCTTGCACCAAGAGATCATCCAACGAGCGCCCGGCATTCCTGAACAACCTACCGGCCAGGATCCGGATCTTTCTCGAGAGCAATGGTACGCGTTGGCACGTGATGTGGAATATCAAATGTTGGCGGCGCTCTCGGTTCGAGCGCGATTTATCGCGGACTCGGATACGGCAAGTCGCATCGATACTTCGCAGCAAGTGCTCGAGTTGGCGGGGAAGTTGCAGCCGAAGGTTTCCAACGAATCGGTGCTGTGGTGGGAAACGCAGCATTTGACGTTTGAGGCGCTTCGTGGTTTGAAAGATTGGAAGAACTGGGACGCCAAGTGGCAGAATTCGCCGTTGGCTCTCGCGCCCGAGCAGGTGTTGGGCAAAATGACATCGGCTCGTATCGACGCACTTTTGGATCAAGCGAACTACCCCGAAGCATTGGCCCAAGCCAACGATTTTTTTGTACTGTTGCAAAAACGGGACGGCCCTAGCTTGCGCGAGGTCAAGAACACGGCCGACTTGACGCGAGTGACGGCTTGGCCGGAATTTGATTTGGCGCGGGCTCGCTTGTATTTGATGCTGGCCATCGAAGCCGATCGATTGGCGAGCGAGAAATCGGGCGAACGAGTGGACGTGGCTCGGTTGGGTGCCGAGTCCGAAATTCTCGAGTTTTCTCGTTACGTTGGAAAACAACATGGCAGCTTTTGGAGCAGCGAGTTGAATCGACGCTTGTTGAGCGGCTCTGGAAGCAACGCGGCGGATCAAGCTGCTCCGGTTTCGGTCCTGTTGATACGCCAGTCGATTGCAGACGGGAACTGGGCGGAGGTCCAGAACTTGGTGCAAAACGGCGTCCAACAAGCGATTCGATCCGGGAACGATCCATTGGCATTTGACTTGGCGAATTTGGTCGCGGGGATACCCACGTTGGTTCCACCACAACCTTGGATGGTTGAGCAGATCGAAGCCGTGGCGTTGGGTTTCCCGAAACATGCCAAAGCGACCGCGACTCACCATTTTGCGAACATCATTGCCGGCAAATTGGCGGAAGCGCTGCCCGACTACCGAACCACCGCCCAAGCCGTCTGGTCGCGGCATATCGCGGAGTGGCCGACGGCCGAATCGGCCAACAAAGTTCGTCTGCAATTGGCGGCGGTCCATGTAAAGGAAAAACAGTACGACTTAGCCGCCAATGTGTTGCTGGAGGTTCCGCTTGATTCGCCGTCGTTTGCGATGTCGACGAAACAATTGGGCGGCCTTGTGAGTAGCCTTGTTTTGGACAACCAACAGACCGCGTCCCAACGGGCTCAAACCGCGGAGCAATGGGTCAAAGCGATTCGTCCTCAGTTGCAAGAAGACGGGCAATGGTTGCGACAATGGACGTTGGATTCGAAGCGGATGGCCTTGATCTTACTTCAGTTTCAGTTGGAAGCTTCTGACCCGCAGGCCGCTTGGACCAATACCTTGTTGAAGATCATCGAACAGCAGGCCCCCGAGCTGGATGCGGGTCTTCGCTCGCGCTGGGCGGTCGTGGCTGCGTTGATGGAGTACCATCAAGTCTCGGGTGGCACGCAAGCGCTCGAAGAATTGACGGCGGTGGGCTCGCAACCGGTCGCTGCGGATCTGTTGTGGTTGGCCCAAGCGCTGGAACTGCGTTTGCCCAAACTTGGATTGGCCGGCGAAATCGAATTGGCTGGCAGCAATGCCACTCGCAATGGAATGATTCGTCGGGCGGCCGCGTTGCAGATCGCGGTCGGTGATCTGCTGAAGACGCAACACGCGGAAGTGTTTGAGAGTTATAACGCGTGGTTGATTCAACAACGGATCACTGCTCTGTTGTATTCGGATCGAATCGCAGACGCGATCGAGGAAGCTCGCAAAACGGCTGCCGACCACGAACAGAGCCTGCCCCATCAACAATGGCTCGGCTACAGCCTGGCTCGGTCCAATCATCCGGCCGACTCCACGGCTGCCGAAAAGCAGTGGCGGAAGATTGGGTTTCTGACCCAGAAGAATAGCGAGCCGTGGTTCGAATCAAAGTATTTTTTAGCCGAGTCGCAGCGACGATTAGGGAAGAAGACGGAGGCTGCCCGAGTTTTGCAGTTTGTGAAAGAAACGGAATCCCAAGCGTGGCAACAATCACCTTATCGTGAACAATTGGAACGCCTACTAAAGTCGATTGCGGCAAACCCTTAGAACAGGCTGGCGGAAAATTGTAGTGGTTCGCTCGGCGAACCAATGATGGTTCGCGGAGGGAAGTCGTACAATCCTGAGATGGTTCGCGGAGCGAACCACTACAATCTTGAGATGGTTCGCGGAGCGAACCACTACAATGCTGAGATGGTTCGCGGAGCGAACCACTACAATGCTGGAATGGTTCGCGGAGCGAACCACGAAGGTTTCTTCACCGGGGCAATACTTCGTCTCGTAGCGGATTAATCGCTACAACTGGCACTGTTTTACACCACGCAGTGCGATTCTAACGCTTGCTGACTTTCATTGCAGCCTTTCCTTGGCTCCGATCGATCAATCCAATCTCGCGGTCTCCGTTTCGAGTTTTGAATGGGTGGTTGTTATGTCGCAGTGGTGCAGTAACTGTCGGTCGAACGTTGACGTGTTGCAAGGGAAAAACGATTTGACCATTTGCCACGATTGTGGGTGCGAACTCGCTTATCGGCCCATCGAACCACTCAAGACTGTCGCGTTATTCGAATCTCTGATCAATTTTGATTCCGGTTTGGCGAAATATCCTGGTGAGTTGGCGAACGCAGAATCCACGTACGGACCGGTTCCCGATGTCGAACTCGAAACACAGCGTTTCTTACCAAGCGGCTACTTCGACGTTTCCGCTCGGGATGTCGAATTGGACGAACGATGGCACGCGGACCAATTGTTGGAACGAATAATCCAATTGGAGCAGACATTCCAAATTGCTGAAAATTTGATCGAGTCCTCGGAAATCGATGAAATTGCCATCAACGCTCTTAATGAGCCAAATGCAAATTTGCCAACTCCTAGCGATGTCACCACGATCCATCCATCCAACCAAAAATCCAAACGTTCCTTCGATGAAATGCCGTTGGTTCGCTTTGATCCCGGCCATGTGGCAACCCCAGAACAGATCCGCGCGTATAACGAACAACGAGCACGCCGGGATGGTGCGGGTGTGTCCGGTGGAAATTCGGTCAACCGACGGGTACGTGAATCGGCCGAGCCAACCGACGACAGGAACCAATTTCCGCGAGTCCGCATCGACGCCGGTCATGCCAGCGAGATCCCGATGGCTCGGCCCATTCTTAGCGACGATCTCCAAGGAACTCGTCACCGCATCGATACGCCTGTCGGGGATATTGAAACGGAGCGTTCCGCCTGGAACACCGAGGCTCGGCAATTCACTTGTGCAGCTATGGGCACTGCTTGGATCATTCAGCTCCTCATCGGTCTGGCAGTCGTCTCGAACGGGCCGTTGGCGATTTGGAGTCTATGGCTAGTTGCGGAAACGATCGGAACAATTTGCTTGGGCCGAATCGGGTGGCAACTGTTGAGTCGGCGTGACGATATCCGCACGGCTCGCAGTATTCCTCGACCATCGACTCTGGGAACGGCGAATCGAGACAAACAAACGGCTCGTGCGGCTCAGCGAGAATCGAACGGGATTTAAATAAACCGCACACGCGGTCAAGCGACGTTGCGAGAGCTTTGGAGAGCGTTGGGATTCAAGTCGCTGCGCAGGTCAAAAGCCGCGCGCCCTAAAGCCGTTTCCGCGATTTGGTTCTCTGCGGGGCAATGTCTCTTTAGCTTTGCACAGCACCCGCTCCGTTCATCCCACGAACAGGATCACATTTTGTCGCCGGTGGTTTTGGTGAGCGCCATAAAGGCGGATTCGAGATTGGTCTCTTCTTCCGCGAACTGCGTCAATTCCAAGCCGTTGGCAATCAACCGATTGGCCAACGAGCTGTAGTCGGTTTCGAGGGCTTTCAGCGTGACGACCAATTTACCGTCGCCGATGACCACCGAATCAACAAAACTCGCATCGGCCACGATTTGTTTGGCTTTGTCCAGTTGATCCTTGACGGCAATTCGCACGACGACTCGGTCACGCACTTGCCGCATCACTTCCGCGACACTGGCGTTCACTTCCAGGATCCCGCGATTGATGATCCCGACTTTGTTGCAGATGTCGGCCAGTTCCGGCAGAATGTGGCTGGAAACGATCACGGTTTTTCCCATTTGTCCCAAACGTCGCAACAGATTGCGCATCTCGATTCGCGCCCGAGGGTCCAAACCACTCAAGGGCTCGTCCAACAACAGGACCTGTGGATCGTGGAGCAACGTTCTTGCCAAGCCGAGTCGTTGCGTTTGGCCTCGCGAGAGCGTGTTCGCATACGCGTCGCGTTTGAAAGTCAGATCGACAATGTCGAGCATTTCTTCGCAGCGAGCTCGGCGGGCGGGGCCATTCAGACGGTAAGCGGCGGCGAAGAATTCTAAGTATTCGATTACCTTCATGTCGTCATAGACACCGAAGAAATCGGGCATGTAACCGACCAGTCGACGAATCTCCTTCGGGTTGCTGTACACCGAGTGACCGCAGACGTACGCTTCACCGGACGTTGGCTCGGACAACGTGGCGATGATTCTCATCGTGGTGGTCTTGCCAGCGCCGTTGGGACCAATGAAACCGAACAGATCTCCTTTTTCCAGATCCAAGCACACGTCTTGAATCGCGTAAAAGTCACCGAATTTCTTTGTCAATTTGTCGACGCGTATCACGGAACGCTCCTCATTGAATTTAATTACTTGGCTGTTCCGCCGAGACGACCGGGAAAATAATCCGAAACGTGGTGGCCTGACGATCAAGCTGCTCTTCCGCCAGCGGTTGCTGGTCGAACTGCAATTGCGTAAAGCTCCCATCATATCGACCGATCAAAACCGCTCGGTCCAAGCGACTGAGGTGACTCAGATCCACACGGCTTTGGTAGCCCTGCAACAATCGTGTTTGCGGTGCCCCCCCGGATTGTTCATAAAACATGAGTAGTTCCAAGTTTCGATGAAGGTCGTCCAGATTGGGATTCGGTCGGCGGAGCCAGTCTTCAAAGGATTCGGGTTTGGCTTGATTTCGCCCCGATTCCAAATCGACGGTTTCACCAGGCCCTAACGGTCGACTCAAGCGATAACCCCAACTGCCATAAACGATCATGCAGTCGGTCAATTCCACCGGTAAGGGATTGGTGAATGTCCCCGATAGTCGATCACGTCCAACCTGTCGGCGCAATTGCGATTTCAAAGGCGGACAATCCGCGGTCCAAGTTCCGGTCAAGACTCGGCTTGAGGCGACGTTTAACGGAATGTCGGTCACCCGATTGTTTAACGATGGGGGGCCAGTCTTTGAGGTGACATCCCAACTGCCCGGGATCTCGTAAGTGCCCGTATATCCGGACAACTTGTTAACGGACTGCATGCCGCCCAATCCCGAACCGGGTAGACCGAGCCAACCAATCGTCGAATCTCGTAGGGTTATTGGCAGTTTTTGGACCGACCCGACCTGCATGTCCACCGACTGAGTGTTGGGGCTGTACAAGGATGCCCAAAACCGCCCGGTCGCAACGGCGTTCCCATCATTTGGGTTGCCGTCGCGGTCTGCCAACGATTGGTAGCCACCGGTCCCATCAATATCGATCAACTCGGCTTGATTGAGTTGATACGAATCTGGCTTGGACGATCGATACAAACTCCAAGTTGCGAAGCATGCCAAGCAACAGCATATTGGCAACGTGACCCATGCCCACTTCATATCTTTAACGACATGTTTCAAAAAGAAATAGTCGGCAATCAACAGCACGACAAATCCCAAGATGATCAAAGCGAC
>JAEUIP010000241.1 GCA_016795075.1 Planctomycetaceae bacterium | reverse complement strand
CGAGGGCGTTGACAGTTCGAATCATCCCGTCGATCAGGTTTCATGGGACGACGCTGTCGAATTCTGCAAGAAGCTGTCAGAGTTGCCCGAGGAGAAGGCGGCTGGTCGGGTGTACCGCCTGCCGTCCGAGGCGGAGTGGGCGTACGCCTGCCGGGCTGGCAGTAACGCGCCGTTCTCGTTTGGAGGGCTGGAATTAGCTGATGACTACGGCTGGTTCTCTCCGAATAGTAAAGGCAAAACGCAGCCGGTCGGCCAGAAAGAGCCGAACGCCTGGCGGCTCTATGATATGCACGGCAATGTGAAAGAGTGGTGCAGCGACTGGTCCGGTGATTACCCCGAGGGCGCGGTCAGCGATCCTACTGGCCCACAGGAGGGCATTCTCCGAATCAACCGTGGCGGCTGTTGGTTGTATGATGCCGTGATGTGCAAAGCAGGAACGCGGGGCAATGGTTTCCCTCCGGATACTCGCTCCGACTACGTCGGCTTCCGCGTCGCGGTTAGTTCCCCGGAAATCGCAGTGTATTCGCAACTGTCGCAAGACAAGTCACACGCAGCCGGGCAGAACTGATCCGATTGCATCGAAATGGGTGCCTCAACCGGGAAGAATCAATCGGGGATACGCTTGTGTGTCCTGTGTGTCCCCGTCCTTCTTCTAACTTGGACCGTTCATTCCTTGGCTACAGCTTTCCGTTCGATCCTATAAGTTTGATCGGAAAATGGGTGTTCCATTTTTCGTACCGAACAATCGCGGTTGACTCACCATCGATCCGAATATCACTCCATTGGTTTGACTAGGCTTTGTGGACAAGCCGCAACATCAACGAATCTTCAATAGCGATGGATCGTTGAGTTGTGGCTTTTCAACCAAACCAGCCTGACAGCACTCCGCGAATGGTTGCTGCGTCGCCAGGTTCCCATTTTGCACCGAGCTCTCGAACAACAGAGATCGGGTTGTTCGCAAAGTCGTTCCGCCAGCACTGCGTCGCTATCTCGAATGCGTCAGTTCCGATTAGAGACTCGACGACTTCACTTGAACGATCACGCTCTTCCAACGTCATCATGGCAATGACGCGGTACAAATCTTGAGCATGCTTGGCGGCTTGCACACGACGGGACTCGCGAGATTCTTCATCACGCGCGAGATCCTGCGATGAGACCCAACGATCGCGGGCCGCCGTCAGCTTCATCACACTCCACGTGACAGGGTTCGGGACGGCCAATTTCACGTCGTCTAATGAAAATTCAAATGGATGCAGTTCTGATCCAACGGCTTCTGGATTGGTCCGGCCGTGAACGCCTTGTTCGCCCAGAGATGGTTTGTGCTTGACTCGTTTGTTTGTCGCAGTGATACCATCCAAGTCAGGACCTGGTCGCTGAGCATGCATTTCAACAACAATCAGCTGATCTCCTGGCAGCCGTTTGAGGAACTTCCAGCGCTGCTCGTGTGCGCGATCACTGGCTTTGAAGTCATTCCGAGTCAGGGCGGAAATGACGGACTTCTGTTGGCCCGCATCCTTGATCAGATCGAGTCCGAGAACCAGGTCTACGTCTTTCGTCACGCGTGGTGTTGCATCCAGCCAACTCTGAATCGGTACCACGGTGGGCAAGCTTGTGGAGCTTGATAGCCAACGCTGCTTGAGAAATAGACCATATCCGCCAGCGACTAGGATCTTGGTTGAAGCAGCAGCAACGAGATCTCGCCAAAGCGGCTGAAAGTGCGGCCACAATCGATCATCCATGATTAACAATGCGCCTTCGATGCTTTGATGATGGACTGATACAGATCCTTGGCCGTTTCGCGTTGGCGCGCGTCGCCTGCATGAAGCTCAATCCAAGTTTGAATTCGACTAGCATAACGAACCCCATCTTCGTCTTGCTCGTTGGCAAAGAACGCAGCATCGTCTTGCGTTTCGATCAGTACGACATCCGCGAAGCTCGGGACGCTCTCGGGCGTCAACGAAAGTAGCGATTCAGCCAACTTCAAGTTGCTCACGGCCACCTTGATTGGTCCGCCTTGTGCGATGGTGCAATGGCGTGTCGCCGAAGATTCACCGGTTAGTGACCAAGCAAGTTTCGTTGAGTTGGATAGTCCGCTCAACTTCAGTGGACCTTGTGAACTGCGATAGAAGCGACTTCGACCAGATGGATTCAAACGCCAATTCTTACCCAGTTGATCCAGCATCCGAATGGGATCTGCGAGGCGGATCGTGTTTCCATCTTTGATCACAAGCAACTCTTCAGCGTACGCGGAGATCGTTTTGGAAACTTGAGAAATCGAAGGGCCCTTGAGTTGCGCATGCTTCTCGATTGCTTCAGTCAAATCGCTCAGTGTTTCCCAATGAGGCTTTTCGATTAGCATCCGCGCAACAAGTCCTGAACGCCCACGAAAGGGATTTGCGACTGGTCGTGAATCGGGATAGAGATTAGGCTGACCGGTGCGCACGACACAGATACGGTTGGGAACGTAAACAATACCATTGCCACACAAATCGATTCCGCTGACAGCCATACTTTCAAGTTCTGCTAGTCGATCCGGTGACAAGTACGGAAGGAAGATCAACGGATGACATCCCAGTCGCTTGGCGTTGTCTGCTGCATTCTGAGTGGCTTTTTGAAATTCTTCCTTTGTGGATCGAGTCTTGCACGCAACGTTGAATCGTTCGATATCGTCGGCACCATGGAACGCCACCTCAAGTAGTGCGTCGATCGCGCGATCCGACTCGAAACTCGCGTGACGGATGACCAGCGGCGGCAGCAATGGCTCACCGGAGTGCAGCCGATCCAGCATCAACTGCAGGTCTATTTTCGCGTTTTCGTCCATTTTCTCACTCGGGAAAAGTGCCTTATTCACGAATAAGATAGTCTGTTTTCGCGAAAAGTCAAGTTTTCGCAGGCGTGAAAACTGCGAATAAAGCGAAAACAGGCCATTTGTATCGGCGATCAATACGCGTTTCCATATCGACGTTAAAACAACCAGTCCATGACGACGTCGGGGATGTAGCTGACATCTTATGGGATCTGGCCCATCGGAGGAATAATTAAGACTCGCAATTCTCTGGATGCGGCCCCGGGAGATTGGGTGTGATGATGGGCGACTCTGAAGCAGAATTCGGCTTAAGGAACGAATCCGGGACACGCAGGACACGCATTTTATGTGTCCGAGCGTTTTGCCAACATGCTCCTGTTCCATGCTCCTATGTTCAGCCGAGATCGCATAAAAGTGTGTCCCCAGCGATTGCCTGTGTCCCCAGCGATTGCCTGATCACCTCCGCCGCTCCCTATGCACCTGCGGTAGGACAGCCGCGATCGCGGGAGTGACTGCGGGATCGCATTCAACAGATCCTGCATATTGCTATAGGACAGAACTATACGAGTCTGGTGCTAGGGGCCTGAGAGTGCGGAGCATTCGGCAATGATCCTAGCCAAACAGCCGAAGACTTCAAAGCGGCAATCGTAAGCAACTTCAATCGGCAATTTACAGACGTCGTGTTCGCGATTGCCGATTGGTCGCCGAAAAGTAGATTCTTGAGACTGTTTCACGATGTCTTTTCGCGTCCGTAGATATTGTTCTCTAACTCTGCAATCTCGATGTTGACCCGATTTCTGGTTGAGACAAAGAGAGCTTCAAGTCCGAGGAAACCCCTCAAGGCTGGAGTCCCCTTTTCTTCTTCAAATACATTGTGTGTCCCACAACTGTTCGGCACACATTTTGCCTTGAAGTCAGGCTGGGCAGTTTGCGGCTATGGTTGGAACCTGAAGTTGTTGATCGTGCGTCTGGTCTCTCTGGCGAAACAGGGGGGCAATTCGGGCGCGCTTCTTAGAATCGAGCATGAAGGTTGAAGTCGGCGCAGCAGTGAACGGCCTCGGTGCGTTGAACACGCAGAGGTTTCTAATGCCACACTATTTCATTTTTTGGATGTGCCCCTCTAGCTCGACCAGACTGGCCCAACCCACCATATAGAGGCATATCATTTCGAATGTTCGCTTGGTTGGGGTCCGGCCGGTGTACAATAGAATCAACATGCAAGCGATGATCGCGCAATAGACTTGAATATCAACACCATTTTGCTTGGTGCTTAACAAGTGTCGACAGCCGAGCAAATGCTTGAACATCCTAAAAAATAGTTCGATCAGCCATCGCAAGCGATAGATCTCGGCGATCAATTCCGCCGGGATGTCCAATTGGTCGGTGACGATTTGAATCTGTCCGTTGCAACTAGGACCAGTGCTTGAAAACTTCCTGCCTGCGCGGCGACCTCGGCTGGTATGCGGTGTCGCTCGAACGACCACCAATCGCATTGGATGATCGATCGTAGTCGTTTTAGAGCTTGGTTTAATCACTCGATCGGCAAGGACACCCACGTCCGTATCGGCTGGACTCAAAGTACGCTCTTCGGTCACTTGATGAACGAAGTTATCTCGAACTCGGCAAATATAGCCGCTGCTTTTGTTGTGGATTGCGTTCCACAGCTTCTCCTTGTTGTAACCTCGATCCATCACGTACAGCCGATCGGACTCCAGCGTTTGCCCCAATACCACACGTTCGTCGGCCTGTCCCTTGGGATTGGCTGAGGTGGCATCGATACGGTTTGGTATGCCGCGGAGAATTTCGAATTGAGTATGGAGCCGATAGCCACAAGTCGGGTTGCCATCGCCGACTTTAATCCAAGACAATTTAGCGATCCGAGCCAACGTCTTTACGATCGAACCATCAACGGCAGTGATCCTTTTTCCCAGCCCAGACAGGCGTTCCACGGTCGATCGTTCAAAGCCTTTAGACGGTGGTCGGGTCGCGACCGACGGGAGTTCGTCACCCAGTTCTTGAGCGATCTTCTTCAGCGGTTCCGGGTCAAATATTTGTACGGATTCCGAGAGGGAGCCCAGCGAAGTCCTGGGAACTCCGAGCTTTTTTTGAACCTTCTCAAGCGTCGAGGCTTGTTGCAGGCCACGGAGACTCGTGAGGATCGGCGAGTAGAGCCAAGTCAGAATCAGCAAGCAATACTGATCCATGTGTAGTTGGCGATTGCCGGCCCGGTCCCGAGCCGTACCGGTCTCATGGAGCCGTTCCAGGAGCGGTGCCAGGAGCTTGAAATACTTCAAGCCTTGGACATCTGTGGAGCGGATTTTCGATTTCTTGTTTGGCTCGTCCATGGGACCAGACATCTTGGCAGGATCGGACACCCGCTAAACTTGGCTAGCAAATGCCGTGCCGAACAGTTGTGTGTGTGTCCCCAGCAGGTCCCCCCGGGCGCTCAATTAATTCCGCCCTGTTTTTGATCTCGTTCTGATCCCGCGGAAATTGCCATCCCGCGGAAATCGCCATACCAACGTGTGACGCGAATCATCGATCGACTCGATCACGTCGATCGATTCGTTTCGAAGTTTATCGAACAGTCCCAAGCGTCGAAGCGAACATCTTTTTGCCCGTCCAAACACGCAAAAAAAGACCCCAGGTCTGCCGAACGACAAACCAGGGGTCATGAACACCCATCAACCGGTGCCCCGCGACCTATCCCCGGAGGCGGCGCATAAAGCCACAACCCAATACCGAACCCACCAATAATAATGCGGAGGGTTCCGGTACGGCCGAGACCCCACCTTGAAAACTAAAGCTGTCGATGCCCATCGTCCCGCTCTGATTCTTTGCACCCCACGCGTAAAGCCGAAATTCAATTGTCGAAGTAACCTTTGTCAATGTCGACAGATCGATCGTCGCACCTGCTACACTCGCTGCCCCCAAGTTAGAGGTAAATCCATCGGCACTTGATCGAAATGCTGCCGATGTAGGCCCCGACCCGGTCGCACTTCCACTGTACGTAAACGAACTGAAATCAATCGCGTACCCAGCGGTCGGGGTAATCGTAAATGTAACGTAGCGTCCCGTGTCGAGAGCGGCGACGTTCCAAGACCCAGTTCTGTACGCGTTCGCAGCGTTGTCGCCAGAAACTCCGACCCTTCCAATACCCTCAGCACTCACGTTCGCGCCGGTTTCCTGACCGGCAGTAAATGGACTGAATACTCCTGGATTCGCGCCATCAATACTGTTCCTGACGATCAACCCAGCTGAACAATCATTCGCAACCATCATTGCGACCATCGCAGCCAAAACGAAAATCTTCTTCATTTTTTCCTTCGCGGCTCACACCCGAGCCGACTCTACAGTGTTTCCATTCAAACTTGCGTCAACGGCGAGCGCAAGTGACCCTGCTGCCCTCCCGGTTCCCGGCGTCCGCACAGCTTATCCAAGCTATCAAGTTTGACCATTTTCAAACCCGCAGATATTTGCGGGCGTTCACTAGCATTTGGATTAATCTGCATGTTCCATCGGACAAAAACACCAGTGCCAGGGAGCGACATTTTTTGTTCGTGCATGCTTGGGAACCAACCTGGGGAACCAAACGGGGACACAGAACTAACCGGGGACAGAAACGAATCGGGGATAGGGAACGAATCGGGAACACGCATGTGTGTCCCCAGTTGGTTTCCAATCCGCGAGGTGCCACTCTAGCTACCAAACTTACGCTCCAACGGGATACGCCACGTCGGGGGGCGGCCGGACGAGCCACGTTGGAGGCAGCGCTTCGTCGCGTTTGGTTCTTGGGTACGGAGCGTGCGGACTAGCGGGGGTGAACCGTTGCGGTCTCGGTTGGAGGTATTTGCTAAACAAGTTTGTCACTCGACCGCTGCTCGCGCGGGGCGTCTTTCTAACCTCAAAACTCTCGCTCCGACCGGATGAACCGGTCGGGGGCGGTGTCTCGTCGTGCTTGGTTCTTGGGTACGGAGCGGTTCGGACTTGCGATTGTGAATCATTGCCGTCTCGATGGGCTCGGGGGAGAACGGGGAGACGCCGGGACCCAATTGGGGAGGGAACTGGCACAATGGACGCTTAAGGCGACACGTAAGTTTCTGCATACGGACCGGGAGATTTGAGGTGATCATGGGTGGCTCTGAAACAGAATTCGTTTTAATGCTCTCATGAAGTTTACAGAAGTTTCGCTTAGAACGCCTTAGCGGCAAACCAACCGGGGACACGCGTTTTTCAGGACGCGAGAGCCAACGGGGTAGAGGAACCTACTGGTGACATGGCTCGTAAATGCGCCATGTAGTGTCAAGTGAATTGGAGTTCCTGCAAACAAAACAAACAACCGAATCCAACACACTGGTCGGATTCGGTTGCTTGTCGCAGCAGTCGATTGGCCGGTAACAATTTATGTCTCGACCGAGTAAGAACACACCGACGAATCAATGATTCGTTTTTTGTTGGCGTTGGAAGGTCAAGCAGCGGTTGGAACCGTCAACGAAAATCCAGGTAAAGGTGTCACCCGAAAGTTCGTAGCGGCGAGTAAACGCGACGTCCTCCTTTGGCTCGAATAACAATAGGCCTTGCGACACAACCAAGCGGCCTTCTTCCAACGAGTCTCTGACCCACTGGCCGTTGACTTGGCTCCAAACCCCAAAGAACCAAACGCCATTGGAATCGAGCTCGAAGATATACGAAATCTCTCGACCTTCCTGGTTGCAATTAGCCTGCCAAATGCCTGTCATTGCGGCCGGTGGTGGATCGCCTTGCAGGGCCGCTTTGGCAGGCACCGTCTGGCCGTCCGGATAGATGAACGAGATCGCCTCGGAGCCGTGAACAATGACTCGGCCCGTCCAGTGCATGACGTCACCCGTTGTCATGCTGAGTGTGTCTGCATGGAGCGTGTACTGACCCTCTTTTTGACTCGTGACCACGCTCTCCGTGTTGACCGTCAGTTCCACAAAGGTCCCGTCCGCTTTGAATTGCGTGAGCCAGAACCCTTGAGCACCCTGCTGTCCCGGCACTTGAATTGGCGTATTCCAAGTACGGCCTGTAAGTGTCGATAGCACCTGCGCGTCAGGTCTCGTCTCGGTGCCACTCATCTCCGTACCGCTCGGCTCTGTGCCGCTCGTCGCTGTGCCACTGGACTCTGTGCCACTCCCCGCCGTGCTGCTCGGCTCTTCGTAAGTGACTCGGTGCGTTTCTTGGACCATGTTGGGAAACTCGTATTTTTGTTCTTCCAACCAGTTATCGCTGACGGCGGGCAGCTCCAAGCAGCGAATCCCCGCGTTTTGGTACTCGGAAACGGAGACTTCAAAGTTTGGCTTGGCGTTGAGTTCGGCCAAATTCTTCATTCCGGTTTCCACGGCATCGCGGATGGTACCACGTCCAATCAGCGTTGCTTCGATGGGGACCATTTGCCCACCTGGCAACTTGATCACTGGGTAAGCGTGTCCCGGAATCAAGACCACATGAGCTTCTAATCCCACAGCCTTGGCCGCGCTGGCCCAGAACACGGCCAGGTCGATACAGGTTCCCGCACGATTCCGCAGGACATCGCGAGCATACTT
>JAEUIP010000240.1 GCA_016795075.1 Planctomycetaceae bacterium | reverse complement strand
GCAAGCGACCAGATCGGGCAAGCTCTTGCGCTCGATCCTGACGACCGTTTCCAATCCCTTCGCGGAGTAGTCGCCCGTGTCCAGCACTTCCACCGCTGTTTGCAATGGTGAAACGTCCAAGGGGCTTTGCTCTCGCGTGTCGATGATCGCGGTAACGTCTTGCGGTTTGATCTCTCTCATGTCCTGGCCTTTCGGGTTCGGTGTCTCACGCGCGCGTAGAGCGGACGGTTTACGGCTACTTGCTGCTTTGGTGTCTTTGGCGAGTGCTTTTGTCGATTCTTCATTTCGCTTTTGTTTCGCCATCGGTTTATCGGTACGGTTTGAGCCCCTATAGGGGGGCTCTCAAACCGATCCGGTTTGACGCTGTTTCGGTTTAAACCTAAGTCAAACCGAACTGGCCATTTTGGCTAGCCGAACCGCGTCCGCTGGCTTGCCTCCCTTCTTGGCCTTAACCTTGGTCCGCTTGGCCTCCCCTGACTCCTCCAGCATCGCAACGCCCCGCGCGATCCGCTGGAATCCGAACCCCGTCCGCTCTCGAAGTTTGGTGAACGTGATCGACCCGCTCGCCTGCTTTAGTAGCTTGAGGATTCGCTCTCGCGTTTCCTGATCGTTGATCTTGGACTGTGGAACCCGACCGCCCTTGGCTTGTGGTTCTAGGTCTGACTCGTGCCACAAAGGGAACTTGAAGTAGACCGTCTTAGGGTCCGGCGCTGGGAACGACCGCGTTACGGCTTCAAGAACTTGATAGTCTGGCTCGTTGTGGTCCCTGATCGTGATATGGGTATCCGCGGCCCGACTGATCGAACCGGCCCCGCTGCCAACGTCCGTAACTGCTTTGTCTGCTTGGCTTCCCTTGCTCGTGTGATGGATGATCACGACGGCACAATCCAACCGCTCGGCGATTTGGTCAATCTGGTTGTAGAGCGCCATCATTGCCGCGTTATCGTTCTCGCTGGTCCCTTGTGGCAGGAATCGATACAACGCATCCAAGACTAGCAGGTCGTATGTTCCTGGCTTAATCCGGTCTAGCCGCATAGCGAGCGCTGCTAAGTCGCGGTTCTTGCCGCGAAGCTTCAAGACGGTAATACCGTTTTCTGCCTCGACTGCTTCGGCAACCGTTTGCATTCTGTACTCTATCGTCTCCCTGTGAAGCTCGGCATCGACAAGAAGAACCCGACCTTGGCGGCACTGATTGCCGAGCCACTTCCGGCCCTCTGCTACTGCGAACGCCAAACCGAGAACCAACCACGATTTGCCGCGCTTGGGAGGGGCGATTATGTTGGCGGTCTCGCCGCGCCGCAGATAGCCGTCGATCACAATCTCGCGAAGCGGTCGGGGCGTAACTGACGACGGAGAGAATACAAACATGTCGTCATCATCGACGACCACGTCGGGCGCGTGCTGTTCAACTGTGATCCCGTTCAATCGGTTCACTTGACGCCCTCCCGTATTGCCTGGTTTGCTCGCTTGAAGTCGCCACCATAGCGAGCGTGGGCAAGGTAGGACGATGCCGAGTAGGTCTCTGGCTCGATGCCTGCATTGCTTGAGAACACGACTAGCACCAAATCGCCGCCCGATGCTTGGCGGAGCGTGGCTGACGTGCCTGATCGCTTGCCCGGCCGCGTCCATGTTTTGCCGTCGCGAGAGCTCCAACCGTCAGCCCGTAGCATTGCGTCCCAATCCGCCTGATTGTCAAACTGACGCCACGGCTCGTTGCCTGTGATCGGTCGCGATTCGGTCGGCTTTGGCTTCGCTTTGGCCGCTTGTTGTTGGTAGAGCCCAGCCCGATCAAAACTTCGGGCCGCTCTCCACAACTGCAACCGCTCGGCTTCTGAGATCGTTGGGACTTCTGGTAGAACCGGTCCCGCGACTTGAACGTAGGGATAGTTGCGCTGATGCACCGATGCGGGACTTGAAACGCCCACGATGTAGCCGCCCTCCCCGCGCGTCTCAATCAGCGTATTGCCATCGTCCATTGCAATCTTGGTATTTCCACAAATCACGCTGCAACGATAGTAGACATGAAACCCGCCGCTTGGCGTTTCAACAATTGGCAACAGAACCGCGATTGCCTCAACCAGTCGATGCCACGCTGGAAAAATTACGTCGGCTTGCTTGTCAAAATCCATGACTTCCAGCCCGCCGCTGACTGCTCCACAAATCACGCCTATGCCGCGACGTGATCGCCACCATTCGTTGGCCACTTCCTTGGTCGGCAAATCAGACTGCCATGATTTCCAGCTTGGAATCGCTGGCTTCTTGGTTCCGTCCAGGGCGAGCGGAATAACGGATATTCCGTTGTCGATGTACTCGTGTGCAATTGCGTTCACTTAGACCGCCTCCGTCGTCTTGGCCGCGAGCCCATCGCGCCAACAAGTGCGGCGATGCAAAGCTCGAAGGCGTAGGACGATCGCAGGGCTTTGATTTCAGCCCACCAACCGACGTAGATGCTGATCTCGGCTTTGAACCGGCAGTAGGCCCGCTCGTTGCCCCGACGTACGTAGCGAGCGCGCCTGACAACGGCCGCGACTCGTGGCTCGTAGAAATAGATATCGAAAATTGTTAGATTCGATTTGCCCGGCTTCGGGCTTGAGGTTATCATGGTTGCAAGTCCTTGTGTCTTGGTCGTCCCTGGGCTTACCGACTCAAAGCTGGGTTTTGCAGACCCGGCTTTTTTCGTTTTCACTTGATCACCTTCACGACTTCGAAAGTCTCGCCCGGCTCCGGGTCTCGCCCCAAGATGATCCGAGCTGCATCAAGTTTCTGTTGCTCCGTCAACGTCCGTGTCTCTGGTTCCTTGCGTGCTGTCTTGCACTTCATGAGGTTGTCAATTCGGTGTTACGCGACGACTCCGTTGTCGCTTGGTTTGATCTTGTTGACATGAAAGCCCGCAGGTCACTGATCCGAACCCGCCATCGAGGCTGCTTTCCTCGCGATACGTTGGTCGCGCGGAGCTGTTTTGTGTCGATCCATTCACGGACGATTGCAGCACTCACCCCAACCAGCGCCGCAACGTCTGGAGGATCAAGATATTCGGGAACGATACTTTCGCTGCTCACTGTTTTTGCTCCTGTGTTTTGAACTGTTGCCAAGAATTGAGCACCTATCGCGCCTTTTGTAAAACACGCTTCCGCTAGCTCTTGGCTCGATTGCTCTTGGTCGCAAGAAACGCTTCAAAATCCGATGGCTTGATCTTCCATCGAGGGCGCGAAGAACCGCCCGACAGATCGACAGCAGGAAGCTCCCCGCTATTGATCCATCCGAGCACCTTCCAGTCATCAACGCCAAGAATCTTGGCGCACTTTGGAGGTGTAAGATATCGCTCGGAATCGACCTGATTTGCTTTCGTTGACTGCATCGAAAATGCTCCTTGTGGTTGCCCGCTTGAAGTGAACGGGCGGCATTTTCTAAGTATCGAGTAACGCGGTCAAATACGAATTTTCGCCGAAAAACCCGGCCATATAGCAGATAAAAAATACTGTCAAATACGAATTTTCGAGGGTTATTATCCCAGCACTTTGACCAGCTTAATGTAATCGCTGGCTGTAAGATCCCAGCCCGACTGTACTTGTTCCGAGAGTCGGGTCTTGATTTCCGAGCCACGCATAACCGCGACTTCGCCCGATTCCAATTCGATACCGCGAGCGAACTCCCCGTTTCGAAACTCCACTTCGATCACGCATCGAACCCGATCCCAACGATTCGGGCCAAGTTTGATCGGCAGCACTTCGATCCGCCGCACAATTGCCCGGACTGCATCACGGACCCGCTCTCGCTCTTGCGATGTACCGCGGAGCATTGCGGACAGCTTCTTTCGGTACGCAACGGTCGGCTGTACCACCACTGTGCCCTGCTCCCTGATCTTGGCTTCGACTTTCTCCAGTTGTCGCCCCAGCTCCAGCAGGACAGGCCCAAGAATGATTGCACCACCGGCCCGGCTTGTGATTTGTTGCTGAATCGTGTCGATCTCGCTCTGCAAATACTGGCGCTCGCCTTCGAGGATCGCCGATTCGGATTTGCCGGGAGATAACTGAACCTTGGGAAGCAACGCAAAAAGCAGCTCCTCGAACCGTTCTACGTTGAAGCTGCCCCGATCCGCTTCCGGCATTCCGGTCGTCGTGGCCCATGACTGATAACGACGATTGACCAACCGGCCGCCGTCCAGCTTCTTTTGCGACTTGATCGACAAGTGGTATCCGTAGGCCGACCGATCCCTGGCGCTGTAGAGGAGCCCGCCGAAGATGTTTAGGTGCTGTTCTTCCGGGCCGCGTTTGGATCGCCTGCCCGCGTTTGCCGCGTTTGCCTTGAGCCATTGCGCCTCGGTGATGATCGCGGGGTAGTAGTCCGTCAACGTTTCTCCTGTGACACTACTCTTAAACTCGCCAATCGCCATCCGAGTTTTCAGCAACCGGCCAACGTACTGACCATTCCATCCAATCGAATTGGATCGACCGCCTGGGGGCTCGAACTTCTCGTTGAGCTCTTGCACCAACCGAACACGACCAACGCCTGCAATGGTTCGCTTGAAGATGTACTTGATCGCCTCGACGACTTCCGGCCGCTGCTCCCATCGCTCCTTGGCGGGGTTCCACTTCAACCATGCTGGAGCAACTGGAGACCATAGCTTACGATCCCCGGCCTTCACCTTCCGACGATGGGTTTCCGTTGCTGCCTTGATCCGCCGCGACAGGTTTTCAGAATAGACAGACGCTTGGTAGGCAAACGCGGAAAGCTCGATTGCACCACCGATATCGTTGTGGTCGTCGGCCGAATAGACCTTTTCGATCGGCGATAGGATCGCGATTGAAACGCCACCGTTAAGGATTCGATTCACGAGGGTCTGAGTCGCGCGAACGCCTTTGCGACTCAACCGGTCAACCGCTTCGACCAGCAGTATCTCGCCCGGCTGGACTCGCCCGTCCTCGATGGCCTTCAAGAATGCGTCCAATGCTTTCTGCTTGTTACCGCGCCATCCGGATTTGCCAAGGTCTTGGAATCGAAGGTCTGACAATTGGTGACCTTGTTTCTTGCACCATGCCGCTGCCGATTCTTGTTGACGACGGAGAGAGTCGCCCATTGCCTGGCTGGGATCACTGAACCGGCTGTAACTGTGAACGATAGCCATTTGGACCGCCTTGGAAAAACTGCCAAGGTTTTACTTGGCGCTTCGCCCCGGTCCCGATTGTCTTGGATATGCAGTATTAAATCAATAGCCCTGATATTTTTCCCATGTACTTCTCGACCTGTTGCGGCGAGCAATTGCATTTTCGGCGCGGGTCGCCACGGAAACCGCATGGGCAAGGGTTCAAGGCCGCGATCAACATGAAGTCGGCTGGGAACGTGATCGTGTTGAGCGCGCGAGAGATCGTGACGATGCCATCTTCCAGCGGTTGGCGCAATACTTCCAGCGTCCTGCGATTGAATTCGGGCAATTCGTCCAGAAACAACACGCCATTGTGGGCCAAACTAATTTCGCCTGGCATCGGCGTGCTGCCGCCACCCACCAACCCCGCGTCGCTGATCGTGTGATGCGGCGAGCGAAACGGACGAACCGCCATCAACGGTTGCCCATGAGCCAACTTGCCCATCGCACTATAGATCCGGGTCGTTTCGATCGACTCTTCCGCAACCAGCGGAGGCAAAATCGTTGGCATCCGCTTGCTGAGCATCGTCTTGCCGCTGCCCGGCGGCCCAAGCATCAAGATGTTGTGCCCACCGGCGGCGGCGATCGTCAACGCGCGCTTGACCATCTCTTGGCCACGCACGTCCGAAAAATCCACTTCGTAGCGACCGTGCTCCACGAACCAACGATCGACGTTGCATTGTTCGGGCTCTAGTTCCAAGTCACCCGACAACAGACTGACGGCATGCGACAGCGAGTCGACCGGTATCACCGCCAATTGTTCGACGACGGCCGCTTCTTGCGCATTGGCTCGCGGGATCAGCAGACCTTTTAATCCAGCGACCTTCGCGGCTTCCATCGCAATCGACAGCGTCCCGCGACCTTGCCGCGTATGTCCTTCTAGAGACAGCTCACCGACGATCGCATACTCTTCCAACAGATCCGAAGACATCTGGCCGCTGGCCACCAACAGTCCGATGGAAATTGGCAGGTCGAACGTGGCGGCCTGTTTGCGAAGTTCGGCCGGTGCCAAGTTGATCAGAATATTGTCATCAACGTAATTGAAGCCCGAATTCACCATCGCCCGTTCGACGCGATGCGTACTTTCTTTAACTGCCGTATCGGGAAGTCCAACAATGGTCGTGCGATTGACGGCGGCCGCCGAGATATCTACTTCGACATCGACTAGAAATGCATCGATCCCGACCAGAGTAAATGTTTTTAATCGCGCCAGTGGCATCGCCACGCTCCCCCGTGTTGAATTGGTTACCCGACGATCCGCACCCCAGGCGGATCATTGTAACCATATTTACTCGAGGGTGTTACGCTCTAACCGTTGACGCCCCAACAAGGGCCACCGCAATTTTGACGATTCGAGTTGGGTCTGGATGTCAAAAAAACTCGCCAAGTTTGCTCTGGCCACGCCGTTAACCAACTCTCCGGACATTGAGCGTGAACGTTTAAGTTACGCTTTGGCCCGGCCCAAGATGCGGCTGGCTTCAAACAATGGAACGCCTTTTAGTTCACCCGTGACGACAATCCGTTGGTCGACCCAACCTTGAAATTCGCAGGCGATCATCCCACCGCGACGAAGTTTGGTTCCGCGAACCATCATCGTCAATCGCTGCCCTGGCAACACGGAACCGCGGAAACGGCAGTTCTCGATACCACCCAGTCCCACGACATCACAGCCGAGCAGGTCGTACTTCACTGTAAAATAAGACGATAATTGGGCAGCTGCTTCGCACATCACCACACCCGGCATCAAGGCAAAACCGGGCATGTGACCGCGGACCCAAAAGTCGGCGGTCGTCGTATCTTTGTAACCCACACATCGGTTGGTACTCAGTTCTTCAAACAAAATACCGTCCAACTGGCTTATCTCGAAGCGTTGGTGATTGCAGTTATTGATATCGGCCAAGGTCCCGATCGGTTTGGCGTGATCAAACAAGGAAAAATCAACGATGGGGTTGATACTGCTCAACGAAAATCGCCTTCCAGCACGAGTTGGGAACCGAAACGACCTCGCCGTGGCCGTCCTCGGGGCGATGATATGAAAAAGCTGCCTGATTTGCAACAAGGCAAAAAGCTGTTGTTGCAATTGGACCAGCGGCATGGGACAATCGGACCGTTGGTTTGTCACCAAATCCCTTCCCTTACAGGAGCCCCACCGTGGTAGAACCCGCCTCAAACGTTTCCAAACCCGCCAGTGTTTCCAAATCGTCGGACCTTGCCAAACCCCATTCGCTCAGCCGCCGAAAGCTGCTGCAAGCTGGCACCGCGGCACTGGCGATCCCCTATTTTGTGTCCCCCTCGGCACTGGGATTGGCCGGTCACGTCGCCCCGAGCAATCGGATCACCATCGGCGGCATCGGCACGGGTGGCAAAGGACGACATAACCTGGAACAGTTCCTGGGGTTTGCCGATTGCCAAGTCGTCGCGGTATCCGACGTCGACAAAAATCATGCGACCGCAGCCAAAACCATGGTGGACCAACGTTACGGCAACGAGGATTGCCTGAGCATTCTTGATTTCCGTGAAATGTGCCAAAGACCGGATATCGACGCGATTTGCGTATCAACGCCGGACCATTGGCACGCCTTGAACACCATCGCAGCCCTCCGCGGCGGCAAGGACGTGTACTGCGAGAAACCGTTGGCCAATAGCGTGGGCGAAAGCAAGGCCATGCGCGACGTGTCGCAATCGACCGGTCGAATCGTGCAATGCGGTTCCCACGAACGCTCCAACAATCGGGCTCGATATGGCTGCGAATTGGTCCGCAGCGGTCGGTTGGGCAAGATCCATACCGTCGAGATCAACCTCCCCTGCGATGATTCGCACCACATCGAAGCAAAGAAACTGACGGATATTCCACCGGTCGAACAAGTCCCGGAAAACTTGAATTTCGACGCGTGGTTGGGACACACTCCAGTCGTGCCCTACATTCCGCGCCGTGTCCATTTCTGGTGGCGTTTCAATTTGGCCTACGGCGGCGGTGAAATGACCGACCGCGGCGCTCACATTATCGACTTGGCTCAATTGGCTTTGGGAATGGACCATTCCGGACCAGTCCATTACGAGGCTAAAGGCGACCGAGCCAAAGGTAGTTTGTACGATGCGTATTGGGAATACAACTTCGTCAACACGTACGCCAATGGCGTGCGGATGGTTGGCAAAAGCGAAGGACCTCGCGGCTTGAAGTTCATCGGCGAGAACGGTTGGTTGATGATGCATATCCACGGTGCCCAATTGGAATGCAGCCATCCCGAACTGTTGGAAGAAGTGAATAACGAGCGCGACAACGCAGTAAAGCTGGGTCGCAGCCCCGGCCATCATCGGGACTTCGTCGACAGCGTCAAAACTCGGAAAGAGCCC
>JAEUIP010000023.1 GCA_016795075.1 Planctomycetaceae bacterium | reverse complement strand
CCTACTTCAATATATTCAGAAATCTTCACCAGATTTATGGTCGTTGATTCGTACGGCCGTGGACGAACGCCGCTTGATGGCCGTGGGGGGCGGATTCAATCAGGCACCGACCGGGCTGTTGGCCCACGAAACCCTTTGTCGAAATCTGGCGAAAGGCCAGCAAGTACTTACCGGCGCGTTGGGTGGTCCGACCCGGGTGTTCGCGCGACGCTTGCCGGGTTTGGAAGCCACGTTGCCCGGCCTACTGTTGCGTTATGGGTATCGAGAGGCACTGCACGAAACCTTCCAACCAAGTCGTTTGCCGCAGACATCTCACACTTATCTCCGATGGCAGGGTATCGACGGCGAGACCATCCCGAGCCTGACGAAGACGATTTACGACGCCAACAATCCACAAGCGTTTCTAAAACTTGGCATTCGCATCGGCGAGTGTTTGGATGTCGACCACGTCGCCGCTAGTCAATTTGTGCATTGGCCAGGGCAATGTTCCGTGGCTTATCAAGACTTGCTGGTTTCGGCGGCTCGTTGCGATGCGCTGGGGCAATGGTGCTTGTTGGATGATCTCATCGGCCAAATCAACGATCCAGGTTATAGCCCAACCATTTCGACCGTCGACTATCGGGCGGCTTATCTCAAGTTATTGTTGGAAGAGTCTTCGCCCCCCGCGGCCGCCGAAACGCTGATCCAGCAGGTTCAAACTTTGGTCCGGCGTGAGCGGGAAATGCACCAGACCACCCTGCTCTCGGGTCTCGCCCAATTGGCCGTTGGCAGCGCGACGAAGGAACCCGAACCGACGCACGCCAAATCCGACCAGTCTAACGTCGAACCGCCAACGGAAACCCTGCTGACGTTGTGGGAACGATTGTTGGACCCGGCCGAGGAAGTGGCGGAGCGACGAGCTTCTTCCGAGCAACAACTGGTTAGGTCATTGACCACGGATGGCACAACCCACCGAATGGTCGTCAACAGTTCGTGCCAATCCCGACGGCTTTTGCTTAGCCCGGACGACTTGGCCGGCTGTCACCCAGGTTCATTGCCACAAGATCAAGTTTACGCGGCCTATAAAGATCGCCGCGGGTGGTGGGCCGTGGTGGACGTCCCTTCGTTTGGCTATCTGCATTTTTCCCCACAGCCCGCGGCAACCAAAGGACCGCGGCAACCTCGGCACAAGTTGGTCGTCGGAAAAACTACCTTGCGGAATGAGTTTCTTACAGCGGCGATCGACCCCAATACAGGGTCGTTGCGTTCTGTCCACGACTATCAGGGACGAAGCAACCTTTGCTCGTTGCAGTTAGGTTGGTTCGATCAAGAAATCAAAAACACCATCGGCAAGTTACTGAAGGGACAGGTCGCGACCGATTGGAAGCAGAGTTTGTCGCAACTGATGGGATCACGCGACGTCGATGGAAGCCGTCGGCAGTTGGCGCTTCACGCGGAAGGATACACCACGATGAAAGCTCAATCGCTCGAAGTCGTGACCAATCATCCGCTCCTGGGCCACATTCGAACGACAGGCCGCGTGTTGCTCATGGACAAAGTGATTGCCAAATACACGATTGATTACCGCCTGCATTTGGGGAGTCGATTCTTGGTTGTGTCGGCGGAAGTCACCCCAACCGCGAAAGCCAAACTGATCCCGTTCAACGACGACGACAACTACGAGTTTCCGCCGCAAGCTCCGTTGTCTGGCAGTGGTTTTCGCCGTTACTTTGCGTGGCGATTCGCCCACTCGCATCCCAGCGCCGAAGTTTATCGCGATTTGAATGGCTGGAAACTCGAAGCGACACGGCCCACAACCGAAGCGCCGCGTTTGATCGAATTTCAAAACGTGGATCAATCGTTGGCTTTGTTGACGGGCGGAATGGCGTTTCATCGCTTTCCCGCGGACGGGCGTTGCGACACCGTCGTGAGCTTGTCGCCGCTTGCACCGGTAAAGACAGAAATTGCACTGGGAATCAGCCCGAAGCACAGCCTCACGGCAGCGAGTCAATTTCTGGATCGGCCTCGCGTTTTGTCCTGTGGTCCACTACGAAAAGGCCTGCCAGCCGGGGCTTGGTTGTTTCGCTGCAGTTCCAAGAACGTGGTGGTTTCGGACTGGGAAAATCGGTACGAAGCAGGAGTTTGGGTTGGAGTGCGAGTTCGACTGCTGGAAACGACCGGCCGATCCCGGAAGATCAAATTGGAGTTTGCTGGTCACCCAACCGCGGCGCGCACGACGTTGCCCCCGGCCGCTGATCCGCCGCTGCACAAGTCGCTGCCGTCCGTGCGTTTGGACGAAGGACAGATCATCTGCGAGTTGGGCCCCTGCGAGTCATTGGATTTAGAAGTGGACTTTGGGAGCCGGTCATGATCGTGACGATCGATGGCCCGGCCGGAGCGGGCAAGAGCACGATCGCCAAACGTTTGGCCGAGGAATTGGACTTTCAGTTTCTCGACACCGGGGCCATGTACCGGGCGCTCACCTGGCACGCGCAGAAATCGGGCGTTCGTTTGACGGCCGCCAACGAGTTGGCAACCCATTGTTTGGCGGTGCCTTTGCAAATCCGGTCCGGGACGCTGTGGGTGGAACAGGTCCCGATGGGCGCGGAAATCCGGACCCCGGAAGTCTCACGCGATATTCACTACGTGGCCGACAACGTTCAAATTCGGCGACACTTGGTCGATCTACAAAGGCAATGGGTTTGTGACGCCAATTTTGTGAGCGAAGGCCGAGATCAAGGAACGGTCGCGTTTCCCTCGGCGGAGTGCAAATTTTTTCTCACGGCCACGCCCGAGACTCGGGCGCGTCGGCGACAGCGCCAATTGCAACAGCAGAATTTGCCTAGCGTGTACGAAGAAATCTTGGCCGCCCAGTTGGACCGCGACCGTCGTGATCAAAGTCGTCCCGAAGGACGCCTGTTGAAAGCCGCAGACGCGATCACCATCCAGACGGATGAGATGTCGATCTCCGAAGTTGTCGCTCAATTGGCCAACATCGTACAAGTCCGCTTGTCGCCGAGGATGCCGTGACGTGTATCTTCAACAACGGAAATCGTGGTTACTCGCGCTGCGTCGTCTGTCACGAGTGCAGGTTTCTGATTGGGCAGCCCCGTGGGCCGCGACTTGTTGGCTGGTTTATTGGTTGTTGTTTGCGACGTTGATTGGAACGGCGGCCGGTCTAAGTTCCGCCGGTTTCTTGGTCGCGTTGGATTGGGTCACCCAGCACCGCGAAGCACATCCATGGCTCATTGCTTTTTTGCCGGCCACCGGAGGACTCTTGGCGTGGATCTATTATCGTTATGGCCAACGAGCCAATCTTGGTTACAACGTCATCTTGGAAGAAATTCATGAGCCAGCGACGGTCTTGCCGGTCCGCATGGCGCCCCTGGTTTTGGTCGGAACCCTGGTCACTCATTGGTTTGGCGGCTCGGCTGGACGTGAGGGAACCGCGGTGCAAATGTCGGCCGCGCTGGCGGATCAGCTTACCTACACGTTGGGCGTACGACGCCGCGATCGTGCCACTCTGTTGGTAATGGGCATCAGCGCGGGCTTTGCCGCGGTTTTTGGAACTCCGTTGGCTGGCGCGATCTTTGCGCTCGAAATTTTGGTCATTGGCCGATGTCGGTACGAATCACTGTTGCCCAGTCTGATGGCGGCGCTGATTGCCGATCAAGTATGTCAAGCGTGTGGTGTGGGGCATACGCATTACAACGTGGGCACGATCCCTCTGGCGACACCGTTCAAGTTGGGTTGGGCAATGATCGTGGGCGCGATTTGCGGAATGGTGGCGATGGGATTTACCAAGCTCAGCCACTTCGTGACCGAGTTGTTTCGCCGCAGCATCGGCTATCCGCCGCTGCGTGCCGTGATGGGCGGCCTGATCGTTGCGGCTTTTGTCGGGCTGTCCGGCAGCACTCGATGGATCGGTTTGGGAATCCCCGTCATCGAACAAGCCTTCAGCGAGCCGAGCGGGTGGTACGATTTTCTTTGGAAGGTGATTTTGACAGCCATCACGGTCGGCGCGGGTTTTAAGGGCGGAGAAGTGACGCCCCTATTCTTTATCGGTGCAACGTTGGGCAGTGCGTTGTCGCTGATCGTGCCACTGCCCGTTGGGCTATTGGCCGCCTTGGGGTTCGTTGCGGTTTTTGCCGGAGCGACCCATACTCCGTTGGCATGTATCGTCATGGGACTCGAACTGTTTGGCATGGAAGCCGCGTGGTATTTGGCCATTGCCAGCGTCACCGCCTACACGTTTTCCGGACAGACCGGAATTTACCGTGCCCAACGTGCGGGGCATTCCAAACACGGATGATCGTGATTCAACGACCCGTGTTTTTGACGAATGAACCAGGCCGTGTCTCGCAGGTCCGGAATTAGTCCATACTCGATGGCTCTTTGACGTCACCGCGTAGCGCTGCATGTGCGACAACGATCGCCGAAACCTTGCATTTGCGTGTTCGCCAATAGAACGGCCGAGGCAACTGCCGAAGCGGTTTAGCGTGGCGTCGGCTCGTTGGGTGCCAGCTCATGAGGCGCCGATTCATCGGAAGAAGAGGCGTTGGGAATCCGTTCGGTGGGTGTTGGAGCGATCGATTGACCAGGCTCAGCAACCGAGGCGACTTGGGTCTGCATCACTTCGCCCATGGCCAGCAGCAGTGATTGGCGAGTCAACGCCAATTGCAAGTCGGCCGAGGCCAGGCGAATCTCGGCGTCTTGCAGGCGTCGTTGTCCGGTCAACAATTGTTCGAGGGCGATTGAAGGTGACGTGCCTTGGGTCGCGTTGCCTTCGACCAAAGCAGCGGCCTCCCACCGCTGTTGCATGTGCGCCAACGCAGCTCGCATGTCCAACACCGATTGGGCTGCAGCGGCGCGCGATTGGATCGCGGTTTCGACTCGAATGTGAGCGGTCTTCACTTGGGTGATGACTTCGTTGCGGGCAACTTGATAGGCATCCATCGCCTGTTGTTTTTGTAGCTCGTCGCGCTGGACAGCCGCTTTCGCTTGCCGGCGACCGTACGGAATTTCGTACTCGAGTCCACCGTAATATCCCGGTGTCGACGCGCCGAATTGATTGGCCCATGCTCGTTCAATGCCCGTGTCACCCGCCAATCCACTCGCGTAGACACCGAGTACCAAATCCAACTTCGGTGCCAAGCCGCATCGACTCATGAACAGTTGCCGGTCGGCAGCTTGTGTCCGAGTGTCCTCGCGTTGTAATTCCCAGCGATTGACCAAAGCCCGATCGATGGCGTCGTGCAAGGCGACGTATTCTTGTGGGAATACTTCATCAAAGAACTCAACCGGAATCAATTCCACATCCTGATCGCTGGCGAAATCGGCATCGTTGATTTTGTCACGGAGCAAAACTTCGATCTCGCGGAGACTTCGCTGCGCGTCCAATAGTTCGGTTTCTCGTTGACTGACATCCGACTTCGCGGCGGCTACTTGATTGGCGGAGGCGTCGTAGTTGGCGCGAGCCGTCAAGATATCCAAAACCTGCTTGGCTCGGTCGCGACTTCGCTCGGTCTGCAACAGCACTTGGCGTGCATGGAGCAATTGCCAATAGAGGGTTCCAATCTCTACCATTTCGCGTTGCAAATCCGCTTGGTACTCGAAAAACGAGACTTGGCCTTGCAGTTCCGCCAACACAATCAGCGACCGATTGAATTCACGGCCACTGTTGCGGAGCAGTGGATGGGTGACGTCCAGCCCCAACGTTGCCGTCCCTTGGTCCTGAGGGCTGAAGAACGTCGAGTTGCTGTTCTTGAATCCCAAGCGTTGCGACAAGTCGGCGGTCGTACCGGAGGCAAATCGCCGTTGCACGCCCGCCGTCGCGGACCATGTGTTGTCCTTCAAAATCGGTGGGCCGCCCGTCTGCAGTTGATTGGCGACGGGGTCCGCATCGTCGCGATACTTGGTGTCCAGCCGCATCACAGGATCGAAGATCGAACGCTCGCGTTCGGTTTCGGTTTCTGCCAACGCTGGTCGTCGTTGCAGCATGCGAATCTTGGGGGACTGGGCAATCGCTTGATCGATCAAGTCCGACAAGCCAACCTGACGCAAGACAGCTTGTTCACGTTGCACATCGGCCACTCGCGTCAACCACCATTCAGGCAGCTCCTCGTTCGCTTGCTTGAACACGGATTCTTGAGTCTTGCTCAGTGGATCAAGCGTCGTTAGCGGTTGCTTCGCCAGCTTGATAGGCTCGGCGACAATCACATCCGAGCCCAAGTCGGTTGGTGGCAGGGCGGTCACAACCGGCCGTGCGGGAATCTGATTGGACATTCCAGCGCGGAGATCCGGATGGTTGTTTTCTAAAGCCCTGTCATTCAGCTCCAGTGAGATGGCAAGCGGTAGTCGATTGCGGTGGTGCTGGAACAGAGACTTTGTGAAATAGCGTCCGGCAATCTCAATGGTTTGATCCGACTCGGTCGGGGCGGTGGCCAGTGGATCGCCCCACAATCGCAGCTGGTCCGCTTCGAGGTTGGATGCGATGGTCGTCGCTGCTCCAAGTCCGATGCTCGTGGGATCCAAGAAGGATGGCGCAAAGGTCACGGGTTGCCGGACAAGTCCGGCCATGGTTCCAACTTCATCCGGTGGTTGCAGGCCAACTTGCCACAACGCCTGATCGGCCGACAGTCGATCGGTTTCCGCAGAGGTACTGCCGACCTGTTGAATGGTCGTTTTGCGAATTTCTGCGGGCGCGACAGGCAAAGGTTCCGCGTTCGATTCCATGTTCGACCGGGGCCGTAACGGATTGCCCTGGTGCAGGACCGTGGGTTTGTCGAGCTCGCGAAGCCGCGGGCGTTCCGTGTCCGATGTTCCGCTATTTTCGTCCTTTGTTACTTGAGAAGTCGCCAACGACTGGTCCAGCGAATGGAGCAATGAATGTCCCACCCAGGGTGTGCACCCTGACGAAAAGAGGACCAGACCCCCCGCCAGTGGCCCCAGGAGGGTCGTTCTGCGGTTCGTCCCACATCGATAAAAAAGGTGAAGTAGTTTCATGGAGCGGAGTCTGGGTGAGTTGACCGTAGAAATCGAACGGATGGCTAAAGTTCGATTCTGCGGAATGAATCGGTTCTGCTCATTGGTCGCGATGAATTGGTTGTAGCGAGGTCGTGCAACTGGGATTTTCGCGCGAGTCGCCCGAGTTTGCCTCTCTTGACCAACCGGCACGCTTTGGCGGGCACTTTGCCGGTTAGGCAGGTTTTCCGGGCGACAGGCTAGAGCACCCCGATATTTTTTCCGCTTCGCGCGAGATTTACGGGATCCGGCGACCTAGATTCGGAAGGCGCCGTGGGGTAGGCGCGTGTTGAATTCCCATGCACCTTGATGATCTGCTGTGAGTTAAAGCCATCGCTTTAATAATGTCCGATGTGGAAGAAGGCCGGAAATTTTCGAGTGGCGTTATCCGTGGGACTCATGGTCGCATCGGCCATGTGGATCGCCAATACTCTCGGCTGGTTCCCTAACCTTCGTCAGGCGGAACTCGATCGTCGACTGCAACTGGCCAATAGTTTTGCTTTGCCGGTGAGCCAACATCTGCAACGACAACGGCTCCCCGAAATCGAAACGCTATTGAAGTCGTTTCTGGCTCGTCACCCCGAGTTCGAATCGGCTGGCTGGCGCACGCGAACCGGTCGCTTGTTGGTGGACGTTGGCCAACATCGAGCCAACTGGACCAACGACACGTCGGACCCCAATAATTTGAGCATTGACGTGGCTCTGGGAGGGCAACCCGCGGGCGCTTTGGAGTTCCGGTTGGCCAAGATTCCCGAATTGGGAATCGGGTACGCCTACACCGTGTATCCCGGCCCCATGATTTATGCTACCGCCCTGAGCTGCTTTTTGTTGACGTGGTTTGTCATCTCCAGAGCCGCTCGTCGTCAACGACTTCCGCAAGGCAGTCTAGCTTGTGTGCATTCTGCCTTTGATGCATTGACTGAAGCCGTGTTCATGGTCGACCAACGCGGTCGGATCGTGCTCCATAACTTTGCGTTTGGCAAACTAACCGGGAAATCCGATCGCGTCCTGATGGATGCGTCCGAGTTTACTTGGCTCGATTCGTCCGGTGGTCACACGGTTGCCGTTCTCCCCTGGCAAGCGACGTTGACCGACGGACAACCTCGTCGCGGCATCGTTATTGGTCTTGAACAACCAGGACAGAACCTCAAACTGCTTCGCGTCAATGCAGTGCCCGTTCAAGTCAAGAACCATCGACCGGACGGAGTGATGGTCTCGTTGGAAGACATCACCATTGAAGAATTGCAGCGAGCCGAAATGGTTCGTGTGATGTCGGACCTACGAAAAACAGAAGCCGAAATCAAACTAAAAAATTCGGAACTGCAATTCCTAGCCACGTCAGATGCATTGACGGGCTGCCTCAATCGCCGCAGTTTTTATCAAACGTACGACAGCTTGATCTCGTCCGGCAAATTTGCACCGTGTTCGCTGATCATGTGCGACATTGATCACTTCAAACGAGTCAACGATCAACATGGACATGCCACCGGCGATTTGGTCCTGAAGCATGTGGGCATGATCTTGCGCGGATTGGCTCCGAACAACGACTGGGTATTCCGGTTAGGCGGAGAAGAGTTTTGCATTCTGTTGCCGCAGATCAATGCCCGTTCGGCGTTCGAAATCGCCGAAGCCATCCGCGAAGCCATTGCGGAAAATCCGATCGAGGGATTAACGGTCACGGCCAGCTTCGGTTTGATGACCTTGACCTACGAAGACCCCAGCCCAGACATCTTGTTGGAAAACGCGGATCGAGCGCTTTACTACTCGAAACACGACGGGCGCAACCGAGTCACCCACTACGAGTCACTGCCCGAAGTCCAAGGCGATGCGAAGACCTGTTCGTACGCCCCGACCTAAGCACGTCATCACCGTCGTTGCCTTGCAGCGCATTGACCGCGCTCATGAAGACCTTGGCATACCGGGAGCCGGGCACCGCCAGCCATTCCGTGCGAGTCGCGAACTTGTGCGTGAAAACTGCCAGACGTTTGCTTCCCGCCGCCGAGGTCCACGTCTTGGAGGCGGCTGCGTTGCTTCACGACATCGGGAAGATCGGAATACCTGATTCAATATTGCTCAAACCAGATCGTTTGACGCCCCAAGAATGGGAGATCATGGACGAACACGACGCGTACAGCCAAGAAATTCTTCGGGCCGCGTTTGGTTCGGCCGATGTGATCAAAATTGTCGAATGTCACCACGCCTACTTTGGCAAATCTCACAAGGGTCTGCCTGCCGGTCGAGCCATCCCGTTGGGATCAAGGATTCTGGCTATTTGTGATGCCTACGATGCGATGGTCAGTGATCGAGTCTATCGCAAAGCCTGTTCGCATGAAGCCGCTTTGAGCGAGCTGCGGAAATGCGCTCCCGAACAATTCGACCCCGAAATTGTCGAGGTTTTTGCGCAATGTGTCGGCGACGGACTAACCGCCATGGCCGAAGGCTTCGAACCCGACTTCCAGCCGGTGCTCGCCCAGCTCGCCAATTTGGACCATGCGCTGGCCGAAAGCGATTTCAGTGCCGTCCGCCAACTATCGAAACAACTGGCCCAGCAGATGACGCAGCAGTCCGGTCTCGATGTTTTGCAAGAAGACTTCGCGCGTTTGCACCGCTCGCTCGATCAAGAGTCGCTCCAATGGCTCGATCTGCAAGAGCAAGCACACGAAATTGTCGAACACTGCCGCGCCGCACAAGACACCTTACTCACGCATGATTTTTGCAACCGCGTTGAACGTAGCCTGACGAACTTGATGCATCCTGTCAGCCGCGGGTTCTAAACACCGGAACAAAATCGAGCCCATGACCCGCGCGGGTGAATTGGCTCGCGTCTCGTCGTTCACTCCGACTCAGCGTCGACGGCGGACACAAATTCCCAGAAGCGCGGTAACGCCCAACACCAAAGCCGAGTGGGGTTCCGGCACCGCTCCAAAAGCTACAAAGTCACCTTGATAGCGGACATTGCCGGCAAAGACACCTTCCGAGAAATCCCAATTGAAATCAAACGAGCCCGTGACGGTGACGACGTCACCCGCACGAGACACCGTGTAGTTGACGAAATCTTGATTGTTGTCGAAGTCAAAATCGAACGGCTGGTCGCTAAACCCGCCACCGTTCACGACAAACCGACCGTGATTTCGCAAGACGTTTCCCAACTGACTGAACTGCCCACCCGCAACGGAACCGGCGCCGCCAAAACTGGTCAAGTCAATTTCGGTGTTCCCAGGCGCCGAAGCAATGGTGACGAGTCCGACGCCCGCAAAATTGAAATTAAAATTCAAACCGTCCGCCAAATTGGACTCGAACATTTGAATCTGAGCCGTGCCAAACGGTGGCCCGTTTGTACCCAAGCTAATGTTCATCGGACCCGCCAAACTGGAGGTGTCTGTGCTCTGCAACGTTTGGCCAGTTGGAATCGCGGTCGCGGTAAAGGTTACCAACGTATTGGACTGACTCTGATCAAGCTGCAAATCAATGACATCCGCCTGGGTCAGGGAGGTAGACAGTGCCAGCAGGAAGCCCATAGTTTGGATGAGGAATTTCATGCATCGTCTCCACAACAGGTATTGATGAAATCGGGAGTCCCCCAGCGGCCTAGGGTACTCGGCGGATCGTCAAAGTCAACCAAATTCACACAAAAGCGACAGAAAGGAAGATTAAACCACCTTGGGTCGGATCTCGCCGCCCTCTAATTCAACCAATAAACCACTTCCCGCGGATGTTCCAATTCCCAACACGCAAAATGGGCCCGCAGACCGGGCTGCAGACGACCTCGGTCGGTTAATCCAAGCGCGGCCGCCGCATTCGTCGTCATACCAGCCCAGGCTTCCTGTGGCGTCAGGCCAAACAGGGTGCAAGCCATGTTGCCGGCCAAGGGCAACGAAAGCAGCGGAGAACTACCCGGATTGTGATCGGTCGCAACGGCGACCCGAATCCCCGCCTGCCGCAACTTGGCTACAGGGGGTGGCGTTGTTTGCTTCAATGTGTAGTAAGCCCCGGGCAACAGAACGGCGACGGTTCCCGAGGCCCTCATGGCCGCGATTCCTACGTCATCCAAATACTCCAAATGGTCGCAACTCAAAGCACCATAACTGGCCGCCAATGCCGCCCCTCCCTGCAAGGACAATTGTTCGGCGTGACATTTGATCGGCAATCCCAAGCGAACCGCAGACTCGAAAACTCGTCGTGTTTGCTCCAGTGAAAAACCGACGGTATCGCAAAACGCGTCGACCGCGTCAATCAACCCTTGCGCTTTCCAATGCGGCAACCAATCGCAAACCAAGTCGACATACGCGTCCGCGTTGTCGGAGAACTCTGAGGGCACCGTATGAGCCGACAGACACGTGGTGACCACCGACAACCCACATTCATTTCCAACCTGACGAGCCACCTCCAAACAAACCGTCTCGGTGTCGTAGTCCAAGCCATATCCCGACTTGATTTCGATCGTCGTCACACCGGTGTTTTGCAAACGCCTGGCTCGTTGGCACGCCTTGCCTAACAAATCAGCGCGCGAAGCAGCTCGCGTTGCGGCGACGGTCGAACGAATCCCGCCCCCCGCGCGCGCAATTTCTTCGTAACCGACCCCACTCAGCCGCATTTCGAATTCAGCATCGCGTTTGCCACCGTAAACCAAGTGGGTGTGACAATCGATCAAGCCGGGCGTCAAAAGCTTGCCAGCAAGGTTATGTTCGAACTCGATCGCGTGCCGAAGCTCCTTGGGCAATTGATGATCGGGTCCTAACCAAACGATTATTTCTCCTCGAGTTAGCACGGACCAGGCTTCTTTGGGGTCCCAACCATCGGGGCCATGTAAGGTTGTGATTCGGCCGTGGCGCCATGCCGTCAAGGAATCGCCTGCACCCATGTTTGTGAAACCACCGGTGGCTGGGATCATCGTGGTTCGTCCCATAATCGCGGCAACAGGTCGGAACACGAGTCGCTGACGGCACCGGCCAGCACCAATTGTTTCGCCGCTTCGATGTCCGGAGCAAACAAACGATCGCGGTCGTAAAATGCCACTTCACGTCGCAAACGCTCTTGAACCGCTTGCAAGCGCTGGGAAGTTTGCAACGGACGATGAAAGTCGATGCCTTGCGCCGCTGCCAACCATTCGATGCCGAGGATCGTGCCGGTGTTCTGAATCATTTCGTCCAACCGGCGAGCGGCAAACGTGGCCATGCTAACGTGATCTTCTTGGTTCGCTGAGGTTGGTAGGCTATCGATACTGGCCGGATGGGCCAACGATTTGTTTTCCGAAGCGAGTGCGGCTGCCGTGACATGAGCGATCATAAAGCCCGAGTTGAGCCCCGCTCCTTCCACCAAAAAAGGAGGCAAGCCCGACAAGGTAGCGTCGATCAACAAGGCCACACGCCGCTCGGCAATCGAACCGATCTCGGCAATCGCCAAGGCCAAACTATCTGCCGCAAAGGCCACAGGCTGAGCATGGAAATTGCCGCCCGCCAAGATCTCTTGCGTTTCGGCAAACACCAGCGGGTTATCCGTAACCGCATTGGCCTCGGTCAATAAAGTTCGTTGAGCGTTGACGATCAAATCGCGACACGCACCCAAGACTTGCGGTTGGCAACGCAAGCTGTACGGGTCCTGTACGCGCGGATCATTCTCCAAGTGGGAGCGGCGAATTTCGCTGTCGCGCAAGAGCGCGCGAGTGACTTCGGCGACCGCGATCTGCCCCGGTTGGCCACGTACGATTTGAATACGTGGATCAAACGGTTCATCACTGCCTTTGGCGGCATCGACCGAAACGGCTCCAATAACGGCGGAGGCTTCCAATAAGCGACGCGCCATGAATAGCCCGTGCCAGGCCAATGCCGTCGATACTTGCGTACCGTTGATCAAAGCCAACCCTTCTTTGGCTTCCAACACCAACGGCCGTAAACCGACATGTTCCAAGGCCCGGCGGGCCGGCGTCCATTCACCACGAAACCGAACGGTGCCTTCGCCCAAAAGAGCCAATGTCATGTGGGCCAACGGAGCCAGATCCCCCGATGCACCCACCGAACCTTTGCCGGGAATCAAAGGCAGGATGTCATGGTTCAGCAAATCCAACAGGCCCGTAACGACGGCACGACGGACTCCCGAATAGCCGCGCGCTAGACTGGCGGCCTTCAACAGCAACACCAACCGCACCACCGCGTCCGATAACGGAGGTCCTGTCCCCACGGCATGTGACAGTATCAAATTCCGCTGCAAGTCGCGGAGCTGGCCATCCGCAATCCGAGTCCGCGCTAACTTGCCAAATCCGGTATTGATCCCATAAGCCGGACGTTGAGTGGCTAAAATTTGCTGAACGGTTTGGGCCGCTGCATCGATTTTCCCGAAGCACTCCGGTGACAAGCTGACTTGGACTGGATCCGCCCAACACGCAAACAAGTCCGACCACAACAATCGACCGGGAACCACCGCAAAAGGAGCCTGCTTCATGCGTTGCCTTTCGACCTAGGCGTTGTCCAAAATGTGGTCTGGCATGCTCCGGTCCTGTCATGTTGTCCGGGATTTTGCAGGTCCGCCAACGCCAAAACGTTCCTACGCCTAGCGACCGCTGAGGTCTTTCTCCAACCGATCATCGATCAAACCGTAAGCGCCGCGTCCTTCGACCGCTTCTCGCTTGCGCGCAACTTCCTCGATTTCTGGGATATCGGCTTGCCAGAATTTTTCGCGTTCGCTCCGCTCCGACGGACTGTGCAAGGGTATCATCACTCGCATTCCCACCCCGGTGGCCGGGAAGCTGGTGTACCAGTAGGGGCTGCGGGGTTGATTTGGATCGCTATCGCGCCACAAGTCTTCACTCACCAAGCGAGAAGCCACTCGACAATCACCCGGTGGCAGTTCAAAGGAGCCACCTTTGGCCACTCGACCGAACCATTGATGTGGCCAACGAAATGCCGTGGCCACGGTTAGGTTCTCTTGTCCGGCCAAATGTTCGTAGCCGTTTTCGTAAGCCATATCCAAAACCCATTCGGCCACGTTGCCATGCATGTCGTACAAGCCAAAGGCGTTGGGTTTCTTCTGACCCACATCATGCCGAGTGTACTCCCCGTTTTCTTCAAACCACGCATGTTCGCCTAATTCCGCCGGATCATCACCAAAGGAGTAGGCGGTCGTGCTGCCTGCTCGGCAGGCGTATTCCCATTCGGGTTCGGTCGGCAAGCGAAAGAAGACCTTCGTCGACAACGACAACCACTTGGTGTACTGCTTGGCTGAAAACTGGCTCATGGTCGCAGCCGGCTCATTGGGTCCTTTGCCCGCATCAAACGTAAACCCGGGATCGTACAAATTGCTGGGGGCGGCGATGGCGTCGATTCGATTTTCGTCCGTCAACTTGCGGAGGCCTTGATCGTTGAATCGTTTGAATGCATCGTGGAAGGACATGAAGTGCTTGTATTGCTTCCACGTCACTTCGTGTTTGGCCATCCAAAACGGCGAGATTTCCACTTCCACCTGCGGCCCTTCGTTTTCTTGCCGCCCCTCTTCGGTTTCCGGACTACCCAACAGAACTTTGCCGCCGGGGACAGGAACCATTTCGATCGACAAGTCGGTCTCAGGAATCGTCAAACTAAACGGGACCATATAGCCCGCGTCGGTTTTTACGTAGGGTTGTTCGGCCGGTTGCTCCTGAACCAGTCCCGGGAAATCCGCCGGAAAATTCGGCGATCCGCTCAGTTCTTTTTCCGCAGTTCGCGAGTCGTCCGCAACTTGCACGGCGTTCACGCCGCCGCAGTACAGACTGCCCAGCAAACAACCGAACAACAACCACTTCCAACCTGTTATCTGTCGCACCTTATTTGTTCTTTCGTTCTTGAGAAACGACTCGTTGATCTGGAAAATCGCAACGGCCCATGGGAAATCGTGGCGACCGTTGCTAAGAGATTTTAGTATACGTGAAATTCGATTTTCTGTCGAATCGAACACTGGCCTCGCTCTATCGCTGATGCTCTTGTTGGTAGTGCTTTTGGAGCAAATCTCGGCCGAAATCGCCTTCGAAGTCGCGCCAGGCCGCATGGATGTGATTGGCATCATTCTGAGTTTTGTCGTACTCAAAAACATGGGACTCGCTTTGGATCCGGTAGTAATGGGGCGCTCCAGGCTTGGTATCACCAACCCAGACAAATCGCAAGCCTTTATCGTCGTTCTCCTGCGAATCGGCAGCATCGCTAACGGAGCGAAAATTGCCGGTATAGTACTGCATTAGCTGACGCAACTTTTGTTGTTGGGGAGCAGACAACTCGCCGAACGGAATGCCCACCAGTGGGCCAAACACTTCCGCGGCAACGGCCGGTTGATTCCCCGTGAGCAAATCCCCGGGCACATCCATTGCGACGATTGCTTTCCCGCGTTGGTCCGGTGTCAACGATTCGACCAACTCGCGAGCCAATGACTCTTCCTCGTCCAACACGCGCAGACCATTCAACGGTCCCTGCCGTACTTCCGCTGGGTTGGAACCCCAGAACACAGGTGTCACGGCGATGTGCTGGCCGCCTTGGATCGTAAAGTTCAATGAAAGATGATGACCTTCGAATCGCCAGCCCCAAGTGCCGTTGGCTTCGGGCTGACCATACACACTGAGATAGTATTGATCAGAATTGCGAATTGGGTTGCTGTTTTCCATTTCGAACAACACCTGTTCCAGGGCCATGATCGAAACCGCTTTGTGATAGCCGCTGTTCGACAAGACCGTTGAAAGTAGGGCGTGGGTCAGCAAGCGTTGCTGGGAGGTCATTTCAGTTAGTGGCAAGCCGTTTCGCTTCCCCTCGGGAACAATGAATTTGTCGGGCACAAAGTTCCATTGCTCGCGGGCCGAACCTTCAAACGGCTGCAGACACTTTGCGCGTTGTGCTTCATCCAACAGCGCCACAATCCGCTGGGCGGTCTGGGTCATTTCCTCGACAGGATTATCCGCCAAAGCGCACGTGGAGCCGAACCCAAGACTGGCGACGACGAAACAGACAAACCCCAGCAGCCAGCCGGTTGTCGTTGTACTTAGGCCAGCCTGTGCTCTGTTGTGTATAGCCATTCGAAAGTCTTTCAAAAACGCAGCCAAATACTCCAGGGCCGAAGGCCGCGGATTTCCCACCACCAAAATCCGGAGGAGGGCGTGCATTATAGGTCCAATCCCCAGCCATGTCGAATCTGCATCCAAGAGGCGATTCCAGTTCGCCCCTTGGTATCGAAGCTCGCGTAAAAGCGGACTCGGAAGATTGCACTTGAAAAATTGGCCCGTAGGCGATCTGGCGGCCAGCTACTAAGATGGCGGTCCGGCTCCTCCTGCGGATATTGCCCAAATGGTTCGAATGCTCAGGTAGCCGAGGAAGGGCAGCCAGCCAATAGCGTCCGGAGCAATCCGATCCCTAAATGGCCGCCCACGCAAGGCATAAGTGACAAGGCACGACAGACAAGAGAAAGGCACAAATCATGAGTGCAGAAAAGCGAATTCAAGAACTTGGTCTGGTCATTCCTCCGGTTCCGAAGCCGGGCGGAGTCTACAAGCCGACCGTTCAACACGGTGATTTGCTCTACGTTTCTGGCCACGTCCCCGTGCTGCCGGATGGCTCGCTCGTCAAAGGTCGCGTCAATTCCGACGCGGATCTCGATGCCGGCTATCAAGCCGCTCGGCAAGTTGGACTGACCATGTTGGCCACACTGAGGAAGGATCTGGGGTCGCTGGATCGCATCGTTCGAGTCATCAAACTGTTGGGCTTGGTCAACTCGGGACCCGAATTTTACAACCACCCCAAAGTCATCAATGGCTGCAGTGAGCTGTTTGCTCAAGTATTCGGCGATGACGCTGGGGTAGGCACGCGCAGTGCGTTTGGCGTCGCGGCGCTGCCCGTCGGTGTGATGGTCGAAATCGAAGCCTTATTCGAGATTCGCTCATGAACGACGCCGAAACGACCATCGCGGATCTAAAGCAGGTCCTGGGTGAATTTGTCGATCAACGCGATTGGCGACAGTTTCATTCGCCGAAGAATCTCGCGATGTCGTTGGCGATCGAGGCAGCCGAGTTGATGGAGCACTTTCAGTGGCTTGAAGTGCAGGACAGTCGCGAGATTATCAACGAGCCCGAACGCAAACTAGCCATCGCGGAAGAAATCGCCGACGTGTTGTGTTACACGTTGGCGATGGCCAATTCGATGGAGCTGGACTTGGCAGCGGCCTTCGAACATAAAATGGCCAAGAACCGACTCAAATATCCTGCGGATCAATTTCGCGGTCGTTGGGGACGAGATCACCAAGCACCAACGCCAGCACCACAATCGCCGATTCACCCTGCTAACCCATAGTCTTCTTCATGACCTCGCCCGAAACTTCCGTTGCCGCTGCTTCAACCTCTCAAGAAAAACAAGTCGTGGTACGACCGCCCGGACGGCAAGCCGTGTTGGCCGGACATCCGTGGTTACGCCGTAACTCGATTGCTTCCACAGGTGGCAACCTGCTAAGTGGGGACGAAGTCGTCATCTTGGACCGCGAAGGCAACGGTTGCGGTCGTGGTCTTTACAATCCCGACAGTCAATTGTCGGTCCGAGTTTACAGTCGCCAGGCCAATCAACCTCTGGATCAATCCTTCTGGCACCAACGTTTGGAACGAGCGGTCGCTTTACGACAACAATTGAATCTGTTGCAGCCGGACGGTGCCTGCCGACTGGTGTTCAGCGAGGCGGATCAGCTGAGTGGGCTGATTGTCGATCAATACGCCGACACGCTGGTGATTTCCTTGACGGCGCAAGCCATTTACCAGCGATGGCAAATATTTGCCGATTGGTTTCGCGATCACTTTCGGGTCATCCCAATTCGCAGAATCCTGGTCCGGACGGATGCGAACATCTTGCGACAAGAAAACATGCCCGAATTTCAGGACGTGTCTTTAGGCGAGCTACCCACTGCTCCCATTGAATTTCTTGAAAACGGCATCCGGTTTCAAGTCGATCCGATTGGCGGCCAAAAGACGGGATTCTATTTGGATCAGCGCGACAATCGCGCGAAGTTAGGGCGTTTGGCGACGGGGCGAACGCTGGATATCTGTTGCTATACCGGTGGGTTTTCGTTGGCGGCTGCGAAACTAGGACAGACCACGGCCATCATGGCGGTCGATTCATCGATGGCCGCTCTCGAGCAAGCGGAACGGCATGCCGTACTCAATCAGATTTCAGGCATTGATTTTGTAAAAGGGGACTGCTTTGATTTCTTAGCGCACTTGAAGTCGGAAGGGCGGCAGTTCGAGACAATCGTCCTGGATCCACCCAAGTTTGCTGGGCGGCAACACGACGTCAACCATGCGCTCCAAGCCTACACGCGTTTGAATCGTTTGGCACTGGATGTCATGGCACCAGGCGGCTTGCTCATGACGTGCAGCTGTTCGGGCCGTGTTTTGCCGGAAGAGTTTTGGCAGGCCGTGATGTTGGCTGGGCGAAAAGCCAACCGTGAGATTCAGGTCGTGGAGCAAACCGGCGCCAGCCCCGACCACCCAGCCCTCATGTCGTGCCCGGAAACCCAGTACCTCAAGTGCCTCGTCTGTCGCGTGTTATGAACCGTCGTGTGATGACGTGACGTCGGCATGGCGTTTGTTGCGACGTTTGTTGCGCCGGACGTGAATGGGCAAGTACCACAAGTAGGCGCCAGACAACCACAATCCAAGCAGTATCAGGCCGCTGGGCAGAAACACATAATACTTGCTGATTTCGCCAAAAAATGAACCGTCGTGCAACGTTTCGATCCAGTCGCTCCGACGATAGGCCGAATGCAGGACCTCGCCCGTGGACCAATCGATTTGGACCTCCCAACGGTTGCGACATTGAATCTTGATGAGACTGCGATCCGGGCGCACATCCAGACGATCGATATCCGCCCAGGTCGAAACGTTGGCCTCGGGAATCTGTTGGGTCGCCGATAGAATCGCCTCCCAATCCACGGTCGCGACTCCCGGTGCGCCTCGCATGGTGGGCGGCTGGACCCACTGCACTTCTTTTTTGACCTGCAAGAGCAGGCCCGTGACAATCACCAAGAAGACTGGGACGATCGTCAAGATCGCACCCCAGCGATGAAGTTTTCGACTCCAGCGGTTCAGCGACATTCTACCGCCCGAAGAATTGGTCCATCATCTTATCCATGCCCGGCAAAGAAAGCCCACCGGTCATTTCTTCGATCTTTTCCCGATGCAAGGCTTTGCCCTTGTCCAATGCGTCATTCACGGCTTGGGCGATTAGCGTTTCAATAAAGCCGCGATCTCCTTCCGCAAACACTTCTGGATCGATCATGACGTTACGGATTTCGCCACTGCCGTCGGCTTCGACACGTACCATGTCTCCACCCGCGGAGCCCTCAACGATTTGGGCCTTCAGCTCATCGCGGATCGCTCCCGCCCGAGCCTGCATCGCACCAGCTTGCTTCATCAGGTTGGCCAAGTCACCAAGTTTTCCGAACATTACTTTTCGCTCTCCGAATCTAGTGCTTTGTCACCATTTAATTTTGGGGTCGGTCTGGTAAAGGGGTCAGGAGTCAATTGCCGGAACGGCCCTGCGGGTGCTTCGCACAATTGACTCCTGACCCCTTTACCAGACCCCAAGTTTTGGTTGAGACAAAGCACTAGCCTTCCCCAAAACTAACTAACCAACGCCGGTTGAATCTCGCGATCAGAACGCCTGTCACCAATCCTAAGCCGACGATCGTCACCAACACATAGCCGCCGAAATGCCAGTAATAGCCCAGCATCTCGGTTGCCATGATCGGCCCCCGGCCCGGAATAGTCAACTGGTTCAAGTGGTTGTTGATTGCCGGCAAACGAGCGGCAGCGGAAAAGGGCGAAAACAAACTTGCGAACTCCACCACCCACAGCGTCGTGGATGAGGGCAGGAAGAACCGGAAGAAAATCTCCATCGCCGGGGGCGAAAAATACAACAACAGAATCAGCGAGTAAGTCAGCACAATGGCATGCGAAGTCTTGCGACAAACCGACGAACAAAACATCCCCAGAATCGTCGTCGAAACACAGGTCAACAGAATCAAAATCACGAAACCACCGACCGACGGGAGCACCAGATAGAACTGCTGAAAGTTCAAGACAATGCCCAGCACCAATGGCCAAGCCATCAACAACGTCAAAACCGTCGAGACACGAAAACCGGCCAACATCTTGCCAAGCACAATCGTCCAAGGACTTAGCGTTGTGGTCAACAGCAAATCCAAAGTCTGACGCTCGCGCTCGCTGGTGATTGCCCCAGCCGAAAACACGGGCCCCAACAAAATGTTGAACAAAACGATGTAACACGGGAAAATGAAGGCAAACTCCGTCGCGAAATACAGCGTCGGCAAGAGGAATACGCTGAGCACAAATCCGACCTGAATCAAGACCCGCATCATCAGAGTGCCTTGGCTCAAAATCTCCGACCGCATTTCCTTGTCGTAAACTGGGTTGATGTGGTCTTCCATCAACGTGGTACGTTTGGCCGGGGCAAACCAACGATCCGGCCACGCGTTGCGATCGATGTACAACCCAACGACTTCTTGTTTTTCGATCTCTTGATCCAGAACCTCTTTTCCTTCGCTGCCGATATCCGGCGGATACAGCATCCGATTGGCAACGAAGTGAAACAACCCAACGCAAAACGGAATGGCAAGAACCGGCAAAACACCCAAGACAAACTGCAGTCGGAATGTGGCCAAATTGCGAAAGCCAAACCAAAACGCGGCCGCCAACAACAACAGGGGCAAGATGACGATGTAACTAGTGACCAACGCCGAACTGGTTCGCGAAAAAATGCTGCTGCACGTCAGGCTAATCATCGAGAAGACCAGCAAACATACCGTCATGCCAAAATATCCGCCCATAACTTCCAACGGCGAGACACCGCCTAACGGCATACACAGCATCACGATGGGCAGCGAAGCTACCATCATCAATAGCAAGTGCGTGACCGATGCCATCCACTTGCCCCAGGTCACAGCGGACGTGGACAACGGACTGGCTAAGAGCATTTCGTACGTCAATCGCTCTTTTTCGCCACAGATCGAACCCGCCGCGAAACTGGGGGCCAACAAAGCAGCAATCACAAATTGCCCCAGAAAGAAAAAGTCCACCAGCTCTCGATTGGCTTGTGATTTCTCACTTAAATCCAGTCGAGTTTCCATGGGCCAAGCGAAGTAGATCACCCCAGCCAAGACCATCTGGAAGAGCAACAACATCAAAAATGATCGATCCGTCCGCAGATTGATCATCAGTTCACGATGCAGGACCGGGTTGTTGCGTACAAACATGGCCACCACAATTCAAGGCGACTATAAAGATTCGGACCGAATGATTGTCTCAACGAGTACGAGCCAGCAGCTCGGGACATTGCCCATTAGCGAATCAAATAAACAACGAAAGCGAGGGACCCCAAGTGGGCCCCCTCGCTCCCCATTTCGACCCGGCGCATCTTAGTGGTGATGGGCTTCGATCTTGACATGCAATTGGCCTTCGGCCGTTTCAACGATCAACTCGGTGCCAATTTGAGTTGCTGCCAACAACGCCTTGTCAACACACTCGAAAGTGCTGGCAACTCCCTCAGCATCCGCGTCCGTTGCGGTCAGTGCAAATTCTTTGCGTTGATCGCCGCTAGTCGCCACGAAGTAGGCCTTGGTAACTTTCCGGCCTTTCAACTCCTTGTGGTCGTCCGACAACAAATAAACGATTACCTTGTCCTCGTTGTCTTTGTGGTCCCAGGCAGCCCAGCCCTTATTGTCATCGAATTTGATCACGTGCCCACCTTTGGGGCCCATGGCATGAGCATGATCATCGTGTTCATCGCCATGATCGTGATCGTGATCATGATCATGACTGCCGCCGCTGGTCTGCTTGGCGTCTTTAGGTTTGGTCGTGTCGCCACAACCCGTCAGCCCAGAAACTGCAAACACGAGGGCTAGCCATAACCCAACTTGATTCAAGTTCTTCATCAAACTTCCCTATCTCCATCAACCGTGAAAATAATCTCGAAGTGCGACAGTTGTCGCACAACTAGCACAAGCGCCGACAACCAGCGCCAACGCCCGAGAGTGGGTTCGTCTCAACCCACTCCTCTCCAATCATAGCCAATCCAAATTCGACTTATAAGCACGGAATGTCCGTCTGTCACCATTTTGTTGCAATTAGGTTGCAACTGTAGAAATTGCCGACCAAGGCGGAAAGAATGACCGTTGATAAGCCCTGGACGGGTGCCCGATTTGGCGGGTCTGCTAGCAATCCGCTGCGATAAAGGTTTGAAAACGGCGATAATCCGTGGGATTTTTCTAATGAACCTGTGCATTGCAGCGACTATCTATCGGTTTGGCCCTTGAGTTGCAGAACATTGTCTGCCGCCCGAAAAAGACTGCCAACCGGATTAAGAGCGAGTCTCAGGAAGTTTCGAGATTCAGGCAGTCGCAAGAACTTTTCCACAAAGGAGTGTTTCAATGTTGGTGTTGACAAGAAAGTTGGATCAATCGATCCAGATCGGTGACGATGTAACCATCACCATCCTGGCCGTGAAGGGCAATACGGTTCGAATTGGAATCTCGGCACCTGATCACGTACGGATCGCGCGTCGTGAGCTGCATGACAAGCTGCGAGACAGTGGCGTGGAACAAACTGCCAAAACGCCCAGCGAGGCTGCCCAAGTTTCCGAAATGGAAGTGATCGAAATCCAGAGCCGTCCCAATGCTTCGATCAAAATCGAGCGGTTGGGGGCTTCGTCCCAAGGTGGCGGGACTCGCGTTACTCCGCCGCAAACTTTGCCGCCGTTGCACTCGCGGTTGCCGATGTTCTCGGATGGCAATTACGAAACGCATCACTTGCGAATTCGCATGGAAGAACCGCAAGTCCGTGATGTCTCGCAAACTTAGGCCGAGTGGTGGCACGATCGTCGATTTAGCGAGCGTGCCCCCGCGACAGTCCCGATAACGCCCTTGCTTTGTCAAAGTCAGGAAGCCGGATTGCTGCGTTTAGCAAACCGCGGTTGTTCTTTAGGGGGTACCACGCATTGGCGAGCGTGGCTGCTCGTAAATTTAGGTTTGACAGAGCACTCGTTGAGGAGTTAACGAATGGATCCGCCTCTATAGAGAATCGTTCACGAGCGTTTTAGAGAGCGTGGTGGGACGGGAATCCAAGCCACCACGCTCCACCAAGCATTTCCGTTCCCAAGTACTCTCCGAGCAGTCACGCGAGTTCGATCAGGCGGCCGCGCGTCCATTGTGCCTTAGCCGAATTTCTTCTGGCGCGATGACGTGCTTCTGAGCGTGACCACGCAACGTGTCGCGCACCCGCCTTCGGATGCTGGAACGAATCGCTCGATGGTAGCCTACAGAAGCGGTAAAGAGCGTCAATAAGTCAATGAACTGAGTATCGTTGACCAATTCATGGTTTTGCAAATCGAGGTAACTGTCGGACGCAAAACACATCAACTTGCCGTCCACCAGGCCAATCCGAGTACCATCCACATAGACGTCAAAATCAGGGCCCAAGGAAACCCAGCGTTGCTGCAGGCGAACGTACCACATTCGTTGGCCATCGAAGTAGCTGAAGCTAAACATCGAGGGGAAACGGAATGTGCGATGGTTTTCCTGGATGGTGGTCACGCATTGTGATTGCGGTAGCATGACCAATAGCGTGACCAGATTGCGACGACTGCCAAGACTGTTGTGGATTTCGGCACTGGTCATTTCCTCAATGGTGCCACACCAGCGTGTGGTTTGGCCTGTGTTCTTGAATAGTTTGAGCACCAACCGCCGCGATTCGACGTCGGTTTCGCTGAGGTTCCAGATCTCGTCCGCGGCCAATCGTTCGTCAAGGCGTTCGGTTTGACTCGCGTTCAAGGCACCGGTCGCGCGTATTCCTTGCTTTAGCCACACACGGCGTTGTTTCTTGATCGCTTTCAGTGTCCGGCTAACTTCAGACGGTGAAGGTTTCCAGGCGTCCGAACGAACCCCAATCACATGGGTCTGGACCCAGCCTTGTTCGCCGTCGAGTTCTGAAATCGTCCCGATCACTTCCATGCCCTTCGTGAAATGGGCGGAATCGGCGCCTTTGAGACGCTGTAGCAAGTTGATATTGCTCGGATGCAGACTCGGTACGGCCCACATGTCGACGTAACGACAGCATTCGTTCTGATACGGGTTGGTCATGGTCGCGTGCAGGTCTCGGGGTTCAACTTTTAGAACCGGATCGAGCCACAGCAACTACAACGTTTCGGCCAAAAAATCAAGGCCAACCCCAAAGTGAGGACCACCAATAAGATCTTGATAACCAGCGAGACCTTGACCGCAATATGCTTGTCGTATCGATAGCACTGTTCACAGAACAGGACCATGCGATCTTTCGTCTCAGAAGACTTTTTTGGCTCCGGCGAGATTTGCTCGGACATTGTCGTGGATTTTCCTGCCTCTCCGGTGTGTGAGACGCGACTGATCAACTTATTCATAAACGGCCTGCTACAAACGGTTACGGATCCAAAATGGCTTGTGGGTTCGTTGATGAGTCTCACGTTCACCAACGACCGATGCCCTCCTGATCGCAGACTGCCATAGGTATGGATCTGCCAAATACGGCGTGAATATCTTAACCAGAACCTCACATCGGTCCAGAGAATTTAGGTTGAAAACTGCCTGAGATCGCGGCAAAATTACACGCGAGTGACACTTTTTCTCAGAAAATCCCCCACCGGGGCCATTCGGAGCCCCATTTGTTCTGTTTGCGGCGGTTTCCGCCTACGAGCCGGTCCGGCGTTCGATGCTGAGTTTAGCCATTTCTTCCTCAATGATCTTCTGCCAAAGCTGCTGCATGGCCGCTTGCTTGACTCTCTCGACAACTTGGGAGTAGGTCTGAGAACCGGGCGTTTCTTCCAAGACCGTCAGCAGATGAACGCCGTGTGGCGAAACGACGGGCTGGCTGATTTCTCCGAGTGGCAACCGAAAGACGGCTTGCGAAACGACTTCCGCTAGCGGACCTTCGCGAACAACCCAGCCCAGTTCACCGCCCGCGTCGGCCGTGGTTCCTTGCGAGAACTTGGCCGCGGCTTGTGCGAAGGTCAGCGAACCACTTTTGATCTGTTCGCGAACTTCCTCCAACTTCCTTTGACCCTCCAATTGCAACTTGGTCCTTTCCTCCGCTCCGTTCGGATGGTCGGGATCGGCGGGTGGTATCACAATCACGATGTGAGCGACGCGTTTTTTGGTGCCATCAAATTCCGGCTGAAACTGCTGGTAATATCTCTGAAGTGAATCGTCCGTAACGCGGCGATCCAAGTAGCTCTGCCAACTTAGTTCCCAATGACGAAACTGGAACAAACTCTCTTCACTAATGCCAAAGGATTGGCGGTAGGCCTCCAAACTCGACCCGAGCAATTGCAATCGCTCGTCCCAAGACCTCAAGTCCGCCTCGACTTTCGCCCTTGGGACCGCCATCTGTTGCCGTTCCAAAAAAGCCAGAACGACTTGACGTTCGATCCATTGATCGACGGCTGCCCAAACGACGTCGCGCGGAATCTCGGCGGGCGCAGTTTCCTTGTCCGCAGGAGCTTGACCTAACCAACGATCCAGGGCGTCTTGTTGCCCACTTGTAGACGCGCGGATTTGACGAAGCAGGAAGCGTACCTCGGCCATGCCGATTGGCCTGCCTTGGACATATGCGAGCGCCTCATCGGGCGTCGTCGCAGCGCTGGTGGGTTTGGACTTCTCGTCTTGTGCGAGTGTTGGGGATTCAACAACGGCAATCCAAAAAGATAGTCCGACGGAACATTTAAAAACCATCATCCAGTTGCAAAAACTCACTGGTTATCCTTTTTCAGGGGTCCCCTGCGAAACCAAAATCAGGTGAAACCAAATCGCTCAGCGGAGGGGAATGTCTTTCAAGTGGAACGGAACTTCCGACTCCATCAATATTCCGGGACTGCGATAAATCAACTGCAGACCTTCCAGATCGTCAAAGCGGTCAAAAATATACACGAGCGAGAGTCCCTGCTCCCGCCGCCCGCCGGATTCGATTGTGAGGTAGGCATGCGACTGTCCCTCACGATCCCGGATTTCGATTTGGTTTTGGTAGATCCAACCGAGATGGGATTCCAGACTTTGCTTGGCGTCGGAAAATTGAATGCCTATTTTTAGCAACATCAAGTGTTCGTCGTAACTCACTTCCTCCAATTGTACCTTGATCCCTGACTTGTCGATGGTTTGCTTGTTTTCGAGTCCCGACTTCAAGTTCTCGAAGCGAAAAGTCTCTTCGCGGCCCGCCACCAAAAGGTTAAACTTCCCCCGAACATCCACAGTCTTGGTCTCCCACGCATCCAAATTTGGCCAGGCAAAGTTGGCTCGCGCTCCTGACTTTTCATTCGTGACGCCAAAACCAACGCGCTCCCCTTCGCCACCGACCACTTGTTTGACCGCTGGGTCCGCAGGATTGAGAATCTCGACGCTATCCAGTGGCAAGTCCAGCCTTATCACTCGCAGCTTTGGCTCCCATTCCAATTGCAACGCAAACTGCAATTGCGGTGGCAAGGAGCTCGTCAAATCCCGCGAGTATTGCAAGCGAGTGGGACTGACGCGAAAGGCACCATGATAACTGGCCGAAGTCCGCCGCGAGGCTCGATCGACGGCCGGAGATAACATGACACCTTGCGACTGATCTGCATCAAAAGTCAATTGCAGTCGGTCCATCACCTCGTCCATCGCCGCCCAATAAGAAACGCCTTTCCAATCGACGCTTAAACGCCTCTCGTCCGCAATAGCCGCGACGGTTGTGTTGTTCGTTTGTTGACGAACGATCTCCAACAACTGAGGCAAATCAAACTCGCCCTGGAGGTCGATCGCAAGCGGCTTGGTAACTTCCGCGGCGGTCCGTGTTTCCAAAGCCACGCGAACCCGTGTCAAGCGTTCCTTTAGTTCAGCGGATTGGCTTTCGAGTTCTGGTGGCAAATAGTCGAGCAGCTTGGAACCTATCGCCAACAAGTCACGCTCGGCTTGATCCCTTTGTCCCAACTCATCGGCGTTCAGTTGCCTCAACAACAGACGAACACGACGCTGTAACTCTGGATCAAGCGTGACCGGACCTCCATTTTCGTCGAGATCCTGGACGCGAACAGCTGCGAACAATTGGTTCGTCTTCCAATCATCGGCCCACACCCCGCAGCCCAGAAAAATCCAGAACCACGCCAACCGGTTGCACGAAGGCATTTGTCGGAAGAAGTGCTTGATCCTATGTTGGAAAATCTTGAACGCGAGCATCCGGTTCTCCTATCAGTGGATATACCCCCAGCCGATTGGCCGGCCTCAGCAATCGGCACAATCATCATAAACCAATGCTCGGACAAATGCGAATCAGCAAGTTGGATCCGGAAGGAGATACACGAAGTTCCTGCAAGCTAGGCTTCCCGACCCTAACTGCTTGAGGAATCCGGGTTCCGCTCGAAATTGGATCGACAAAGATGGCACGTTATTACATGTATCTCTTGATGTTTGCTTGTTCCTGCGTGGCAAGTATGGTGATCGTGCAACAGATTCGAGGACCCGGAAATTTGGTCGGCGGCAACTGGTCCTCCTTATTAGAAAAATTCTTGGACCGGGGCGAACTCCTGAACACTCTCAAGTCGTTGCCCACAACGAACGGGAATACGCAACCTGGATCGACGGCCGTGGCGGGATCGGGTTCGCTGCCGATCGTGGTTGCCGGTCGTCAGCTGGAGCTAAAGACCAATCAGGTCGTTCGCTTGCAAACCGAAGTTGAAACAATCGTGGGCCGTGTGCTGGCTTGGGATGACCTTCAATTGGTGCTATTATCCGATCGAGGTGCCCTGCGATATGTTCCTTGGACGTCGCAGACGGAATTCCATGAAGTCGAGGGGACTCTACAGCCGTTGTCGTCCGCGCCCCTTCAGACAGAACTACAAAAAGAGTTTGGACCCGAATTCTCCGTGCGAGCGTCCGCTCAGTTTGTAGTGGTGCAACCCAAAAATTGCCAACGAGATTGGGCACGCTCGATGCAACAATTCTATGGCAATATCCAGACTTACTGCGCAGCTCGTCAGATCCCAATGAAACATCCCCAGTTCCCTTTGGTCGCGATCGTCTTGCCTAGCCGACAGGCCATGGTGGACTATGCAGCCAAACAACAAGATCGAATTGGCAGCAACTTTCTTGCCTACTACAGTTTGAGTTCCAATCGCGTCTTGATGTACGATTCCAGCCGCAAAGATCCGTCATCACAAGGAGCCTTGGAACTCGCGACCGTGTTTCACGAGGCGTTTCATCAAGTGGCATTTAACACGGGGCTACACAAACGAACGGCCGCTCCTCCGCTATGGATTTCCGAAGGCATGGCGGCAGTTTTTGAGACACCCGGAATGGCCGACCACCGCCGCTCACGGTCCGTATCCGATCGAGTGCATCCCGACCACCTCCGCTTGTTCTTGGAGTACGCCGACCGACCCGACTTTAGCCGGACATTAGCGCAGTTGGTGGAGCGAGACAAACTGTTTCAAACCGACGCGACCCAAGCTTACGCTGTCTCTTGGGCCATGGCTTTTTACTGGATGGAGCACGCTCCCCACGCGTTTGCCGATTACCTAAAGACGTGCAACCAGCGCGCCGCCTTTGTGGAGGCCGATCCACAACGTCGTCAAAGAGAATTCCAAACCTTATCCAAGTCGACGATGGACGAATTTGCGACGCGACTCAAGAATTACTTCGAACGACTGTAGGTCCGATGTGTAACCGAAGTACCGTTCAACGCAGGGACTTCGTTCGCTTCTGCATCACTCGGCGACACAACGCGGAGTGCTAGGCATAAACCATTGGGCAAAGCAGGACCAAGCCCAGTTTTTTTTCTGCGTCACGATGAAACGAAAGTGAAATGGTACTGCGTTTAGCCAAGGGCCTGTTGAATTTTCTGGATCAACCCGGTGGTCGCTTCACCCGCGTGACGCATCTTGAATAAGGCCGCGGAAAAATATCGATCCCGCCATGCTGGCCCGATATTGAAATAATCTTCCAAAATCGCCGAGCTGTATTTGTAGTCGTGCGAATCGTCCCCTTTGAGAAAGATCAAAGTTCGAGCCTGTTGAATCAACGGGTAAATGGGATGGCCATGTTGCAAATAAGTGAACGCTTGCTGCGCAGCGGCCGAGGCATCGCGCCCCAATTCAGAGAATATTCTCTGCGGCCAGTCGTTGACGTTGGCTGCGTCATCCCCTGCCTGCAACTGCTCCACCGACCTGTCCGCCAACGCCCCGCGCCGCCGAGACTCCACCAAAAAATGCGACAAAAACGCCGCGTTTTGCAGAAGGATAAAAGCGCGGGTGTGTGGGTTGCGAACTTTTCGAAAGATGTAGTTCATCGCATTGGTCGTGGTCACCGCGTGCAGCGGCACAATCCCTGGTTGACGCATGGTGAGTTCGCTGGCAAACACAAACATTGCATCAAAGAGCGACGCGGTGGCGACACCGCGCTGCAATTGCTGAAACACCAACTCGCTGGCCTCGGTTGCGTTTCCGCGCCGGAGGCATTCGAGCAGCTCCACCGTCGCTCCTTCATCATTGGCGCCGGCCATCCAGTCGTCCCGAAGTTGTTGTGCCAGGAGCCAATTGCTGCGGCCGTCGCGATCTGCCGCCAAATCACTCGTCGACGGATTCGGTTCGCCCACGTGATTGAGCAGTGCGTAACTTAAGCTGCGAAGCACGGGCTCGGCATGATGCCAGCCAATGGTCTCGAGTGTCCGATACGAGTTGGCAAGATAGATCGCTTTGTGGCCAATACTCCGGAAATCTCGGGCGGCATATTCGGCGAACTGTTCAAAGATTTCATCGGACGAGTGAACTTGTGCCAGGGCCGCCGTCGCGACATCGGCTCGCGCTTCATCCCAAGTATCCATTGCCGCGCGGAACTCGCTCAGACTTTGATTAGGCAACGGGAGACGCGATGGGTCAACTGCTGCCATCGTCCAATTCCCTTCTTCCACGTCGCGCGCCTGCGACCGCTTGAAACTGTCCACCGCCCAGAGCAATGGCAACCACTTCTCGGATG
>JAEUIP010000239.1 GCA_016795075.1 Planctomycetaceae bacterium | reverse complement strand
GCCAATGTGAAATCCAAATCATCGGCCGTGAGACTTTGGTCGGTTTCCGTGGTGTAAAGATGAATCAAGCCACGAACCATCACTGGGCCGGGGCCAGTTTGAGCGGTCACGCGGAGCGGAGCACAGATCACACTCCGCGCTAAGATTTCGCCTTTGCTGTCGCGGAGTCCGATGCTGGAATCGTCCGCGATATCTTGTGCCAGGATTGCTTCTCCGGAATCGGTAACCGTGCGAGCCAGATAATTTGAAATGCGGCGGTAGACCTGCTGTTCGTTGCTGCGCGAGGCGACCAAGTCAAGTTCCGGGACTTGGCCTTTGGCGCTGGAGCGGACTAACCAAATGGCTCCTGCGCTGACTCGAGTGTTCTCGAAAAGCCCGTCGAGGGACAAGCGGGCCGCGTTGGCAAATGAAGTTTGACTGGCCAAGGAAAATGCCAGGCGACAGAGTTGCCAAGCAGCGCGGCCGATCGACGAGCCGGCGTCGGCCGGATGATCGCGATGTAGCAGTTCTGTTTCGTGTTTGCGCTGAACAATTTGAGGTGGCTCGGTTTCCTGGCCGTCCAAAAACTCTTCGGCGGACGGTTCGATTTCGTCCAATTCCAGCCCGGCTGCCGTGGCTTGGGGAGGCATCCCGGACAGTGTGGGAGCCTCGTCCATGCCCAGATGTGCCGGCAATTGCTCGTAGTAAGTGAGGACCGATTTTCCAATGAGAACGGATTGGCCGTTTTCCAAGACATGATCGGCGACCAAGCGGACACCTCCGACCGAAGTTCCATTTCGGCTATCCAAGTCGCGAACGACCCAGTGCCCTTCGGTGTGAAAGATTTCGGCGTGGTAACGGCTAACTTGTTCGGAGCGAACGACGATGGAATTTGTCGGCGACCGCCCCAAAGTGACTCGACGACCGACAATGAGTCGAAAGACGTCGGACCACTTGTTGTCTTCTTGAATTACCAAATAGGCCATCCCGGCCTCCTGACAAAAAAGCTCACGGCAATATCACTCGACGCTGTAATTCTACCAGCTGTCCGCCAGAATCCGCAATAATTGCCGCAATCTGAAGCAGTTTGCGACGCGAAAGCCCGAATTTGTGGTAAAATTGCCCAGGTTCCGAGCGAGTGAGCGTTCGGGAATGCCGTGAAACGGGAGTAGAATCGCTACAACCGAAACAGAAGTTTTGGACGTCTTGTCCCTGTTGGAATTGTTTCGATTGTCATAATTCGGCAAGATTCTTTTCTTGCGGAGAATGCGCGGCACAATTACTCTGGACGGTATGCAGGGCACAGATCGGTAAAATGCTAAGGCGATCGGCCGAGCGAATTGAGATTGGACGAAGCAATTCGGTGCGGTGATTGGGCCAAATCGGTAAGACATTCAGGGGAATTTAGAACGGGAAATTTGGAGTTTCAATCCATGCATCAAACTTTTCGTAGTGGGATTCGGTCGCTGGGGATTATCATGGCGGCCGCACTCGTCGTGACGTCGTTGGTATCGAATACCTACGCCCAATTTGGAACCGGATTTGGTAGTGCTGTGGGTGGTGTTCGCGTGGACGCCAGCGGTGTGCTGGGAATGCCGCTCGAGCAACTGGATTCGGCGGTGCAGCAGCGTTTGGCTGCGGCAGTCGGTGCGAACAATGGTTTGTTTACCGACCACGACGGCTTGAGAAAGTTATCGCTTCGTCAACTGAATGAAGTGGTGGCTCAAGCGGCCCGCGATAAAGCGACGGTACCGGCCGAAGCTCGCTTTTTGGGCGGGTTGGTCCGAATCGAATATGTTTACGTTGACCAAGATCATAACGATTTGATTTTGGCCGGTCCGGCCGACAATTTGGTTGTCGATGCCCAAGGAAATGTGGTTGGGCAAAACACTGGCTTGCCGGCTTTGCACCTCGAAGATTTGATGACCGCATTGCAAACGGTCGATCAAGCCACGACCGGTACGGGGATCAGTGTTTCGATCGAACCGACCGACGAGTCGCGAGTTGCGTTCAATCAATTGACGGCCGCTGCCGAACGAAATCGCCAAGTCAATTCGAACTTGGTCGGTCAATTGGAAGAAGCGATGGGACCCCAAAATGTGATTTTGACTGGGGTGCCAACCGATAGTCGTTTTGCCAATGTTTTGGCGTTGGCCGATTACCGCATGAAGCGGATTTCGATGGGATTGGATCAGTCGCCACTCAAGCAACTGCCGAGCTTCGTGAGCATGTTGTCTCGCAGCACCAGCTTGAAGTCCCACACGCCTCGGTTTTGGATGGAAATGAACTACAACCCGGTTCGTCGCAGTGAAGACGGCAAGGTTTGGCAGTTGAGTGGAACCGGCGTGAAGACCCTGACCGAAAACGACTTTATCGACAAACAAGGCAAGTCGACGGCGTCCGGCAAGCGTGATCCCATTGCCGCGAAGTGGGCTGCGAACATGACGGAACATTACAGCGACTTGGTCAACAAGGATCAAATCTTTGGTGAACTTCGCAATATGTTTGATTTCTCGGTCGTTGCGGCCCTGATTGAAAAAGAGGGTTTGGTGGCGGCTTCGGGAGTTCAGATCAGCACTTTGGCCGGTTCTGGCGAACCCGTCGAAATGCCGAAGTGGAATGCTCCCACCAAGGTTCCGACTTCGGCTAGTTTGATCAACCATAGCAAGGGAGCCATTGTCACTGCTTCTGGTGGTGTGCAATTGGATCCTTGGTCGGTAGTGAGCCAAGTGGAAGTTTCGGCTGAGTTGTCGAAGGTAAGCTCGGAGTTTGCCGCGAATGAAGGTTCCAAGTTGGTTTGGAACTAAGCTAGATCGAGTCATTTCTGGTCGGCGGCTGATGTAGGCCTACCAGATTTTTTAAACTGGTTTATTTGAAACCGACCGAAGCTGAGTTCAGCTTCGGTCGGTTTTTTTGTTGGCCGTTTTTTCTCCGCGGTGACCAGGAGAAAATTTTCGAAACCGGACTTGGCGGGCCGTGTTTTATTGGCGGATCGGGATTTTCTAGGGGTGGTGTTTTCCGGCCAGTTTCGATTTTCTTTGTCCTGAAATGTGAATTGCCTCGTGAGACTAATCGGGGATGCATTTCGGTCACCATTTGGGAGTCTTGGTTATGTTGAAGCGGTTTTTGTTTGGAAAGTTGGCTGCGTTGGCCGCTGTCATGATTGGAAGCGTTTTGGTCGCAGATGTCGTTCAGGCCCAAGAGCGTGAGGGACGTGGAACTCAAGAAGAAGGTGCGGAAGGTCGTCCGGGTGGACGTGGTCAAGGCGGCCCGGGTGGGGCTGGTGGTGGCCGCGGTCGCGGGATGGGTGGAATTTTCATCAATCTCTTCGACGACGACAAAGATGGAAAGTTGTCGATCAAGGAGTTGGAGTCGGGCATTGATAAGTTCAAGAAAATGGACGCTGATGCAGATGGCTTCTTAAGTTCCGAAGAACTTTCCGAAGGTCTGCGGAGCATGATGCCTCCGGCAGCTCGTCCCGGTGGGGGCGGAGCTGGTGGCCGTGGTGCTCGCGGTGGTGCCGGTGGGGAAGGTGGCGGTGAAGGTGGCAGTGAAGGTGGTGGCCGCGGTGGCCGAGGCGGTCGCGGTGGCGAAGGTGGCGGTCGCGGTGGCGAAGGTGGCGGCGAAGGTGGCGGTCGTGGTGGTGAAGGTGGCGGCTTCTAAGTAAGCTATCGCGAAATCGCGGTTGAGCGGAGGTACGTTACTTAGCGAAGAGACCTGTAACTTTTTTCCGAGCCGTCTTATCCTGTTCTGGGGTATGACGGCTTTTTTCGTTGGCGAGATAATCGGACGCTGCTCCATGTCTGTGCACACATTGCTCCAGCATTTTCAAGCTCGTTGGGTGCAGTTCGAGTCCGGTGTCGTCGAAGATGGCGAGGTGGTCGTTGTTCAATTTCCGCGGTGTCAGCCGCGAATTTTGGGGGTGATTGATCCGTTCTCGACTTCCAAGCCAACCACGGAAGCGATGATCCGGACCGCCGAGAAGGTCGCGGCGCAATTCGGGCACAACGCCGGTAAGTTCGAGCGATTGCCCGATTGCTGCTTGGGAGACGTGGCTTTGTTGCCTGGAATGGTCAATTGCCACACACATTTGGAGTTCAGTGATTGTCAGGAACCGTTGGGCAGGTCGGGCTTGGGGTTTGCGGAGTGGTTGCGTGCGATCATTGCTCATCGGGCGAGCGGCGGAACTGCTGCGTCGGAGGAAAGGGTGGCGATGAGCTCGACCATTATGGGGCAAGGATGGCGAGAGATATTGGCCGGAGGTGTGGCAGCGGCGGGGGAAATTCTCAGTCAGCCGGCGACAGGATCGGCGGCGCCAGGTCCAAAAGTCGCTGACTTTTGCGGGACGATTTTTCACGAGGTATTGGGGTTAGCCCCCCAACGGGCTCAGGCCAGTTGGAATTGGGCCCGTGAATGTTTGCAGCAGTCGCCGCACGAGAACGTTCGACATGGGCTGAGTCCCCATGCTCCCTATTCGACATCCACCCAGCTTTACCGACAATGCGCCGAATTTTGTGGACGAAACGGCGTTCCCCTGGCAACGCACTTGGCGGAATCTCGCGAAGAGTTGCAATTATTGTCCGAGCGGACGGGGCCGTTGGTGGAACTTTTTGAACAAATGGGCGTCTGGCGGCCCGAGCAAATCGAAGCCCGAGGTGTGCGTGATGTTTTGGAGGTTGTGTCCGACGTTGAGAACTTATTGCTGATCCACGGCAATTATCTGGAGCGGGAGGACTGGCGTTGGTTGCGGGACAAGAACCCGAATGTCACCATCGTCTATTGCCCGCAAACGCACGCCTATTTCCAACATGAACGACATCCGTGGGTCGAAATGGCGGCGGATGGACTTTCAATTGCCCTGGGGACCGACTCGCGAGCCAGCAGTTCCAGTTTGTCGTTGTGGCATGATGTGCAGTTGGTCCGCGAGACCTATCCCGAACAGGATCCGTTGACCTTATGGAGCATGGCGACCATCAACGGCGCGAAGGCACTGGGGCTCAACAAAGATCTGGGAGCGATCGGTCCTGGGAAGTTGGCGAGGTTTTGCGTAGCGGATTTAGGAACGACCATGACCCGGTTCAGCTGGGAGGCGTTGTTGAGCTCTTCGACGCAGGTCCGCAGTTTGTCGGGACTGGAGCTTTAGGTTGGAACCTATTTCCCAGTGGTTACCGGAGATTTTCGTAGATCGCTCGGGTCGCGTTGGCAGTTGCTTTCCAATTGTATCGCGGCAAGTGGCTGGTACCGATAGTGATACGTTGGGCTCGTTCGGTGGGATGGTGAAACATGCGGTTCAGGGCCGCGGCTAAGGACTCCGCGTCGTTGGGGTCGAACGGTTCGAATCCGTCACCGACAAGTTCCCGGAATACGGGAATATTCGAGCCGATGACACAGGTCCCGGCGGTCAATGCTTCCAGCAGTGGTAAGCCGAAGCCTTCCCACAGGGTCGGAAATACCAAGCCCACGGAATTTTGATACCAAGTGCGTAGCGATTGATCGTCGGACACCGGTTGCCAGACAATGGTGTCTTGTAGTCCTAAATCCGTGATCTGCTTCCATTCTTCGGTCGTCAACGGTGCTCCGAGGACTTGTAACTGAAATGGTAGTTTCTGTTCGGCGATGTGAGCACGGCAAATGGCCAGCGCATGGAGCAGCAGACCGAAATTCTTGTACGGATCCCGACGGCCGAGGAATAAAAAATACGGAGCGGTGATAGAACGGGGTGGTTCATTCGCCTCGAATTCGTCTGAGGGGCGGGCAAAGATCTCGTCCACGGCCAAAAGAGTGACGGAGGTTTTTTCGGGCGGAACGTTGAACCTTTCGATCAGATCCTGACGCGTGGTTTCGGAAATACAGAGCAAGTGGTCGGCTCGCTGCACTGCCAATCGTTTCTTTTCGCTGTGTCTTCCGCGGGGGTCGACTTGATCGGGAAAGCGTTCGTGAATCATGTCGTAGACAGTCAGGACCAGAGGTACTTTTCGACGGTCATAACGGCCGCGCGCGACCTCATTGTAATAGGTCGGGTGGATCAGGTCGGGTTCCACTTCCCGCCATTTACGGCGGCAAAAGCCCCGGTCTAGCCACTTGCGGACGGGCTTCCAGGGAATGCCCATCCAGTCGTGAGACTTGATAGCCAATTGCAGATTGGGGTGAAAGGGAACGACGTCCGGGAGTCGGTTGCCCAAGAGGAACGGTATATCGTCGGGTGGGAGCCCCGCGATCAAGTGCTGGAAGTACCGGATCACGCCGCCATGGCGAAATATCGCGTAAATCTCGCCGTCGTACAGTATCCTCATGCTTCGGCGGCCTTCACCATTTCGTGGCAGTGGTAATGATTGTCTGCGTGGCCCGTCTCACCGAGGTCCTCAAGCTTAACTGATTTGGACGAATTCGTTCAGCCCCCGCCCATTTGTTGTTTTTTCGTACAGCGTTTACAATTCGCCCTTTCCCAAACGGGCCCCTTCAATCCTAAGCAAACACGGACAGCTGTCGATGTCGTTGGAAGTCATGGATCAGGCCGAGCGAAATGATTTGACCAGCCAACGAATTTTGGTGTTGGATTTTGGTTCCCAGTACGCTCAGCTCATCGCTCGCCGGGTACGGGAGCAAGCAGTGTATTGCGAGATCGTCCGGCACGATATTTCGATCGAGGCAATAAAAAAACGCCAGCCGAAAGGCTTGATATTGTCGGGTGGGCCGTCCAGCGTCTATGAAGCCAACGCGCCGAAATGTGTCCCGGAGTTGTTTGAACTTGGGATTCCCATCTTGGGGATTTGTTACGGTATGCAATTGGCGTGCGAACGATTGGGTGGGCAAGTTCGTGGTGCGTCGATCCGTGAATACGGGCGTGCCGAGATCGAGTGTTTATCGCAATCGAACCTCTTCGCGAATGTCCCGGTACGCAGTCAAGTTTGGATGAGCCACGGGGATCAGGTTGAGAACATTGGCGAGCAATTTGAAGCGTTGGCTCGCACGGAGACATGTCCGTTCGCCGCAGTCAAGCACAAGCATTTGCCGGTTTATTGCCTTCAGTTTCACCCGGAGGTAACGCACTCCGAGTACGGTTCAGCGATTCTCCGAAATTTTGTGCGCGACGTTTGTGGCTGCGATGGGTTGTGGCGTTTGAAGGATTTCGCCGATCAAACGATCGAGAGTGTTCGACAGCGGGTGGGCAACCAACGCGTGATCTGCGGATTGAGCGGGGGGGTCGATTCCAGCGTCGTCGCGGCGCTGTTGGCCAAAGCCATTGGCAAGCAATTGACCTGTATATTGGTCGACAACGGCCTCTTGCGACGGGGCGAACGCGACGCGGTTGTCGATGCGTTTGGCGGTCATTTTTTCGAGACGGATCTCCATGTCGTCGATGGACGTGAGTTGTTCTTGCGCGAATTGGCCGGCATTACCGAACCACAGGAAAAACGCCGTCGCATTGGGAAAGCGTTCATCGATTGCTTCAAGTCGGAGTCGAAGAAAGTGTCGGACGCGGCGTTCTTGGCGCAGGGAACACTATATCCAGACGTCATCGAAAGTGGTGCCGCGCCGGACGGACCGGCGGCAACGATCAAGCTTCACCACAATGTTGGCGGACTGCCGGCAGAACTTGGGTTTGAGTTGATCGAACCACTTCGTGATTTGTTCAAGGACGAGGTTCGGCAATTGGGCTTGGAACTTGGATTGCCGGACGCCATGGTTTGGAGGCATCCGTTTCCAGGGCCGGGATTAGCGGTGCGGGTCTTGGGCGAGGTTACTGAAGAAAAGCTTGAGGTGCTGCGTTCGGCAGATGCAATCTTGATCGACGAGTTGGTCAAATCGGGCTGGTACCGCAAGACTAGCCAGGCGTTTGCTGTGCTACTACCCGTGCAAAGCGTGGGCGTCATGGGTGACGCACGTACCTACGAAAACGTGTTGGCGATTCGGTCGGTGGATACCAGCGATTTCATGACGGCGGATTGGAGTCAGCTGCCTTACGAGCTCTTGGCAACCATTTCGACCAAAATCATCAACCAAGTCAAAGGCGTCAACCGTGTCGTCTACGACATTAGCAGCAAACCACCCGCAACGATTGAATGGGAGTAAACTCGAATGGGTAAACAGTTTATCTTTCAGATGGAAAACTTGACCAAGAAGATTGGCCAACGTCAGATCTTGGAAAACGTATGGTTGGCGTTTTATCCCGGGGCAAAAATTGGGGTCCTCGGGCGCAACGGCTCGGGGAAGAGCACGCTGTTGCGGATCATGGCCGGGTACGATCGAGAGTTTGATGGCGTCGCGCGTTTGTCGCCCGGGTTTACATCCGGTTATTTGCCACAAGAACCGCAATTGGATCCCAACTTGGACGTGTGGGGGAACTTGCAGTCGGCGGTTGCACCGCGCCGAGCCATTGTGGATCGCTATACCGAATTGGTCGCCAAGTGCAGCGAGCCCCTGAGCGAACAGCAGATGCAAAAAGTCTATGACGAAATGGCTCGGGTTCAGGACCAGATCGAAGCTCAGAATCTCTGGGAGTTGGATCGCGAAATTGAAATCGCG
>JAEUIP010000238.1 GCA_016795075.1 Planctomycetaceae bacterium | reverse complement strand
ATCCGATCTTGCAACATTTGTTTCCGAATCCCGTGCCGGAAGCCGTCGCAGAAACGGCGGCGTTGGGGACGTTGCAACAGATGTTCGTGCCGCCTGGGTTTTCGGTCCAAGCGATTGCGGCTGAACCACGAGTTCATCAACCGATGGCGTTTACTTTTGATGGCAAAGGGCGATTGTGGGTCGTTGAAGGGCACTGTTATCCCGAGCGGCGTCCCGAGGGACAAGGTTTGGATCGGATCTTGGTTTTTTCGGACAGCGACCACGATGGGGAATTTGAGTCACGACATGTTTTTTACGAAGGGTTGAATCTGGTCAGCGCGATGGAAGTGGGGCACGGAGGAGTTTGGGTGGGTGCAGCGCCCGAGTTGCTGTTCATACCCGATCGCGATGGCGACCTAAAAGCGGATGGTCCGCCCACCGTATTGCTGGACGGTTTCGGATACGCGGATACTCACGAGACTCTCAATAATTTTTGCTGGGGTCCCGACGGGTGGCTGTACGGGAACCAAGGAGTATTCAATCAGTCCCAGGTTGGGAGGCCCGGTTCGAAGCCCGAGGAACGCGTCTTTCTCGCAGCGGGTGTTTTTCGGTACCATCCGATCCGGCACCAATTCGAAGTGTTTGCGCATGGTGGCAGCAACCAATGGGGGCTGGACTTTGATCAACATGGCCAGTTGTTTATGACCCATTGTCGTTCCTTTTGGGGCGGTGGACCAACCACGCACGTGGTGCCGGGCGGTCATTATTGGAACCAAGTCAACAGTGGTTACGCTGATTTTATTTCGCCACAAAGCCTCGACGTGCAACCGGCGATGAAGAACTACTTGATGGCGTCGGCACGTTACGGGCACGGTGAAGGTGGAGCCGGCAAGCCAGGGTCCAATGCCGTGTACGGTGGGCATTCGCACGTTGGAACGATGTTGTACCTTGGTGATAATTGGCCGGCCGAGTATCACAACCACTTGTTTACGCACAACTTGCATGGGCACCAGATGAACCGGCAAATCAATTTGCGGGAACATGGTGGCTACAACACCGTACACGCAGGCTCCGACATGTTTTTCTGCGCGGATCAACAGTACATTGGCGTTGATCTAAAGTACGGACCCGACGGTGCGGTTTACATTAGCGATTGGTATGATCCGCGACACTGCCATAATCCCAACGTTGAACAGTGGGACCGGGGCAACGGGCGACTGTATCGTATGCAGTACGACGCCCGATACAAACCAGTGCTGGTGGACTTGCCGTCGGCTTCGGATATGCAGTTGATCGAATTGCAGCGTCATGCCAACGAGTGGTTTGTCCGGATGGCGGCTCAGGAGCTATCGCATCGAGCTCAACAACGGCCCATTGATCCCGTGGCACTTCAATCGCTACAGGAGTGTCTGGCAAAGGATTCGGATCCACGAATGCGACTCCGTGCTCTCTGGTGTCTATTTCGCGCCGGTGGCTTTACCGGGGCGGAGCTAGGTATCGCGCTACGTGATCCGGACGAATACGTTCGCGCATGGGCGGTTCGTTTGGCAATGGACCATTGCCAACCCAATTCAGCTTCCGCATCATTTGTGCATTGGCAATCCTTGTGGCGACTGGCACAAACGGAATCATCATTGTTGGTGAAACGGGAATTGGCGTCGGGTGCTCAACGATTGCCGCGGGAGGAAGCTTGGAAGTTGGTGGAAGTCCTCGCGGGACAGTCCGAAAACGTCAGCGATTCGGGGTTGACTTCGTTGTTGTGGGTTGCCGTCGCTGCATTGATGCGTGACGACGTTGGCTCGGGACTTCGGTTGGGTGATAACTGCGACCTCCCGGTCCTACGAGATTACATCGTTTGGTATGCAGCAAAGAAATCTGAATTGGGTCGTAACTCACTGATTCAAGGTTTGGCGTCGGGAAACGATTCAGAGAAGTATCGCCAACTTCGACTGTTGCAACACGCGGTTCAAGGGTTGGGAAATGTCGCGATGCCCGAAGTTTGGAATCTGGTGGCGGAGCAACTTTACGATTCGCCTCGTCGCGAAATTCGCGAGACCGCGGCGGCCATTGGCGGCGCGTTCCGTGATCCAAAACTATTTGCTCGGCATTGGAAACACCTGGAGGTGGCGACAGACCCGGCGGATCGGATTGCTGTACTAAACGTTTTGAAACAAGACGTTCGGACCGAGCGATTGCCGCTTTTATTGACACTTTTGGATGAAGCTCCGGTAGCTCCAGCCGTGCTGCCAATGCTGCGTCGTTATGAAGACCCAGCGGTAGCGCAAGCTCTGGTTGCACGTCTCCCCAAATGGGACGAGGCCACAACGGCCTTGGCAATGGAGCTTTTGACGGGACGTTCTATGTGGGCATCGATCTTACTCGATGCCGTCGATTCGGCCGTGATCGATCGTCAGTTAGTGACCGCTTATCATGTTCGCCAGATGATCAGTCTAGGCGATTCCGGCTTGAACGCTCGGCTGGAGGCGACATGGGGTAAGGTAGGGACAAGTTCCGAAGAGCTCAAGAACCGAATCAAGCAGATCGTTCAAACGTATGAAACGGCGCCGTTATGGGCCTATGATGCGGGTGCAGGTCAAAAACTCTATCAACAACATTGTGCCAACTGTCACCAGGAATCCAAGCAGAGTGTTGCCTTGGCCCCCGCTTTGAATGGTGCAGGTGCGAAGGGAGCCGCCTACTTGATTGAGAACATCGTGGATCCGAACGCGGTGGTAGGAAGAGATTTTCAAGCGAGGCTGATTTTGACACGTGAAGGCCGCGTCGTCACTGGCTTGGTCATCGAAGAAACCGCGACCGCCGTCACGGTGCGGACGGCTACGGCAACAGAGACGATCTCGACCGAAGAAATTGAAGAAATTCGGGTCTCGGATCAATCGTTTATGCCCAGCGGCCTTTTGGATAATTTGGAAGAGCGGCAGAAAATCGAGTTGCTCAAGTATTTGATGAGCATGTAACACGTCACCCGTTTTGATCGAGTGGTTTCGTAGGACGAAAGAACCAACCGGTTCGCTTGTCAGAATCCTCCAGAGTTGTGTTTGCTCCTTCGTTATGTGATGACGGCGAACAGGTTATGATGTCACGGCGTGGGTTGCCGGTTTAAAGCCCACCGCACCAGCCGCGCGGTTTTGGCGGCGATTTCAATGAAAAGGTGGAGTGGAATGAGAAGAATTTGTGCATTCGTGGTTCTGGCGTTCATAAACGCTTCCTGTTGGGCGCAGGATGCTGCTCCAGACCCATTGCCGCAACACAAGTTGTTGGCGAAAGAGGTCGGGAAATGGGAGGGGGTTATGAAGATGTATGTCGACCCAACCGGTGAGCCAATTGAAATGCCGGTTACCGAGTCAAATACTTTGTTGGACGGCGGATTGTGGGTGATTTCCGAGTTTGAAGCGGGGCCATTCAAGGGGCGAGGTCAGTTTGGTTATGATCCAGACAAAAAGAAATTCGTCGGCACATGGTTGGACAACCAGACCATGGCCTTGGGGATCTTGGAAGGGACTTACGACGAAAAGACCGGTGAACTAACGTATCTCACGAAGGCCAAGAATCCAGCTACTGGCAAAGACACGCCTACCAAGCAAGTTGGCAAAGTGGTCGACGCAAACAATCGCACCTTTGTGGCCTACATGCAAAACGAAGACGGAAAAACTTGGGACAAGTGGATGGAGATCAGTTACAAACGCCAGCAGTAACGGCGTCCGTCATGGCGCAAATCTTGGCGTGATTCCCAGCTTGATGCTTTGGATCGCTGGGAATCTCGCCTTTTTTTGATTCTGCAATCGAGTTAAATTGCAGTTCGCGGTTATCCGGGATTGGTCATGCTCTCCAAAGGACCATCTTGAGGCCGATCCGTTTTAGGGCAAATCCGACCGACGAATGTCTAGTGCGCGGAGCGTCGTTGATGTCCGCACTACCTGTCGTAACAAAAAAATCCCGTGGCTATTCGATCAACAGGACGGACAATTGCCGAGCGATTTCTCGGAACGCTTCCGCCAATTGAGCGTTGTTGTCGGCGTGAATATGGATGCCTCCACCGGCGTTGGCGACTTGTCTCATCGTACTTTGATTCGCGCCGGGGCTAAATGTGATGGTGTGGATGGTGACGTTCTGTTGGCGAAGGGAAGAAACAACGGCGGAAGGGTGGATTCCCGTATTATGCTGACCGTCTGTCATGACAATCATGGCGCGCAAGGCAAATGGGCGTGCGTTGGGATCACTGAAGGATGTTGCGCCAACTTGCATGCCGCGGCCGATCGCCGTAAAACCATTCGGCGAAAACTGGCTGAGACGTTGGTTGATGGATTGCAAATTGGTGGTCATGGCAATTTCTTTTTGAGCGTTGGTGCTATAGACGCTCATCGAGCACCGTTCTTCTTGCGGTGTTTGCTCCAATTCGCTGATAAACACACCGACGGCATTCACCAAACCCGGAAAACGATTTTGCTCGGTCATGGAACCGGAAACATCGAGCACGAGCGAAATGTCGATGTCCAAGCGGGCGGCCGTTGCTAGTTGGATCGGTTGGAAGTCCGTTTGGCCAAACATGGGACCAAAGAACAGGGCAACGGCACCACTGGGGCTATTCGCAGTTCGACGACCAGTAATTCGCATGGCGGTGGGTGGATTGGCACCGCGTTGGAAGGTGAATTTCGAGTTGTTTCCACCAACCGTCGAGCCGATTTCGATATCAGCCCCCGTCAAGAGCAGCGGCGAACCCGCCACGGTGTTTCTCGCAGCAAAGTTTATCGCCGCTTGGCGAGCCGCGTCAACATTTTGCGTACGGCCCAATGCTTCGACTCCGGCTCGAGCGGCTGCATCGGTCGCGGTTCGCAGTTCGGCTTGAGTGACATGCATGTACGCCACGTCAATGCCAATGGCCGCCGCGACTAGCAAAATGATCAGTGCGGTCACGATGAGGATCAACATTCCGCCGACTCGATGATGGAGTCGTTTCCCGGAGAGTCGCTGGGCGAACAATACAGAGTGTCGTGGAGCGAGCATAAGTTGGAATCCAAATGGGTCGGTTGGAGCAAAACAAACAGGCGGCAGCGAGTGATTTGTTCTTAGCGTCGTTCACGCGACAATCGACATTGCCCCGTAAAGGTAAATCCTTGCACGAAGGTCGCGAAGGTTAGATTTTGATCAAGCGGTACGGCTATGTTGACTTCCAAGTCATCGGAAGGCGTCTGCAAATTGTTTGGTTCGGTCGTGATGGTGAACTGAGTGACACCGACGCTGTTTAAAATTCGCTGTGCCGCATTCCGCACATCGGCATTGGTAGCACCTGGGATGATGGCGGCCCGGGCCGCAGCATAAGCCGCCGATTCTGTTCCATGTCGCATCATGTTGGCATGGCCAAGCTCGAAGGCGGCAAACAACATCACGAAAAAGATGGGAAGAATCAAAGCCAATTCGACAGTAGCTGCCCCGTTTCGTGGCTCTTGTGTCTTCGTAGCTGGGCGAGGTCGCACCAAATTCATGCCGTGGTTTCCTTGTACTATTCGCGGGCCATCGTCGCACGGACGGAAATGGTTTGGCCCGAAAATGGACCAATTGGGAACTGACTATTCGAGTCGCCTGGGGCGGTGACGATCAAGGTGACAGGAGTGCCGGGTGCCACACTTCGAGGATCGGGCTGAAACTGGAACGTGACGCCCTGCACATTGCGTTGTTGCGTGATTCGCTGGGCCGCTTGCAGTCCTTGAGCGGGCGTGCTGTTACGACGAACCGCGACCTTGATACCTTCATAGGCCGATTGTGCCAGGGTCTGCCGCAGAAATGCGAAATTCGCCCCTTCAATGGCTCCGGCGATGACCAGCAAGATCACCGGCAAGCAAACCGCCAGCTCGACGGTGGCACTGGCACGACGCTGCGGCGAACGTCTTAACATTCGACTGGGATTAAGGCGAAACATAAGTGGCTCCACACTTCGATTCCGCGGGCAACGTGGGCTCATTGCCTTGCAATCGTTCCACCTCGGCCTCCAAGGTTGCAATTCGCTCTTGCAGTTGCATGTGCCGATCCAAGACCGCGTTGTAGGCATCGGCCGTCGATTGCCAAAAATCACCTTCGCGAAAATTCAGTGGACGAGTGTCGCCGGACTGGGCAAAACCTTCCATAGCGCGGCGTAATCTGACGATGGGACCTGCAAAATTTGAACTTAATCGGACGGTGTCGACCAAAAAGTACGGCAGTAAAGCAACCAAAGCTAGGAACGGCCAGAAATTAGTCGCCGCCATTTCCCATACTTGGTTGGCCAATGGAACGCTGGGGTCGTTCGTCAAAACATGAAGACCAATGGTCAGGCCGACCGAAAGGAGCAAGAACAATGACCAATGCATACAGACCCGGCGGAGCAATTCGCCTTGTATTTTGCCTTCGACCAAACGGAGGCCGCGCTGACATTTACTGCTCATCGGTTGGAAAACTCCTGCGAAACAGTTTTGATAAAGTACCGGATCGATTGCAAGGCAGTCCGACTTGATTGCCGAGCCCCGAACAGGGCGCCGAGCAATCCCGCGCGGTGGTAGTTTGAACCGGACCTTAGAACACAAATCCAAAGGAAGCCTAGTTCACGTCGCATTCCGATAGATTGATTTTCTCGTGAGATCCAATCGAATCCGTAATCGCTGAGCATGTCGATTTTGTTACAATCCGAAAGAACGTTACAACACGTTCGGCACAATTGAAGCCGCATTTCCCCGAACCCCAACCCAACGCACAAGGAACTCTCGCTTATGCCAAGCTTATTTGGAATGTACGGATACGAAGGATTCGGTGGTCGTAACGCGGAGATCGGTGCCGCTGCCGATGCTCAACGAGCCTCGACGCAAGCTCGTGACGCGGAACAACGGGTCAAGGCTTTAGAAGAGAGTTTGGCCAAGACGTTATTGATCTGCGAGGCAATGTGGGAGATTTTGCGAGATCATTCCGGTATTGATAACGAAGTGTTGTTCGAGAAATTACGAGAAATCGATTTGCGGGACGGAGTCCTGGATGGCAAAAACCAATCGAAGCCGACCGAATGCCCCAGTTGCCAGCGACGGTTAAGCAACCGGCATGCTCGGTGTTTGTACTGTGGCCACACGTTCGCGAAATCAACATTCGAGTTGTAGGCTGTCGAAATCTGGAATCGCGTGAATGGCCGCACAGCATGTCCGACCTGGCAAAGAGTTGTCCCCAGAAGATACTTTGTAAGTCGAGTCGTCATTTAGAGTTGCCAATCCCCATTTGCTTGCAATTGTTCGCGATTGTCCCGTAGAAAGTCATGTTGGAGCCGATCCATGCCATCGATTACAATCCATGGCCCACGCGTCGAGCGTATTGTATGCGGCGGCGCGGCTTGATCGATTTACCTCACGATCGATGTGAGGAATGATGGGCGTGAGGCACGGATATGCCGCACGATGGATATGCCAAACGATGGATATGCCGCACGATGACGTGAGGCTTGCTCACAAGGGAGTGTTCGATGATGGCCTTATTGAATTCATGTACGGGGCTCGTTTCCGGGACCGCCGCATGGCAAGTCGCTGGTTCAGCTAGCATGTTTGGCTGGTTGCTACTACTCCCGCCCGCAGAATTTCCTGGAACGCAGGAGCCTGCAACCGTTGCCGTCCAAGTGGAAACAAAGCCACCGGTCGAAATAGCTTCACCATGCCAGTCGCCGGATGGTTGCCCCGACGCAGGATCTGCTCCGGTTTGCTCGCCGGAACATGCCGCGAAGCTTCAGGAATTGATGGCTCTGCGGGCTCGTGTTGGAACAAGTCTCGGGAGTGCGGAAGATTTTCAAGTGGCATTGGCATCGTTATTCGAGCAAGACGGTCACCCAACACCAAACTCCGAGCCGCAAAGTTTGCCGTTTGAGTCCGGGCAACGGCCACAAAACGCAACGAACTCAACCGCCGACCCGGCAGTGCCCAACGTTCAACAAGCGTTGCCCCGAAATCCAATGGTAGCCGCACCGCCGTGGGTTCAAGCGCATAATCAAGTTCAACCGCAATATGCCCAGCACCCTGCCCATCCTGAGCCGTTTCATTCTCAGCCGCCAAATTTCTCGCAACCGGCCCAAGTTCCGATGGATGGGGCTCCGGTGATGGTTTCGCCGCACGTCGTCCCGAACCACTTTACTGGCCCGAACAATGTTCCCATGCCAGTGGGTCCTGTCCAGCAATTTGGGCCACCACAAGTTGGTCTTCAACATGCCGGACCGGGGCAGTGGCAGCCTCGTGTTCATGAACAACCGCCGATTCAATCGACCTCGCAGGACCAGCTCCAATCGATGCCAGTGGTGATTCCTCCGAGTCCCCACTTTTCACCTGCTCGATCGCCGAACTCCGGAAACCACGAAGGGACGGTTCGAATAAGTCGCAACGATCAGCAACCCGAGCACGAAAACCGTGACGGTGTTCGTCAACAAGTGGAGCCCGAGTTACGCCACCGCATCCAGCATGCCGCTCGGATGTTGGAAGAATCCGCCTGGGAACTGGAGCAGGCTGGTGAATACTCCTTGGCAGATGATGTGC
>JAEUIP010000237.1 GCA_016795075.1 Planctomycetaceae bacterium | reverse complement strand
GCTGATATTTACCATCTGAAGAAGTACGTTGGACTAAACGAACGGACATGCCAGAATCAACGCCCGATCGTCAATTTGGGTGACAAGATTTCTAAAGGGCAAGTCATCGCCGATGGGGCAGCGACCTACAAGGGTGAGCTGGCTTTGGGTCGAAACCTGCTCGTTGGTTTCATGTCGTTTGATGGTTTCAATTTTGAAGATGCGATCATCCTCAGCGAGGAACTGGTCAAGTCGGACGCGCTGACCTCGATTCACATTGAAGAGTTCGACTGCGAGATTCGTGAAACGAAACTGGGACGCGAAGAATTCACTCGGGATATCCCCAGCGTTAGCGACAAAGCGTTGCGAAACTTGGATGAAAATGGCGTGATCCGCGTTGGAACCTTTGTTCGTCCGGGAGATATCCTGGTCGGCAAGATTTCTCCGAAGAACAAAACCGAGTTGACACCAGAAGAAAAGTTGTTGTACGCGATTTTCGGACGCGCCGGTGAAGACGTCAAGAACGACTCGTTGGAGGTCTCTTCCGGCATTGAAGGGATTGTGATTGAAACGCAGCGATTTGCTCGTCGGACAAGTTTGACTGAAGAAGAGCAGAAGGTTTTTGATCAGGATCTGAAGGCCGTGGAAGCCGCCGGGAATCAGGCGGTCGTTCGGGCGTTCATGGAAATGTGTAACGCCATTTCCGATGCCATTGGCAAGCCGGTCACGGACGAAGACGGGATCGTCTTGAACGATACCCAGGACATTAAATTCTTGGCGGAGAAAGCGGCAACTTTCCGGCTCGAATGGGCGACCGACAGCCTCAAGAGCGAAGAGAAGATCAAGCGAGCCACGGACCTTTATAAGGAACTGCAACCGCTGGTAGAGCGCGCAATCGATCTTCGCGACCAACGTGTCAACAGTATGAACGCTGGCAATGAACTGCGCAGTGGCGTGTTGCAAATGGTCAAAGTGTACATTGCAACGAAACGAGTGATCGGGGTCGGCGATAAGATGGCTGGTCGCCACGGAAACAAGGGTGTGATTTCCAAGATCCTGCCCGTGGAAGACATGCCGTTTTTGGAAGATGGCACTCCGCTGCAGATCATGTTGAATCCGCTGGGTGTTCCAAGTCGTATGAACGTGGGACAGATTTTGGAAACGCACTTGGGCTGGGCCGGCGCCAAATTAGGTTTCCAAGCGTTGACTCCGGTGTTCGACGGGGCGGCGGAAACCGACATTCGCGATTGTTTGGAAGCCGCGGGCTTGCCACGCTCCGGTAAAGCTCGGTTGTTTGACGGCCGAACGGGCGAACCATTGGGACAAGACACGACCGTTGGTTACATCTACATGCTGAAGTTGCACCATTTGGTCGACGACAAGGTTCATGCTCGAAGTACCGGTCCGTACTCCTTGATTACGCAGCAGCCGTTGGGTGGCAAGGCTCGCTTTGGTGGTCAACGGTTCGGTGAAATGGAAGTATGGGCGTTGGAGGCTTATGGAGCAGCGTTCATCCTGCAGGAACTTCTGACGGTCAAGAGCGACGACGTGGAAGGCCGTACCAAGATTTACGAATCGATGGTCAAAGGCGAGAACACGTTGGAAGCAGGCACACCAGCCAGCTTCGACGTTTTGACGAACGAGATTCGTGGGTTGGGATTGAATATGCAACTGGAAAAGCGACGTTAGTGTCGGCTTTGGTGTTGCGGCGAGATATTTTTTGGGTGCGTTGGTCGAGTTTGCCGGCGAGTTCCGCAGGTAGACCGGTTCGAATCAGTCGTTTGCTGTAGGAGCAAATACCAGATGGCAATTGCCGACAGTTCGTATGATCGTGTCAATGATTATTCTTCGGTAAAGATCAGCTTGGCTCGTCCACAGGACATCCGCGCATGGTCGTTTGGCGAGGTGAAGAAGCCAGAAACGATCAATTATCGGACTTACCGTCCAGAAAAGGATGGGTTGTTTTGCGAGCGAATTTTTGGTCCCGAGAAGGACTGGGAATGCGCGTGCGGCAAGTATCGCGGCATGAAGTACAAAGGGATGATTTGCGATCGCTGCGGGGTGAAAGTAACACACTCGCGCGTGCGCCGCAAACGCATGGGGCACATCGAATTGGCCGCTCCGGTGGTGCATATTTGGTTCTTCAAGGCCATGCCAAGTCGTCTTGGCAATTTGCTGAACATGAAGACGACGAGTCTGGAAAAAGTGATTTATTTCCAAGACTACGTGGTTACCAATCCGGGTGAAACCGAATTGGAAATGCAGCAACTATTGACGGAAGACGAATATCGTGACGCCCGAGCCAAGTACGGCGAGAAGGCGTTTGAAGCGGAGATGGGCGCCGAAGCGGTTCGGAAGCTGCTGAGCAACTTGAACTTGGTCAAGTTGTCGGAAGAACTCCGCGTCGAAATGGCTACGACCAACTCGAAGCAGAAGCGGAAAGATCTGACGAATCGTTTGAAGATTGTTGAATCGATTCGCGACAGCGAAAATCAACCCGAGTGGATGGTTCTGGATGTGATCCCTGTGATCCCACCGGATCTTCGGCCATTGGTGTTGTTGGATTCGGGTAATTTTGCGACGAGCGATCTAAACGATCTTTATCGTCGCATTATCAATCGCAACAACCGACTGCGGAAGCTTGTCGACTTGAACGCTCCGGAAGTGATTATTCGCAACGAGAAGCGGATGTTGCAACAATCGGTGGATGCGTTGTTTGACAATAATCGTTGCAAGCGACCGGTCTTGGGAAGTAGCAATCGCCCGCTCAAGTCGTTGACCGACATGATCAAGGGCAAGCAAGGGCGATTCCGCGAGAATTTGCTGGGGAAACGCGTCGACTATTCGGGACGCAGCGTGATCGTGGTGGGGCCGCGATTGAAACTTCATCAGTGTGGCTTGCCAAAGAAGATTGCTCTAGAGCTGTTCCAACCGTTTATTATTCGTCGCTTGAAAGAAAAAGGTCATGCGGACACGATCAAGAGCGCCAAGAAGATGTTGGACCGCAAGGATGAAGAAGTATGGGATATCTTGGAACAGGTGATTCAAAATCACCCGGTGTTGCTCAACCGTGCCCCTACGTTGCATCGTATGGGTATTCAGGCGTTTGAGCCGGTTTTGGTGGAAGGTAACGCCATCAACTTGCACCCGTTGGTATGTCGCGGATTTAACGCGGACTTTGACGGGGATCAAATGGCAGTTCACTTGCCATTGTCGATTGAGGCGCAAATCGAAGCGCACACGTTGATGATGTCGACGAACAACATTTTTGCGCCTTCCAATGGCAAGCCCATTATGTCGCCGTCGCAAGATACCGTGATGGGTTGCTACTACATCACGGCCATGTTGCCCGATATGAAGGGCCAAGGCATGGTCTTCAGCAGCTTTGCTGAAGTCGAAATGGCCTATGCACAGGGGGTATTGGACCTGCACGCCAAGGTCACGTATCGACTGCCAAAACACCAGCACAGTCGTGCTGGTGAAGATGATCGATCGTCAAAGCCCGGGGGACGGATCGAGACTAGCTATGGTCGGATGTTGTTCAATCAGATCCTGGATCGCTCCATGGACTATTACAACTACACCATGAAGAGCAGCAACCTGTCCAACGTGATTTCCGACTGTTACCAGTTGTTGGGCCGGCGCGCGACGATCAAGTTACTAGACGACATGAACCAATTGGGCTTCCGCGAAAGCACTCGTAGTGGTTTGTCGTTTGCAACGGACGATCTGTTGACGCCACCAGAAAAAGAGGACGTGATTGCCAGTGCGGATAAAGAAGTCGTGAAATTCCGCAAGCTTTACGAGCGTGGTATCATCACTTCGAAAGAACGGTACAACAAAGTGTTGGAAGCATGGACCAACGCTCGTGAAACCATCACCAACTCGATGATGGACGCAATGAAAACCGACTTCCGAGGCGGTGGCTACATCAACCCGGTGTATCTCATGTCCGACTCGGGTGCTCGCGGTGGTCGCGAACAGATTCGCCAATTGGCTGGTATGCGAGGTTTGATGGCCAAACCGAGCGGCGAAATCATTGAAACTCCGATCAAAGCCAACTTCCGAGAAGGCTTGAACGTGTTGGAGTATTTTTCGTCCACGCACGGTGCCCGTAAAGGTTTGGCCGACACGGCCTTGAAGACGGCCGACTCCGGTTACTTGACGCGCAAGCTGGCGGACGTCGCCCAAAATGTTGTGATCACGACGGAAGATTGCGGTACCAAACAAGGAATTACCAAGGGCGTGGTATATCGTGGCGAGCAAGTCGAAGTTCGACTGGCAACCGCGATCACCGGCCGTGTGTCCTTACACAGCATCGTCAATCCGTTTACGGATGAAAAGATCGTTGGTGCCAATGAGATGATCACGGCGGAAGGTGCCCGCAAGATCGAGCAAATTGGGTTGGAGCGAATCCAAGTACGTAGCCCAATGACCTGCGAAGCCTCGTTGGGTTGCTGTCGTCGTTGTTATGGCATGGATATGTCGACCGGTTCGATGGTGGAAGAAGGTATGGCGGTAGGAATTATCGCCGCTCAAAGCATCGGTGAACCAGGAACGCAGTTGACCATGCGAACGTTCCACTTTGGTGGTACGGCAACGATGGCGAATATCGAAAGCGAAGCGAAAGCTCGTCGTGGTGGTACGGCTCGGTTTGTCCGCATGCACTACGTGACAAACGAAGATGGCGAGAACATCGTTTTAACTCGAAACGGCGAAATCCACATTTTGGATGATCGTGGGCGCGAAGTTGAACAGCACCGTGTTCCAGCGGGAGCAACATTACGAGTACCCGACGGCGGCAAAGTAAAAGCTGGCCAAGCGGTTTGCTCGTGGAATCCGTATTCGGTTCCGGTTTTGGCAGAGGTCTCCGGCAAAGTTCGGTATGAAGACATCGTCGAAGGCGAAACAATGGCCATCGAGGACGATGGTTCTGGGACCGAGCGCATGGTAATTGTCTCGCACAAGGGCGAGTATTACCCGCACGTCGTCATCGAAGACGAAAACGGCAAAGCGTTGGATGTTTACTACCTGCCGGAACGAGCCAACATCATGGTAAAGGATGGCAGTCAGATTAAGGCCGGTTCCAGTGTTGCAGAATTGCCACGTGAGGCGACTGGGCAATCGGATATTACCGGTGGTTTGCCGCGGGTTACCGAAATCTTCGAAGCTCGAAAGCCGAAGGAACCAGCCGTCTTGTCCGAGGTCGACGGTGTTGTCGAAATCCAAGCCGAGAAGCGACGAGGAAAGCGCGCCATCATTGTTCGCAGCGGCAATGGCGAAGAAGTGGAGCACTTGGTGCCACCCGGCAAGCGATTCTTGGTGCACTCGGGTGACCATGTGAAGGCCGGTCAATCGTTGATTGACGGTCCATTGGTGCCGCACGACATCCTGCGAGTTTCTGGTGAAGAAGCGGTTCAAGAGTATCTTCTGAATGAAGTTCAGTCGGTTTACCGTGCTCAGCGCGTGGAAATCAACGACAAACATATTGAGATCATTGTCGCACGCATGTTGCGTAAGATCCGCATCGAAAAGCCTGGCGACAGCAACATGTTGCCTGGCTTGATTTGCGATCGATTTGACTTCCGTCGCGTCAATGAAAACTTGAAGAACTGCGTTAAGATCACGGACCCGGGTGATACCGAGTTTGCGACGGAAACCATCGTACCGCGTGAAAAGTTCCAGGAGGTCAACGACCAAACCGAGAAAATGGGCGGCAAACCAGCTAAGGGTACTAATCCGAAGCCAGCTACTGCCTCGACTCAGCTTTTGGGTATTACCAAAGCTTCGGTTCAAAGCACGAGCTTTATCTCGGCTGCGTCATTCCAGGAAACCACAAAGGTTTTGACCGAGGCGGCGCTCGCCAGCAAGTCGGACCATTTGGTTGGCTTGAAGGAAAACGTCATCTTGGGCCATTTGATTCCAGCTGGTACCGGGTTCCGCAAGTACCTTGAAAGTCAAGTTCAGTACAATGTCGATGTATTGAGCGATATGGCTCAGCATCATGCACCGAGCTTGGAACAGTCATTCCCACTCTTGGAACGTGACGGATCAGGTAGTGCCGCTAAACCCGTGGCTGAACCTCGGCAGACGGAATCAACATTACCAGATGCTGATTCGTTCATGACGGATGACGAGCGTCGTTCGATTGGTTCGTTGGATATGGAATCTGCCTTGGGAGACCTGTTTGGCACAGGCCCTGGACCTGGAAATGGTCTTCCATCGTTCGATGATGATTTCGATGACTCGGACGATTAATTGATGATTGCCGGTCTGGGCGCCTTTGCTTGGAACGAGCGGGATTTTGTCAAACCCAATGCCCAGTGCGCAAAGCACTGGGCATTTTTTATTCGTTCCAGCTATTATTCCGAAAGCCAAGGTGGACTGGATGAATCAGTAAATACTGCTATAATCTTTTTGCATCGTGATTCGCTCCTGTAAAGCAACTTCTAAGGAGCGTTATCCGTCATTGTTGTCGACTTGTTTGTGGTGGGTCCACGGCTTTTGAAGAGCGAGATTTCACCGGGCGCGGATCGCGAGTTGTCAACAATTGACCTTGTCGTCGGATTGCGAATTTCGTGGCGAGAGTAGGCTTGGAGCGGCTATTGTCGTCCCTTAAACTGACGCGGCCAAATCAGGACGTCGTGGCCTGAATCGTCTGCGAAATCGCGTCATTCAGAGAGCTTTATCGAGGAACCGAAAAAATGCCGACCCAGCACGCGACCTACAACAAGGTCCAACTCTTAAAGTTGATGTACTTGAGTCGTGAAGGGGATCGTCGTGAGGGTGTACTACTTCGCCAAAGCAAAGGATGGTTCCAGGTTGCTGGAATGGGCCACGAGCCCCTGGCGGTGATGGCGATGCAGATGAACGACGACGATTATCTGTTCCCCTATTACCGAGATCGTGCCATGGTGTTGGCGCGGGGGGTTCGAAATATGGAATTGGCATTGGCCTACTTCGCCAAACGAAGCAGCAATAGTGGTGGGCGCCAAATGCCCGGACACTACTCGTTTCGAAATCGCAACATCTGGAGTGTTCCAACTCCAACAGCTGCCAATTTATTGCCCGCTTGCGGTGCGGCATTGTCGATGCAAATGCGTGGCTCGGATAATTTGGTGGTCGCGACGATTGGTGACGCGGCCAGTCGCCAGGGTGAGTTCTACGAAGCCGTGGCCTTTGCCGCCGAGCGGAAATTGCCAATCGTTTTCGTTGTTGAAGACAATCGCTATGGAATCAGCACGAACACGGACAAGTTCAATCCATTCAAGCTGGGAATATTTGGCCCAGGGTGCAATATCCAGTCGGTCGACGCTCGGCATCCGGATCGAGTTATGGAAGCGACGACAACCGCGTTCGAACGAGCGAGATCAGGTCAAGGCCCAACATTGATGGTCTGTGAACTGGATCGATTGTGTAGTCACACCAGTAGCGACGACCATCGGGTCTATCGTCCGCTGGATGAGATTCATGCGATGACAAATCGAGATCCAATCACCGTGGTAGCACGTGAGTTGATCGAATCCGGCGAACTGACGGCCGAACAATGGGAAGAGGAAAAACGCCAAATCGATGACATGGTCGACCGAGAGTACCTGCAAGCCGAAGGCGGGGAAGACCCAAAGGTCGCAGAGTTGTTGTTGCACATGTTTGGTGAAGACCCCGTACCAGCGACGGTCCCGTTGGAAGGCGGTCGCAAGTGGCGGATGGTGGACGCGATCAATTCGGTTTTCATGGCCGGTTTGCAACAGAACCCGGACTATGTCTTCTTTGGTGAAGATATTGAAGATCCGAAGGGCGGCGTCTTTCGTTTGACGGCTGGTTTGAGTGATGCCTTTCCGGAACGAGTATTTAACTCTCCATTGGCCGAAGCAACGATTATGGGTGTTGGCTGTGGAATGGCGAGCGTGGGCATGCGTCCGGTGTTCGAATTGCAGTTCGTAGATTTTCACGGGCCGGGTTGGAATCAGATTAGTCAGAATCTGGCGACCTTGCGTTGGCGCACGTTTGGCCAATGGCGTTGCCCGATGGTCGTCTATGCTCCGTATGGAGCCTATTTGCCAGGTGGTTCATTATGGCACAGTCAAGCCAACGAGTCTCTGTTTGCTCATATCCCTGGCCTGAGAGTGGTTGTACCTAGTACTCCTGAAGACGCCGCCGCACTGATGTGGACGGCAATGCACAGTGAAAACCCGGTTATCTACCTTGTTCCCAAGCACTTGTTTCGGCAGCAGATGGACGTCCCTGCGGTGGTCCCGCCAGTTCCTTTTGGGAAGGCCCGAATTCGTCGTAGCGGCAAGGACCTCACGGTAGTGACTTGGGGGAACACGACCGAGCAAGTTTTGGACGCTGCCAAGCGACTACAGGACGAGATCGACGTCGAGGTTATCGACCTACGAACCATCATGCCGTGGGACCAAGAAACGGTCCAAAAGTCCGTCGAAAAAACGGGACGTTTGGTGGTCGTTCAAGAGGACGGACAGTCTTGTTCCGTTGGCCAAATGATCATCGCCGAGATGTTGGGCAACGAGGATCGATTTGGCAACTT
>JAEUIP010000236.1 GCA_016795075.1 Planctomycetaceae bacterium | reverse complement strand
AGCCACACCGGGAGGCACGTTGGGGGCATTGTCGAAGTGATCGTGTTTACACGTTGCCGCAGGAGAAAGACGGCTCCCTGCGGGGATAGGCCCGGAGCCAAGGATTTTCATGGGCACTCGTTGCGACTGCCGTGGACGAGACATGAAGTGGGCCGGTTGCGACTTGAGCCAATCAAGGCAGAAGAAAGATGGTCCAAAAACTATTGCGTGAAAGTTGGTTTGATCAGCGAACGCGGTTGTGGGTCACCTGTGATCACGACAGTTGTTTGTTGGAAGTGTCGGTGAAACGCGAGGTAGCCGGCGAGTCGGGTCTGGTAGAAGTGGAAATTCTCCAGCAAGCCAAGGACTCGCGCGGCCTGGCCATCGGCCCGGCTCTGTTGGTCCACCGCCAGCGAATTGAATGCGGAGCCCCTGACCCACATAACTGGCGAAGCGGCCGAGCGTGGCTCCCGAGTCGCTTCGCGAACGCCTCCATTTTCGGTTGTTATTTTCGCGTCCACCAACCGAACGCCGAGGAGGGAGCGTGAAATGGTGGTTCAGGGAAGGTCGGCGATCAGGCTTCGTTCCACTGCGGTAAGTGAATGGCTTTGTCAGCAATGTCTTTGCGACACCAAGCTCCCTTCCAGCGAATCAACTTGACTGCTTCGTAAGCCCGCTGTTTCGCTTGCGCGATGTTGTCACCAAGGGCAGTTACTCCCAAGACTCGTCCACCCGCAGTGATGGCCTCGCCCTGGGCGTTTAATTGTGTCCCCGCGTGAAAGACCTTGACGTCAGGCAGTTTCGCGGCCGCCTCCAAGCCGCTGATCACATGCCCGGTTTGGTAATTGCCAGGATACCCGTCACTGGCGATGACCACGCAAACGGCAGGGCGAGGATCCCAGACCGGCGGCTCGATTTGGCCCAAACGACCTTCGGCAGTCGCCAGCAGGATCTCAAGCAAATCGCTCTTCAATCGCATCAATACGGGTTGGCATTCGGGGTCACCGAATCGTACGTTGAATTCGATAACTTTGGGCCCTTTGGTGCAGAGCATCAGTCCGGCGTACAACACGCCCGAAAACGGATTGTTCTGACGCTTCATGGTATGAACGGTTGGCACCAAGATTTCTTCGGTGATCCGATCCAGTAGCGCGGGTTCCACGTCGATGCTTGGGCAATAGGCGCCCATGCCACCGGTGTTTGGACCTTGATCATTGTCGTAGGCGGCTTTGTGGTCTTGGGCTGGGGGCAGGGGTAGGATCGCCTTCCCATCGGTAATCGCCAGAACACTAGCTTCGATGCCGACCAACTTTTCTTCCAACAGAAACGAATCCCCCGCATCGCCCAAGTCGCGACGGATCGCGATGGATTCGATCGCGGCTTCGACTTCCGCCAAATCGCGACATACGACGACTCCTTTGCCGGCCGCCAAGCCATCGGCTTTCACGACCAGGGGCACGTCTTCCGGTTTATCGGCATGTAGCAGTCGCAACTCTTCGATGGCCTGTTCCCCGGAGGTGAACCGCCAATGCCGTGCGGTATCGATATTGCCCGCGCGAAGAATTTTCTTGCAATACGTTTTGCTGCCTTCCAATTGGGCCGCGTCTCCCGACGGACCAAACACCAGCAAGCCCGCTTTGCGAAAGGCATCGGACAATCCTTGGCAGAGGGGCACTTCAGGCCCAACCACGGTTAGTCCGACTTCATTGTCTTTGGCGAACTTGATCAACGCCGGAAAGTCCAGCATCGCGATGGGCACATTCTCTGCATCGCGCGCCGTACCCGCATTTCCGGGCGCCACAAACACGCGGTCCGCCAAAGGACTTTGTTTCAACTTCCAGGCCAACGCGTGTTCGCGCCCGCCATTCCCAATCACCAAGACATTCATGCCGACCTATCCATCCAAAAAAACTCCGAACAGCTCACCAGGATAATGAGCTGTTCGGAGAGGAGTATTCCGAGTTCCACGCACTTCGCTACGAACAACACGAAGGCACGTTTCGCTCGCGGTTAATTCTTTTGTTGTTGACGACGACGTCCGCCCTGGCCCAAGATCACTTCCAGGACCTGTTCGCCTCCGTCCCGGAGAAACTTGATCGCGACTTTGTCCGCAGGTTGCTTGCCGCTCAAGAACCCGGTGAGGTCTTCGCGGGAACGCATCACTTTGTCATCAATCTGCGTGATGATGTCGCCCGCTTTGAGGCCCGCTTGTTGGGCTGGGGAGCCCTCGGTAACTTCGCGAATCGTCAAACCTTGTTCGGTGATATTCTCGAAGTCCATCTGAGCACCCAAGTAAGCTGGACGAGCACGACGTTCGGCTCCGCCGCCACTTTGGAATTCGATCTTTTCGGTTGCCAACAATTGATCCAGAAACTTCTCGGTATAGTCGATCACTCGGACACCACCGGGGAGGTCCAACGCAGCGGTCTCGTCATCCGGGGTATGGTACACGGGGGTCAGACCGGTGTGGAAAAATACTGCCGGAATTCCTTTTTGTTGGAACGGCAAGTGATCACTACCAGCGAAACCAGCGGTGATCTTATCCAATTGCAATTTGGCTTCCACGTTGGCTTGATCAGCAACCGGATCAAACACGCTGCTGGTCCCTGTCCCATAGATCACCAACTTGTCGTTCCGCAACCAACCAATCATATCGAAGTTGATCATGGCCACGGTTGAGGCAAGTGGATAGACGGGGTTCTCGCAATAATGATAGGCGCCCAATAAACCTCGCTCTTCCGCGCTAAAGGCAATGAACACCATGCGACGGGCAGGCTTCTTGTCGGCCTGAGCGTATCGTCGCGCCAATTCCATCACGGCCGCCGTTCCGGTTGCGTTGTCGTCGGCACCGTTGTGAATTTCACCAAATCGGCCGGGTTCGCGCGAACCGAAACTACCAATACCAATGTGGTCGTAGTGTCCGCCAACGACAATGGTTTCGTTCGCCAAGGGGCCTTCACCTTCCACGACGCCGACGATGTTGTAGCCCCAACCTTTTTGATCCTCGAACGTTGCTGCATACTTGGCCGACACGGACATGGTTTGCGACAAAGGCGCAGCCGACGAATCGATCAACTTGGACGCGGTCAACAGATCGCTAATGGGATTGCCGTCTTTGTCTTTGAGGGGAAAAGCTTGGAGCAATTGATTGCAAGCTGCTTGTGAGATCATTACCAAAGGCAACCCCAGTTCGCGGTCCCCAAAAGCGGCCGAGTTTTCCAAAGCGGCTTCGGTGCCACTGGGGGCGGTACGGATGTCGTTGACAAACACAATGCCTACCGCACCGCGTTCTTTAGCGGCGGCGATTTTCGTGCGGATGTATGCTTGCTCGACCACTTCGTCGCCGCTGTATGGCGAGTCTTCGATTTCGAACACCGGTTGCCGACGCAGCATCAACAGCACCTTTCCGGCAACGTCAACACCTTCGTACTCTTGAAAGTTGTGGTCCGGATCATCGATGCCGTATCCGACAAATACCAAATCGCCAGCTACCGAACCGGAACCACCGACCAATTGCGGTTTGAAGTGTTCATCCAACTTCATGGTCAATTGTTGCTCGCCCGCAAAGAATCCCAAAAACGCGGTTGCGGAGTTCAAGTTTCGTCCCAAATCGATTTGGAACGGTTGGCGAAAAGAACCATCGGCCACCGCCGATTTGACGCCGTGCTTCTGGAAATCCTGAATGATGTACTGAGCCGCCATTTCCGCCCCGGGCGAAAACGTGTCACGCCCTCCAAGTTCGTCGCTGGCGAGGTAGGTCACATCATTGGTAAATCGTTCGAGCGCGGAATTGTTGGTCGGCGTCGTAACCACATTCCCGCCATGTTCATTCTCATCGTCGTGAGCGACCACTTTGGCCGTGCAATAACTGGTCGCGACAAAAAGAATATAAAGTGCGAGCAGCCCTCGAATCCGTTGTGCGAAACCGTTCGCAGGACCTTTTAGCGAAGTATGAGTTGGTTGGGTTATCGGCATACAGAGTTTCCTACCAAAAACGGGGGAATGAAATGGAACTCCTTGGAGGTCCCAGATCCGCTGCCAATCAGAATTGGCTTGCTGACCATCTTACGCAGATTCCGGGCGATCGCCAGCCCGATCCTTGCGCGACGCGATGGGTACGGGGTTCAGCTGTCCCCGGTAGGGCTGTTTTCGAAAAAGCATTTCAAGGCTTCGAGTCCGGACATTCCGGGTTGAATTCCCAGGTCGGCGGCGGCCTGACTGACCTCGGCGATCTTGGCCGCCAGCAAATCTTCGGGTTCACGAAGCGGACGCTCGGGGGTACCCCGGCAAATGGCGACCGCCATCTTGAAGTGACTTGCGATTCGACAATCGTAAATGCCGCAGCCCAAGATGCCCCGATCGGTATGGATGGCACAGTATTGGCCCTCGGGCCATTGATAGCTACAGCCCAACGCCTCGCCTTCGGGCGTTTGGATCACTTCTTGACGCACTTTTAAAGCTTCGATTCCCACAAAATTACTCCGCTTGTGGTCCAGGTTTCTTCACCGATTGGAATCTGCCAACGTGTTCGAAAACGGGCGTGGGGTCAATCCTACGCGTTGCCGGATTTTTGTAGGACACTCCCATGAAATCGCTTGCTATTTATGGAGCGAAGGGTGTAGAATCTCGCGTTATCCAGGCGGCTTGGCACGGCTTTTCACTTTTCGGAGGTCTCCGCATGACGAGACATCGACTTCCTTGGAACCGAGGGTTCTCCTTGGTTGAACTATTGGTGGTGATTGCGATCATCGGCATTTTGCTCGCCCTGTTGTTACCCGCGATTCAAATGACTCGTGAGGCAGGACGGCGAGTTCAATGCCGCAACAACCTCAAACAACTTGGGTTGGCGCTGCTTAACCACCACGACACTCATAAACGGTTTCCGGCGGGTTGGACCGCCAACGCCGACGCGGGGGTTCCAGGCTGGGGCTGGACCAGTCGCCTGCTGCCTTTTCTCGAGCAGCAACATGTATATAGTCGAATGAATACAAAACTACCGATCAGTGATCCAAGTCACGACGAGATTCGGCGGCAGACATTTTCGTTCTTGCTTTGCCCGTCTGCGCAGACGTTTGATCAGAACGTTGAATTGCCCAGCGGAGGTTATGCCGATCCTTACGGCCCTTTGACCTATCCCTATGAAGTCGGACGTTCGCATTACGTGGGTTGTTTGGGCACTTATGTTCAACAGGAAGAAATGGAGGACGGTGAATACTGTCCTTCAGGTACTTACGTGATGGCTGGTGGTACAACCTTGGACGGGCTCTTCTATCGCAATAGCCGCGTCAACTTGCGAGAAGTCCGCGATGGAACTAGCAACACGATTGCGATTGGTGAACGAAGTGGCCAAGTTTTCAACTCCAGTTGGGTTGGTGTCGTTCATGGCTCGGCCTATCCTGCTTGGCGCGTATTGGGCTGGACGGGCGAACCACCCAACAACAAGCCCGGAAGTGAAGTTCACTTTCACGGTTACGCTCAATTCAATAGTGGCCACCACGCCTTGACTCATTTTGTGATGTTGGATGGTTCGGTGCAGACGCTATTCGACGAAATCGATCCGTCGGTCTTTCAAGGCATGGGCACGATCCACAATCGCGAAGTCGAGACGGTTCAAGACTGAGCTAGGTCGTCGGCTGTAGTTGTTCTCAGATTCGGTGGCTCAACTTGGGTTCGCTTGGTTGGGCCAGTTTTCTTCGGCGGCACTGGCTCGGTAATAAACCGGTTGTAGGATCACCGGGTCGAGGGATTCGGGTGGAGCAACCAACAAGGTTTCCCAAGCAAGTCGTGCGCTGGCGGCGACGGATTCCTCGGGTTTCGGCTGTGGAGCCCGAAAGACCTGCAGTCCGCAGGACTCGGTAGCGGTCTCGACGGGCGGGTCTCCGACCAGGATTTGTCCACAAGCGGTGGGTGTTCCCGCGTTGGAATCGCCGGCAGCTGGTTCGCTCGTGAGTGGTTTCTGACAGTTTTGGACCGTGTGGAGTTGGGTGCCGCGAAGGGTTTGCCAAAGTTTTGCGGTCGCAAGTTCCTCCGCCAACACGGTCCGAGACGGTTCTGCTTGACCACATGCCCATTCGTTTAGTTGGGCTTCGTCGACGAGGTTGTTGGCGGCGTCCTGGTTCCGCAGTCGCGTGAATTCGGTCAATCGTTGTTGGACCATCGCCCAGTCGACCGAATGATTGCCGTCAGGCAGCGGATTGCCAAACGTGGCGATGTTCTTGGCAGGGAAAGCGACCTCTTTCTGATAAAACTGGCCGCGATAGGCTGCTTTTGCCGCTCGACCGTACCAAAATTTTTCGTCGGCGGTTCCTTGGGCTTTCTGATTGGTTCTCGTTTGCTCTCGCCACCAAGCATCGTGACCGGCCAGCAACAGCACATCCAAGGAATTGAGGCCAATCAGGGGCAAATGGCGGGCGTAAGCGATTGACTTGGCGACGGTCAGTCCGATGCGGAGGCTTGTGAACGAGCCAGGGCCAAAAGTCACAGCGATCGCGTCGGTGTCGTCCAGGGTTAAAGCCGCTTGTCGATAGAGCGATTGGATGGTTGGAACCAAACTAACCGCCGTCCGCTGCTTTGGTGGTGTTTGGGCAACCGCGAGAACCTGATGGCCTGATACCAAGCCGACCGTTGCTTGTTGGTCGCAGCAATCGATCGTCAACAGGCGAAGTGTTGAAGGGGGCATGTGTTTTTTGCGACAAGACGTTGGATTGGGATCGGAAGCCGCCGATTCTGGCCAGGAAACCCGGATCGTTCAATGCCTAAAATGATAGAATGGCTCGAATTGTGCCGTGGCCAGAAACGTACGGTGGCAGGAAATGTCCCTTGGATTGTGAGTGCCTTGGATTGCAAGGAGTGGGACAAAACGTAAACTATCGAATGGGTATGAGTATGCGTAAATCGAAGCGATACGGCTGGTCAAACGGGAATGGGACCTGGTGAAACGAGCAATCATTAGCGACATCCACGGGAATTTTGAGGCGTTGACTGTCGTCATGGCCGACATCGCAGCCCGAGGCGTCGAGAGCATTTTCTGTCTGGGGGACATCATTGGCTACGGCCCCAACCCAGTTGATTGTCTGGACACGGTCCGCAAGAAGTGCCAACGCACCATCTTGGGTAACCACGACCAGGCGGCATTGTTCGATCCAGATGGATTCAATCCATTGGCACTGCAAGCGATTTATTGGACGCGGGCTCAGATCGAAAACGGTCCGGGCTCGGACGAGGATTTTGACCAGCGGTGGGGGTTTTTGGGAGATCTTCCGCCTCGGTTTCTGGATGGCGAGTTTCTCTTCGTCCACGGTTCGCCGCGCGAGCCAACGAACGAGTATGTTTTCCCGGAAGATTCTTACGACGATCGCAAGATGACCGCATTGTTTGGCCGGTTTGAACGCTATTGTTTCCAAGGCCATACGCATATCCCTGGCATCTTCTTCGAAGATCGTACCTTCATGTCACCCGAGGAGTCGGATCAAACCGATTCGGACGACACGCGACTCGGGCGACCGAGAACCTACACGATCCAATTGCCGGACTCGCGGGCCATGATCAATGTCGGTAGTGTGGGTCAACCTCGCGACGGAAATCCTCGATCTTGTTACGTGATCCTCGACACGGAGGAGCGAACCGTCATGTACGTGCGTTTGGAATATGACGTGCAGAAGACTCGTCAGAAGATTTATGCAATCGAAGACCTCGACAACATGTTGGGGGATCGGTTGTTGACGGGCCGATAGTTCCCAAGCAGGTGCCGGAAGTGTCCAAGACAGCGATCCTCAGTGACATTCACGGGAACTTGGAAGCGTTCGAAGCGGTGCTGCACGATGCCGCAGCCAAGAATGTGACGCGGTTTTGGTGTCTGGGGGACGTTGTTGGCTACGGGCCCAATCCCAATGAGTGTCTGGATTTGGTTCGTCAGAGCTTTGAGTTTTGTATCTTGGGCAACCACGAAAACGGCGTGTTGTTTCCCACCGAAGGGTTTAGTTCACAGGCGGAACGGTCCATGGAGTGGACGCGTCGACAGGTCTTGAATAGCCCGCTGGAACTTCGTGAGCAACGTTGGGGCTTTCTCAACGGACTGCCGCGAGTGGTCCACCGTGATGGGCTGATGTTCGTCCACGGTTCACCGGTCGGGCCCATGTCCGATTACGTGTTTCCAGAGGATGTCGGCAACCGACGACGATTGGAGCGAATGTTTTGTCTCGTGCCAAGCGTTTGTTTTCAGGGCCATACCCACATTCCGGGAGTGTTCACTCCTGATGGCCGATTTTTGTCGCCCAGCGAATTGCCAGATGGCTTTGGTTCGGGCGAAAAACTCATGGTCAATGTAGGAAGTGTGGGGCAGCCGCGAGACGGCGATGCACGAGCCAGTTACTTGATCGTAGAAGACGATTGGTTCGAATTCCAACGTGTCGAGTACTCCGTCGATGCCACGATTGAAAAGGTCACGGCGATTCCCGAGTTGGGTCCGTTCCTGGCGAACCGTTTGCGACAAGCCAAATAAACCGGGACTCGGCGGATGCTTGGCGCGGCTTGGCCGTTAAATCGGACGGG
>JAEUIP010000235.1:8406-8653 GCA_016795075.1 Planctomycetaceae bacterium | reverse complement strand
CCGCCTTTCGAGGAGTTTATTCCATGCCGATTCCAGCCATTCACCGACGAAAATTCCTCCAAGCTGCCTCGGTTGGTTTAGGAGGCACTCTGTTGGCTGGTTCGGCCGGTGGCGCGGTTTCGGCATGGGGTGCGACTGGTTCGAACCCGGTTGTCCATCCGTTGCGTGATGATGTTTCTCTCAAGGGCCGACTCTACAAAACGCTCAAGATTGGAATGGTCGGTGTCGAGGGAACGCTCATCGACAA
>JAEUIP010000235.1:0-8381 GCA_016795075.1 Planctomycetaceae bacterium | reverse complement strand
GGGCATGGACGTGAAGGCGACCATCCAAGCGATTCAGGAGACAGGGTTACCCGTCGATGGTACCGTTTGCTCCACACACTGGAGCATTCGCCACACGGACTCCAATCCGGAAACTCGGCAGAAAGCGTTGGATGACTTGAAGCATGCTTTGGAGGCAACCAAGGCGGTTGGCGGACATACGGTTTTGTTGGTCGTCGGGCATGGCAACGACGGACCGCTCGATGAAATTTGGCCGCGTTCGATCGAAAACATCGCCAAAGCCCTACCATTGGCGACCCAGTTGGGCGTTTATATCGCGATCGAAAATGTTTGGAATCACTTTCTGTACGACCACAATGGACCGCACACCCAAACGGCCGACCAGTACGTCAAGTATGTCGACGAGCTGAATTCACCGTGGGTTGGCATGCAGTTCGATATTGGAAATCACTGGAAGTACGGCAGCATGGGTGACTGGATTCGCCAACTTGGCAAGCGAATCGTCAAGCTCGATTTAAAAGGTTTCTCTCGAGCGGAAAACAAGTTTACGAAGATTACGGAAGGGGATTTGGATTGGGCGGACGTCCGCAAGGCCTTGGCAGAAATCGACTATTACGGATGGGCGGCGGCCGAAGTGAATGGTGGGGGGCTAGAGCAGCTAAAAGAGATATCTGCCGAAATGGACACTGTTTTTAACCTGTTGTAACCGACAGCCATCGTCGACCGGAGCTGGTAAAAACCGTTGGGTTTCTCGACGTAACCCCCGAAGTCTGCGGGTGGCCAGGCCGTTCTGCAGTTATGGAATTCCTTGCAAATTTTTCTGGGCGTAAGTACGCTGATAGGGGTCTGGACTTTGATTCCGCGATCTGGGGGTAGGCCCCGGGTTGAGTCGCGCAAGGGCGGCCGTCGATTGTTGACTTGGGAAAACTCCTATGAATTTCAAGCGTGCTTCATTGATGACGACTCTTCGCTGCATGATGTTGATTGGATTTTTGGCCGGGTTTTCCGCAGCGACGGCCCAAGCTCAGCCTTATAAGGAAGCGATTGGTTACAACGCCCTGTTGGGGGAATTAGGCGGCAGCTTGGAGACTGGCGCCGGAATCGAAGTGGCGTTGGTCGAGGCGAGCTTTGGTGCTGCGGGTCGTTACATGCCAAATACCGCCGACGCGGAATTCAGTGGCAAGACGATTGTGGCTGGTTCTGGGCCCAGCAACGGAAATTCAAGTCACGCTTTGTCCGTGGGTAGGCATTTTTTTGGCAACACCACCAGCATGGCGCCGGGCATTACCAACGTGACCGGTTTTGAAGCCGTCGATTGGATCAATGGCCGATTGGCGCCTGGAGGTGGTGGCACACCGCTCACGGAGACATTCCGAGTCTCCAACCATTCTTATGTGGCACGAACGGGAGACATCTCGGTGGCGGACGCCGTCAATTTCGCGATGCGGATGGACTATTACATCAATCAAAGCGGCACAACGGTTGCCGTCGGGGCAGATAACGGATCAACTTCGGCCTTGCCGCGCTTGTTTACGCAGGGTTACAACACGATTGCCGTAGGTCGTTCCAACGGTGCTCACTCGTTTGGTTTGACGAATCTTTATGGCAATGGTCGGGTCAAACCGGACTTGGTTGCTCCATTGGGTTCCACGAGTGACGCAACGGGAGTGGTGAGTTCGGCGGCGGCGTTGTTGCACGCGAAGGCCGACAACATGGGTTCGGATGCTGCCGACGCGCGACGAACGGAGGTGATCAAGTCCATCTTGATGTCGGGTGCCACAAAGGAACCAAGCATGAGTTGGGATCGCACCAATACACGGCCGCTGGACCAACAATACGGTGCCGGGCAATTGAACATTCGCAATAGCTACCACACGATGGCGGCCGGACAATTTGATGGGCACTTGGTCGCTCCAACCTCACAAGTCGGTTTGATGGGTTGGGACTATGAAGCGTCGCTGGCCGGAAATAATACGGCCATGTATTACGAGTTTGCGGTTGGGAATTGGGGTGTGGAAGATCTGTCCGTCATGTTGAATTGGAATATTCAAGTCACGGATACGGACCCAAGTGTGGGAGTTTTTGCTCCGGCAGCGAACTTGACAGATTTTAGCCTGACACTGCTCGATTCGACGGACGCCGTGGTCGATTTCAGCAACAGTTCCGTAGATAACGTTGAACATTTGTCGTTGAGTTTCCTGAGTTCTGGAACCTACCGCTTCCGAGTGCAGAATCACTCGAATTTCTCGAACAGTTTCGCCCTGTCATGGCGAATGACAGCCGTCCCCGAACCAGGGTCCGGGGGCGTGCTGTTCTTATTTACGGTTGGACTGCTTGCCCGCCGTGCTGCTCGCCGAGCCCGCTAACGGCTGGCTCGAGAGCGGCTCTACACATATTTGACTCGCAAGCGTGCACAAGTTAAGTTGCATTCCGGTTCTGAATCGATCCGGGGACCGGGCTGGGTAAATTGGCCCGCCGGCAAAATGCCTCTCCATTTGTCGAGTCATCGTATGCAGCGTTTGATGCTCCGTTACGTCGTTGTGGGTGTGTGTTGTTTCCTGGGAGTTTTCTCAAATGCAATGTCGTTTGCCATTGGGAACAACCAAGCAGACGATCAGTGGCAGAACGTCATGGTTCCGGCTGCTTGGAAAGAGCCGCCCGGTGGCTTGGAGTACACACGCGACGGATTTGCCTGGTTTCGCTGCGCCGTGGAAGTACCAGAATCGTGGGGCAATCAGGAACTAGAACTTTACGTCGAAGCGGTGGATGACGCGCGAGAGATTTTTTTCAATGGCGTCGCTATCGGCCAGTTCGGTCAATTTCCTCCCGAGTTTCGTAGCGGACTGGGACACGACGGGTATTTCAAGATTTCCCCGCAATTGGTGTTAACCGATCAACCGAACGTGATAACCATTCGCATCTTCGTCAGCGATGCGAGAACGAACTTCAACGTGGCTGCTCCCGTGTTGTTTGGCGGCGAGCACGCGATTCGGTTAGAAGGCGCGTGGCAACATCGGGCCGGGGATGATGGCTCGTGGAAGCGTCCCGTCGAGCAATTTGATGGGTTGCCAACATTTCACGAGTTGGTCGATGCGGTTGCCACGAAGAGTTCGCTAAAGAAATTGCAAAATGAAGTGGGACCTTTGTCGCCGCAAGCAGCGCTGGCAAGATTCAAGACTCCAGACGATCTGCGGTTGGAATTGACATTGGGTGATCCGGATATTGGTCAACCGTTGTCGTTCAAATTTGACGAACGTGGTCGCTTGTGGGTTGTGCAATACCTTCAGTATCCCAACCCCGCTGGTTTGACGGCCGTGAGTTGGGACAAGTTTCTGCGGACCGTATACGACCAAGTTCCGCCCGCCCCACCTCATCATTTTGTGGGTGCCGACAAGATCACGATTCATGAAGATCAAGATCATGACGGATATTTTGAGACACAACGGACCTTTGTCGATGGTTTGAGTTTGGTTTCTTCGTTTGCCATTGGCCAAGGTGGCGTTTGGGTTTTGAATCCACCTTATTTGTTGTTCTATCCCGATCAAGATCGTGACGATCGTCCGGACGGTCCGCCGGAAGTGCACTTGTCGGGATTTGGAATCGAAGATTCGCATTCGTTGGCGAATAGTTTGCGCTGGGGACCCGATGGGTGGCTATATGCCGCGCAAGGCAGTACCGTTACCGGAGTGATCAAACGCCCAGGCTCGGACGAACCTCCCATCTATTCTTTGGGGCAAGCGATCTGGCGCTATCATCCTGTGCAACGGCGCTACGAAATCTTTGCCGAAGGCGGCGGCAATTCATTTGGTGTGGAGATCGACAGCAAGGGGCGAATCTTTTCCGGGCACAACGGGGGCGACACGCGTGGGTTTCATTTCGTTCAAGGTGGCTATTATCAAAAAGGATTCGGCAAACACGGTGAGTTGTCGAACCCATATGCGTTTGGATACTTCCCGCAGATGAAACATCCCAACGTGGCGCGGTTCACTCATGATCTGCTGGTTTATGAATCAACAGAATTGCCGAAAGACTATCACGGTCGGGTGTTTGGCGTGGCTCCGCTGCAAAGTCATGTGACCATTTCCGAACGGCTACCCGACGGTTCGTCGTTTCGTACAGAAGATGTGGGGCATGGCTTCACGACCGACGATACTTGGTGTCGTCCCGTCCACATTCAAGCGGGTCCGGACGGGGCGGTGTACATTGCCGACTTCTACGAACAACGCATTGATCACGCCAGTCATTATCAAGGACGAGTGGATCGCGGGAGCGGAAGAATCTATCGGCTGGCGGCAGCGACCGAAGGTTTGTCACCGAAGCGAATTAACTTCAACTTGACCTCAGCATCCACATCCGAACAGTTACTGTCCTTGCAGTCCCAGAATCGTTGGATTCGCGAAACGACCTTGCGGCTGGTTCGCGAACGCCGCGACGAAGCTTTGGTCGCGCCACTGAAGCGGCTGCTGTCCCAAAGCGACACACCGTTTCCACTGGATTGTTTGTGGGCGTTGCACGCCGTTGGTGGTTTGGATTCGGCGACCGCATTCGAACTGTTGGGGCACGCAGACCCTCACGTGCGGTTATGGACGATTCGGTTGTTGTGCGACGAACGCGTCATCTCGGAGACGATGGCGGCGCGATTGGCGATGTTGGCAAGGACCGAGGGAAATGTAGAAGTGCGAAGTCAATTGGCTTGCTCGGCTCGGCGACTGCCACCGGAGCAGGCTTTGGCGATCCTTCAGCCGTTGTTGGGCCGAAGTGAGGATCTCAACGATGTCCATTTGCCGTTGTTGTTGTGGTGGGCGATCGAAGCAAAAGTTGGCGAAAACCCAGAGTCGGTCCTCAAGTTGTTTGAAAGCGCGGAGCTTTGGCAGCAACCACTTGTGCAGCAAGTGATTTTGGAACGTTTGATGCGGCGGTTTGCCCAATCAGGAACGCAGCGGGATCTGGTCGCCTGCGCGCGATTGTTGCGGCAAGCCCCGGAGCGTCCCCACATCGAGGTGTTGCTCAAAGGTTTCGAAGCCGCGTTTCAAGGCCGCTCGTTGGCTGCTTTGCCAGACGAGTTGATCGAAGCGTTAGCGGAAACCGGCGGCGGTTCGCTGATTCTACGCGTGCGCCGGAGCGACCCTCGCGCGATTGAAGAAGCCCTGGCCATTCTTGGCGATCCGCAAGGTGATCTCCAGACTCAGTTGCAGTTGCTCGAAGTGTTGGGAGAATTGGGGCGTTCCGAAACCTTGAACGCGATCATGGCCGTGGTGGAAAGTTCGCGAGAGGGGAAGCTCCGCCAGGCAGCACTGCAGTCGTTGTCCAAATTTGAAGATCCCAAAATCGCCGACACTTTGCTGGCCGGCTACCGCACCAAACCGGAAACGGAACAATTGGCCATCCAGTCTCTATTGGCGACACGCACGAACTGGACCCAGACGATGTTGAAGGCCATGGATGCGGGCCAGATCGATCAAGTGTCGGTTGACGTTGCCCAGGTCCGGCGAATGCGGCTACATAACGATCCGACAATCCAAGCGACCATCCAGCGTTATTGGGGAACTCTGCCCGGCGAGACCAACGCCGATATGCAGGCCGAAGTGGACCGACTCAATCGATTGCTGGCCGCCGCCGCGGGAAATCCCTATCGCGGCAAACAGCTCTACACCGCCAACTGTGGGAAATGCCATGTCTTGTTTGGGGAAGGGCATACGGTGGGTCCCGAGTTGACCAACTACCAACGTGATGACTTGCAGCGATTGTTGGTGAACGTTGTCAATCCTAGTGCTGAGGTGCGGGAAGGCTACGAAAATACCATCGTGGCAACCTCGGATGGCCGAGTCTTGTCGGGATTCGTCGTCGATCAAGACAATCGAGTCGTCGTGTTGCGTGGGGCAAACGGCGAGACTTATGTGTTGTCGCGTGAGGACATCGACGACATGTCGGCCATTGCTCCTTCGTTGATGCCCAGCGACCTCTTGAAACCGATGTCCGACCAAGAGCTCCGCGATCTGTTTGCCTATCTCCGCGCGACACAGCCATTGCAGTGAAGATTCAACGGGACGGCGCGTCTACTGTATTCTCAAGCAAACGAAATACGGTAGGCACTTCGTTGAACACAAACACGACTAACCGTTTGCGGCACAGGCGACACAATTTGCTGTGAATGGCAAGGCCTCCAACCTTGTCAAGGCAATCGCGGAGTGACACCGCACGCATGTTCCGTAGGTCCCATCGGCGATCCGCTTCAACGCCAAACGTATGTCCTGGATATCGCCGTCGGCTCGCTCGCTCAAGGCCGTCAAGACCTCGTCGTCTTCGTGGATGACGGCATTTTCTTCCCAATCGGGACTACCAGGATCGCTCAAGCGAGCCACGATTCGCTGGGCGCGCTCTTCCAGTCGCTGCAATTGTGTTTCGAGTTTTTGCTTGATTTTCGACAGGTCTCGATTGCTCATTGAATGCTCTCCCATTTCATCACGACGCGGTGGCGATGTGCCCCGTACGATTGGGGGCCAGCCCATTGAAAGCAATTTTCGTACCAGAGCAAATGCGCGGAAAAACCTCGAAAAAGAGCCTGTTTGGTGACAATCAACCGCAAATGCAGAGCGAATTCGCACGCCTGTGAACGTAAGGGCGCGCTGGTTGACGTTTGGCACACCGACGAATGTCCGTTGAGCGCGAAACAGTTGCCAGCATGTTTGAACGTGGGCAAAAATATTGGGGTTGCCGTTTTTTTCGATTCGGAACACGTTATGAATTCTTCAGTCCTGAGGTGACTGGAGTGGTTGGCGCGGATGCATGCCAACGGAACGAAATTACAGGTCATGGATCGACCGCCGGCTTTCGGGCCGGATACCCAGGGAAGGGTTTTTTATGTTTTGCCGGGACTTGTCATTTAGTTTCTACGCTGCGGGTCGGCAGCTGTTTGGACCGTGTGTTCGGCGGGCATGTCGTAATTCCGACCCAAATGGCATGACTCGAGAGAGTCAGACCCCTTTTCGGACCGAGCCTGGGTTGTTCCGGGCCATCGTGGTCGTCGCAACCTTCGTGGCGATGACTTTCTTGGCCGACCAATCGCACGCGAATTTCCTTGACGAGCCACGCGAGACCTTGAACGCAGTCCTGGCTTCGAATCTCTCCAACGGATCGGATGCGGCTGTTGCACCGGCGGGCGTGACGTTGCTGTACTTCACTCAGCAGCAATGTCCACCGTGTCGGCAAATGCAGCCCATGTTGGACCATTTGATCGAGCGTGGTTTTCCTTTGCAAGTCGTTGACGCGACCGCGAACCCAGATATCGTTCGGCAGTTCCAAGTCCTCGGTACGCCCACGTTTGTACTTCTCAAGGACGGGCAAGAACTCAAACGACATAGTGGTGTCTTGAGTTCGTACCAGATCAACTCGTTATTGATTGATGCTGGTCATGTGGCTGACCAAAACGTTCTGACCAAACCCACCGCTCTGTCCCCAATTGTTAATTTCTTTGATCGGTTGCGACCGGCAGCGCGACAAACGGGTCGAGATCTTGGCTCGGCCAAATTGGCACCTAGTACGGTCGATCCAACGACCACCATCGACTGGGCCGAATTGACTTCCGCCGAGCGGCAAGCACTGCAGGCCACGGGGCGCCTGAAAATCGAGTATCAAGATCGGGGGCAGTCGGTAACCGATTATGGAACTGCCACGGTCATCCACCGGAAGGGTCCGGACATCCTCTTGTTGACCTGCGGCCATGTTTTCCGCGACAGTCAAGGGCAAGGGACCATTCGCGTCGAATTGGACTTTTCCGACGGCCAACCCAAGGAAACCGTTCTCGGTCAGTTGTTGATGTTCGATGCCGGTGCTCCTGATGTCGCCTTGGTTGCGGCCCGAACCAATCTGCCGATTCAACCCATGCCAATTACTTCGGCTGATTTCCGGCCAGAACGCGGGCAGTTGGCGTTTAGCGTGGGCTGTGACCAAGGGGCGCCTGCAACAGTGCGACGCGGCGAACATTTGGCCATCGTGCGCTGCGGCGCCGTTCAAGTGCCCGGTCAACCGTCCGACGAACGCATGGCGCGCAAGTTCGCGGTGCATGGTCGGCCGGTCGTGGGGCGCAGCGGCGGCGGCTTGTTTACCGCCGATGGCTATTTGATTGGGGTCTGCAATGCGGCCGTTGTAGGGAGCAATGAAGGGCGTTATTCGGCAATCGACAACGTGCATGCTCTGCTGGAACAAGCCAGACTGGCGCATGTGATCGTCAATCCGGCAACTACGAACCAAGCGAGCGCGGTTGCTCGACCGCGATTCGTGCCGATCGTGGACCTGGATTCGACCGGTCTAGCCCAATCCGAGGCAACGGGGGAACGTCCTTTCAGAGCCCTGGGACAATCTCGGCGCTAGATATCGAGCACAGAAGACGTGGGACGCACACA
>JAEUIP010000234.1:2313-8725 GCA_016795075.1 Planctomycetaceae bacterium | reverse complement strand
ACTGCTCGGGAAACTTCTCACTGTAGTTTTGCGTATCTGGGAGTACAACAATCGTAAACGAGCCCTGGGCGGGTTTCTCTGGTTCACCCGCGACCACGGTATCATCTTTCCAATCGTTCATTGACGTAAAAGGGAAACCAATGGACGGTGCAAGTCCGACAAACGCTCCCATGGAAGCGGAGCATAGTAGGTCGCGACGGTTGATCCGACTCATAAGCTTATTCCTTTACTTTCGGCAGCACGTGGGCCTCAGGTGTTACGGATTCCATGTTTGGGGTAATGTCGGCTTCAACTTGTCCCGTGATTTAATGCAAACCTCCGACGAGGTACGCCCACGAACATCATACACCAAGGCCTTATAACCGTTAAGGACGAAACGCCCGCAGCCCATCGAGCAATCTTTGAGTGGAAGTTTAGAGGGAAATCATCCGCCAATATTCACAAACCAGTCTATCTTTCGAATAGGGAAAAACTACGGTAGTTGAAGCCATGTTCGTCGGTGTGACTGGGAGATCGTGTATGAATCGCGGGTTGTCGTTGGTCGTCTGCTTGGTTTTCTTCATGGGGTGCCAAAACGCGGTGGACTCGAAAGGCACAAAGACGACACCTACGAAATCCGACAGTCTAGTAACTCAAAAAGTTTCGCAAAAACAAGCAGACCCCCGCCAATGCGAAGAATGGAAATCCTCTGCAACCTTTGTCCTTGTCAAGTTGTCGTTAGGCGCGCAGATGCTGCGTGATGATGCCGGATACGCAACTTTGGCCGGACCCGATGTTCCCGAAGTTTCGAAACTCGATCCAGCCGAAATCCGCGAACAACTCCAAAAGCTGAAGAATCTACCAGATCCGTCGGAAACCAGTTCTGTCTCAAAGCCAAGCGTGGTCGTTCGCGAAATTGAAGAGGCGTTAGACCTTATGGAGGCAAATTTTGCTGCCAAAACTCCGTTCGCCAATGGATCGGGTGATGGGCAAAAACTGGTTGCGCTATTGGAAGCTTTGTACTTGAAAAGCGCGATGTCGTTTTCGGAATGCGCTCGGGAATGTGGTTGTTCGTTCTAGATCAGGACGCAGCTACGTCGTCAACGTGGGCCGGGCTCTGATGTGGCGACTATGTCCGATGAGCGGACGTTATGGACTTGAGCAGTCTACAAAGATAGCCGGTTTGCTGTGCGTGGTTGGACGAGTATCCGAACACGGGTGAACCATGTTCCCCGATTCTTTGGAATGCAAAAGTCCGTACCCTTTCATCGCCGACACCTGTTTCTGAAGAAACGTGAGAGGCGAGCCCCTCGCGCCAACGCTGTGAAGCACTTGTGAATGCGTACGCTTAGGAATTGTCTGGAAACAACTTCCCGATTTGGGCGAGTCGGACCTTGGTTCATCCGAGAACCCCTAGCGTCGAATCTGCCAAGCCACCAATTGGACTGAGCCACCAAATGGCCTGCGCCGCAAAGCGGCAAAATGTGAGCGTTTGGTAATTCAAGCGGATGGCAAAGCCGAACTGCGGATGCACAGTCCGAATACATTTCCTTGACCGACAGCAATTTGTCGGACTGCCATGGTCTAACTTCCGCGCTGATACGTTGACGGTCTTCAATTCGAAACCGCAAACAGCGAATGTACCTATCCGCAGATCGGCATTGCCATCCGTGGGAAGTCCGCCAGCCTGGCAAATGCTCGTTTTTGGTTCACACGTGGCTCAGAAATGAGTTCTGGAAAATGAAAAATGAAAAATGAAAAATGGAAAATGGAAAATGGAAAATGGAAAATGCTGACAGCCAGCGTTTGCTCGCGGAATGGCTGAAACTAGACGTTTGGTACCTTTTGAATTTTTCATTCTTCAATGATCATTAATCATTCACGCCAGAGACAGCGAGGGACATTTCGAAGCTTTCGACGTTCGAAATCCGGAACTTATTTCGCGACAAATCCTTAGCACTTTGGGTCGGCCTCTCAGACCTTTTCTGGATGAGATGCCACTCTAACCGGAGGCTCGCGCACACCGGCTAGGGTTGTTTCGGCCCATTCGGGCCTGCTTTGTCCAGAAAAAATGCTTCACAGCGTTGCCCTCAGTCGTTGGTTGTCCCGACTTTCGTTAGTTGCTTCGCCAGTTCTCCAAGCCACCACGGGAACATGGCGCTTCGAAATCCTAATTCGATTGTGTTCGATGTTCGTCTTTGGGTCGCTAAACAGAGCTTTTGCAAGCTTGTAGGCTAACGCCCGTACGCCAACTCCGACCGACCATTTTCAACTAAACAATAGGTGCCAACAACTGCCACGAGTTCTAGGTCGTCTGTGGATGTACCGACCGAATGGCAATTTTGGATTTCGTACAATCGTCAAACCTGTCGGATTCGCATAAACTACGGATGCGATTCCATCTAAACCGCGAGAAGAATCGGCGACGATTGCAAACGGGCTTCGGAGTAAGGGAGTTAACTGATCATGAATCGTCGGTCGTTGTTGCGTTTGTTGGTCGCGATGGGATTGGGGGTTCAAGGTCTGGGCCAAGTTCGGGCGAGTGATTGGGGAGGAAAAAAAACAGTGCCGGAGAGAGTCATCGTCATTGGGGCTGGTTTGGCCGGGTTGGCAGCCGCTCGGGAGTTGCAGGACCAAGCCTATGAAGTCGTCGTGTTGGAAGGCCGCGATCGAATCGGTGGGCGATTGTGGACTAGTACGAAATGGGCCGACATTCCGCTGGACATGGGAGCCAGTTGGATTCATGGGATGGATGGCAACCCGTTGACGGAGTTGGCGGAAGCTGCCAAGGCCAAGTTGATTGAGACCAGCTACGATTCCAATCAAATTTATGACGTGGACGGCCGTGAATTGTCAGACGAAAAAGAAAAACGTTTGGATCGACTTCGGGATCAGTTCCAGCGAGCAATCGAAGTGGCTCAGGATGCCGAAAAAGACACCAGCCTGCGTCAAGTGATGGATCGATTCCAGTCACGGGTTGGTGCCGATGAAGAGGTCACGCAAATGCTGAACTTCATCGCCAGTAGCAACTTGGAGCAAGAGTACGCCGGGAGCGTTGAAAAAATGTCGGCCCAGTGGTTCGACAGTGCCGAAGAATTTGATGGCGACGATGGCTTGTTCGCCAACGGTTATCAACAAATTGTCAAGTTCCTAGCTCGAGACTTAACGATCAAGACAAGCCAAATCGTGCAACGCGTCGATTGGGAGCAGGATCAAGTCCGGGTCAATACCGGCACGGAGGAGTACATCGCCGACCGTGTGATTGTGACTTTGCCTTTGGGGGTATTAAAAGCGGGCCGCGTTGCGTTCTCTCCGCCATTGCCAAAAACCATAAGCCAAGCGATCGATGGACTGGACATGGGGGTGTTGAACAAATGTTATTTGCGCTTTCCCAAAGTATTTTGGCCGGACGATGTTGATTGGCTCGAGTGCATCACGGCGAAACATGGCGAGTGGGTCGAGTGGGTTAGTTTTGCGCGAGCCTTGAATGTTCCCGTGTTACTTGGGTTCAATGCCGCGGATCGCGGGCGAGAAATCGAAGCTTGGTCCGACCAAGAAATTGTCGGTAGTGCCATGGCGACCCTGCGACATTTGTTTGGCCCGAACATTCCCGAGCCCACCAGTTATCAACTTACTCGATGGGCATCGGACCCTTTTGCGTTGGGAGCTTATTCGTACAATCCCGTTGGTGCCAATCCGAAACTGCGTCGGCAATTGGCGAAACCGGTCGCGGGCAAACTTTACTTCGCCGGCGAAGCTACAGATCAAGAGTACTTTGGAACAGCTCATGGGGCTTATCTTTCCGGTCTCCGGGCGGTGGAAGAAATCACAAGCGACTAGGTTCCGTGATTTGTTGGGCAATTCCTTTCGCCGATCTGTCTTGGGCAGCGGTGGTTTGGTGGAACGGGGCGCCGCCGCCAAGTATGATGGGTGCCTGCTGCCAGTTGAGCTTCTCTCGCTAAGATGTTTCAAATCGATGCATGTAACGGAAGTCTCGTAAGGTCTGAAGTCTAGGAGCACGATGCTATGAACGAAAGCCAAATATTGGACGTCGCCCGGCGGTTGACAGGTGCTGCCCGTGACGAGTTCTTGCGGGCGATCTGCGGTTCGGACCGTGATTTGCTTCAGCGAATCGAGAAGCAGTTGCATGTGGATTCCAAAACCACCGAGGCCGAAGATTCACGGACGGTCCTGATGCTGCCCAAGCCTGCGAAGCCAAATGGGAGTGCCGAGCAAGCACCGGCCGATTCAGGCGATTCTCCCACCGGGGTGTCCGACGCGGACGATCATTTTTCTTTCAAACAAGTGGAACCGAATCAGACGAAGATCTCCGACCCACCGTTGTTAGTACCGCAAAAAGCGACGACGGAGTTTCTCAATGCAGGCCAACAGATCGGTTCGTACCGATTGGTCGAACGTCTCGGTCGTGGGGGCATGGGCGATGTGTGGCGCGCGGAACAGAGTGTGCCGGTGCGGCGTGAAGTCGCATTGAAGTTGATCAAACCCGGAATCAATTCGAGTCAAATCTTGGCTCGTTTTGCGGCGGAGCGACAAGCGTTGGCCATGATGAATCATCCCTTCATTGCCAAGATCTTGGACGCGGGGGCGACGGCTGAAGGCCAACCGTATTTTGCGATGGAGTTGGTAAGCGGCACGTCGTTGACCAAATTCTGTGACCAAAACGAGCTTAGTATTGAAGACCGTTTGAAGTTGTTTGTCGATGTATGTCGTGGCGTTCAGCACGCTCACCAGAAAGGGATCATTCATCGGGATCTCAAACCAGGAAATATTTTGGTCACCACTCAAGATGGGCGGCCGGTACCCAAGATCATTGACTTTGGTCTCTTCAAAGCGTTTGGTGAAGATGCAAAAATCCAAGAGCTTTCACTTGAGACAAATATCGGCCAAATTCTCGGGACGCTCAAGTACATGAGCCCCGAACAGGCCAGTCTGGAGGCGACGGACGTCGACACTCGGACAGATATTTATGCCCTGGGTGTTATCCTGTACGAACTCTTGACTGGCTCGACACCGTTGGATGATCCGTCGATCAAGGGGCAAGCGGCCATCAAAGTTTTGGAGTTCATCCGGGACCGTGATCCGGTGAAACCCAGTAGCAAATTGAGTAGCGGTACGGATGAGCAACGATCGAATATCGTACGTCGACGTCGGACCGATAGCGGGCGATTGTCTAGGGCCCTGATTGGCGACCTGGACTGGATCGTGATGAAGGCCTTGGAAAAGGAACGGTCAAGACGCTACGATTCCGCCGCTGGTTTTGCTGAAGATGTCGAACGGTTTCTCAAGAGCGAGCCCATTGTGGCTCGGCCGCCCTCGTTATTTTATCGCGTCAACAAGTTTGCTCGGAAGAATCGTGTTGCGGTCACGGCTGGCCTGTTGTTGATGGCCTCGTTAGTCGTCGGCATGATTGGCACATCGTGGGGGTTGCGTGAAGCGATCCTCGCACGCGATTCGGAAACGGAAGCCCGCAAAGCCGAAACAATTGCGAAGCAAAAAGAGTCGTCGCTGCGGGTTCTGGCAGAGGAACGATTTCGACAAGCTGAAGAAGCCACCGCGAAGGAACTGGCTGCCAAATTGAAGGCCGAGCGTCGTTCGACTCAGATCGAGTCCATCAACAACGCGGTGTTTGATATCTTCACCGATTTTGACTTGGAGCAAGCCAAAGCCGATGAAGAGCCGGTGGAAGCGGTCTTAGGAAAACGGTTGGCGGAAATGGGCCAACGACTCGATGAGACCGCTATCGAAGATCCAGTCGTCTTGGCGAACTTGTGGGCTCGTCTGGGCCAGACCTTGGTCAGCTTGGGCTTGAGTCAGCAAGCCGTTGAGTACTTAGAAAAATCGCTAAAGCTGCGCCAGGAGCAGTTGGGCGATCGGCATGACTTGACGCTGGTAAGTCGGAGCAACTTGGCGGCTGCCTTCCGAGCCTTTGGGCAAATCGAACAAGCCTTGCCTTTGTACGAACAAGTTTGGCAGCAACGTGTCGAGTTGCATGGCGAAGATGCGCCGGAGACGCTCTCTAGTTTGAGTGAGTTGGCGTTGGGGCATGGATCCGCCGGCGATTATCCCAAAGCCATTTCGCTGTTGGAAACGGTACTCGAAAAACGCAAGCAGACTTTGGGTGACGATCATCCTGACACAGTGGCGACCATGCGCAATTTGGGGACCGGCTATTTGACAGCCGGTCAAAGTAAGCCAGCTATCGACATGTTGCAAGTTGTCTACCAGAAATTAGGGTTGGATGCACGAACCGTCAACTTGGATAAAGTGCCATTGGAGCAAGTCGGACTGATCAATAGTCTGGCTGCCGCATATGAAAAAGTGGGGCAAGTCAACCAAGCGATTCCACTCTTTGAACAAGCCTGGCAGATCCATCGTCGAAGGTTGGGCCAGGATCATTCAACAACCCTCGTCA
>JAEUIP010000234.1:0-2277 GCA_016795075.1 Planctomycetaceae bacterium | reverse complement strand
GTTGGAAAAATCGATGGGACGACTGATGGAATACGTTCGGTTGGCTCGTGACAAGTACGGAGAACAACATCCCGACACGTTGCGCGGCAAGGCTTCGTTGGGAGCCACGTATGCTCAAATTGGAAATCACGCGAAAGCCATTCCTTTACTTGAGGAAGTCTTGGCCGACTATCGTGTGCGATTGGGAAATGATCATCCGGATACCCTGAGCGTGATCGGCAATCTTGGGGCCGCCTACCGAGCGGCGAATCGTCACGAGGATGCCTTGCCGTTATTCGAGGAGGCCTACACGGGACAGCGAGAAAAATTGGGAGAAGACAATCCCAACACGATCAATAGTCTCAGCAACTTGGCGGCCGCCTATTTGACAGCAGGACGAATGGAAGAAGCCGTCCAGATGTTCGAACAAGGCCTGGACCAACGGCGGCGACTTTTGGGAGAGAAGCATCCCATGACGTTGGTCAGCGTTGGTAACCTGGGTAACGTCTACGTTCGCGCCGGGAAAATTGAGCAAGCGATCCCTTTATTGGAAGAAGTTCTGGAAACGCTGACTCGACAATTGGGAGCCAAACATCCGGAGGTCAATAAACGCGCGGCCATACTCGCGGCCCAGTACCGCGAACTAGCCCAGTTCGACAAGGCGATTCCGCTGATGCAAAAAGTGTTGGACTGGCGCGAGCAAGAACTCGGCGCCGAGCACTTGGAAACGCTGAGCATGATGAATAGCTTGGCAGCTGGCTATTGGTCGAACCGACAGCTGGACCAATCCGTCCCGCTATTGCAGGAAGCTCTCAAGCGTATGGAAGAATCGTTGGGTCGTGATGACGCGACCACGCAAGCGACGGTGGCCAACTTGGGTGTTAACTATCGGGACGTTGCGCGACTGGACGAAGCTCTGCCGTTGCTCAAGGAGGCGTACGAAACATCTTTAAAGGTTCCCACGCTGGCGTGGGTCGGGCCGCAGTTGTTATTGGCGCATGTCCAGGCAGGACAAAAGGCGGAAGCAAGCGAACTGGCGAAACAGCTCTTGGAGGCAGCACGAGCCAACAACGATCCGCAATCATTGGCCTTGGCCAATCAGTTGTTGGCGATCAGTCGAGCCACCATCTTGATCGATGGTTTTGAAGCGACCCTTGCCAACTTGGAAGAGTCGGTCGCGATTCTACAAACGCAACGCCCCAACGATTGGACCCATTTTGACGCGATGTCGTTACTGGGGCAAGCGAAGCTGAAAGAGCAAGACATGGTAGCCGCCGAGTCCTTGTTGGCGCAGGGTTTTGCCGGATTGCAAGAGCAACTCTCTCGCATGCCGCCAATTCGGCGATCCGCCTTACCACGCACTGCCCGACGGCTCGTGGAATTGTATCAACGATTGGAGCGTCCCGAACAAGTTGCGAAATGGCAAGCCGTGTTGGACGGTCTGCGAGAGTTGGAGTAGAGCCGCTATTTGATGCGGATGGTCGAGAACCACATGCTGTTGACGGTACTGTAAACTGCATTTGTTAAGTCGTTTGCCGGATCACGGCGACCGATTTCGAACTTCCATGATTGAGGAACTAAGATAATGACACGAGCTTTATTGGTGATTGATGTGCAGCGCGAGTATTTTGATGGGGCATTGCCGATCAGTTATCCGGTTGGTCACTTGAATCAAGTCTTGGCGGTGATGGATGCCGCGCGTCGAGCGGGTGTGCCAACGGCTGTGATTCGTCATCACCAGCCCGATCCCGAGTCACCAATTTTTCGGCGCGGTTCGGAGATGTGGGAATTGCACCCAGAAGTTGCGAGTCGACCCCATGATTGTTTGATCGACAAACAGTTGCCAGGTTCTTTCACGGGTACGGGACTCGAAGCCTGGCTGAAGTCCGTCGCGGCGGATACGGTCACCATCGCTGGGTACATGACGCATATTTGTTGCGACACGACCGCTCGGCAGGCCATGCATCGTGGCCTCAAAGTGGAGTTTCTCAACGATGCTACCGGAACGCTCGATGTGGAGAATTCGGCGGGTTCGGTAACGGCTCAGCAAATGCACACCGCGATATTGACCGCGCAGCAGATGTTCATTAGCGAGGTGTTGGGATCAAACGAGTGGACGAGTCGTTTGTGATCTTTAGCCTTCATTCTTCATGAAGTTCTCATAATTCGTCGGGTTGTGGCTAGAGGCCGATTCGGTCTAATGTTTGCATGGATCGCGAACAGGACGGTTCGCCCATTCATCGCGATTGTTGCTACTACCGAGGTATGTCATGTCCCAGCTGACGTCTGTTTGTGATT
>JAEUIP010000233.1 GCA_016795075.1 Planctomycetaceae bacterium | reverse complement strand
GTCGAAACGGGAACCAACTTGCCCGATGGCGTACGGACTTGCAGATCCATCAACGAACCAGGCGATTGACGATCGGCGGCCTCCAATTGCGGAATCACACGGTACGAGCGATTGTAATAGTTGAAGCGATTGACGTACCCGCCACCCAAGAGCACGCCCAACTCACGTCCAACCAAAGCTTGGTCCAACCCCAAGTCCGCCAAGCGTTCCCGATCAATGTTGACGCGAGCTTGTGGCAGATCGACTTTGAGATCGGTGTCCACAAACATGAACATATCTGCCGCGCGCGCACGCTGCACGATTTCGTTCGCCAATTGATTTTGGCGTTCTACGGGTAGGTCGCTTTTGATCACCACTTCGACGTCGTAGTTTCCAGCGCCTGGCAACGGCGGTACGAGTACCGGAAAGGCTTCCAGTCCCGGACTGCCGGACGCGACGCCAAATACTTCGGGCAATATCTCGGCAGTGCTCCGGGTCCGTTCTTCCCAGTCTGTGGTGATCACGCCGCCGAATCCACCCGCAGCGGTCGCCAACGCCCACATGTAACTGGTCTCGGGAATTGATTCAAACCCATCGGCCAATTGACTGGACCAGCGCGTCGAAGACTGCAGCGTCGCATCGGGAGAAGCGGTCAACATCACAGCAATGGCTCCCTCGTCTTCAACCGGCGCCAACTCTTTGGCCGAAAATTGATAGAAGGGCACGGCTGCCAACGCCGCGATCAACGTCGCAATCGCAATCGACCACCTCAAGCGCAAAATGCCACCCAACATCCGTCCGTAAACAAGACGAATTCGATCGAACAAATAATTGACCGCGCGCGTCGCCCAACCTTCTCGCCCATCCGCTGGGCTCAACCAAGCGCTCATGATCGGCGATAGAGTAACGGCCACAATCCCCGAAACGACCACCGCGGCTGCTAAGGTAAACGCAAACTCGCGAAACAACATTCCGGTCAGACCACCTTGAAAGCCGATCGGCGCATAAACAGTCGCCAACGTGATGGTCATTGCAATGACGGGCCCCACCAACTCGCGCGCTCCGATCAACGCGGCGTCCCATCGGCTGCGACCTTCGCGAATATGGCGCTGGACGTTTTCGACCACGACAATGGCATCATCAACGACCAAGCCCACCGCCAAAACGATCGCCAAAAGTGTCAGCAAGTTGAGCGAAAAACCCATTAGGTACATCACGATCGTAGCGCCCACCAACGATACCGGCATGGCCACCAAAGGCACCAAAGCCGTCCGCAGTGATCCCATGAACAAAAAGACCACGGCGGCCACGATCAAAATCGTTTCCAGCAACGTTTTGGAAATTTCGGTCAAGGATTTACGCATGAAGCGCGTGCCATCGTAAGCCAATTGCATGTCGACGTGAGCCGGCAAGTCCGGTGCGATCTCGGCCATCGTTTGTTGCAAACGAAGCGCGACATCAATCTCGTTGCTACCCGGTAGCGGCCAGACACTGACGTACACCGCATCGTTGCCCCGATACAAGGCCGCGGCCATCGGTTCTTCGCTGCCCAACTCAACGCGTGCAACGTCCGACAAACGAATAATTCGTCCCGGTGAATCGGCGGACGCCGCGACTTGCGAGACAATCAAGTCACTAAACTCGTCCACACTCTGCAAATCGGTATTGGTCAAAAGATCGACTTGAACTTCCGCGCTTTTGACTTGGCCAATCGCCGCGACAAAGTTGTTCCGTTGCAGCGCAACAAAAATGTCGCCCGGCGTGAGATTCAATTCCGTCAATCGTTGCGGCGAAACCCAAATTCGCATCGCGCGCGTTTGTCCCGCCTCAATCCCAGAACGCTGAACGCCCGGGATCGTCGCCAGCCGCGGTTGGACATTACGCGTCAGATAATCCGTCAGTGCTGGAATGCTATACTCGGTCGACGTAAAACTCAGGTAGAAAGTCGCATACGGTCGATCCGCCCGGACCAACTCGATGGTCGGTGGCTCGGCTTCAGCCGGTAATTCCGAGCGAACTTGTTGCAGTCGCGCACTGATTTCAGCCAACGCCTTGGTCGAATCATGATTCAGGACCAAGCGCACGGTCACGGTGCTGACACCCGCCGTGCTGGAAGATTCGACGTAATCGACGCCTGCAATCGAAGAAACGGCTCGTTCAACCGGTGTGGTGAGGAAACCGCGCACGGTTTCCGCACTGGCACCAAAGTAGATCGTCGTGATCGTGATCGAGGCACTTTCCAGCTTTGGAAACTGCTGCACAGGCAAATTGACAGCGCACCGAATTCCAATCAGCACCAACATCACGTTCAACACAATGGCCAGCACGGGTTGACGTATAAACAAGTCCGTTATGGATTTCATGGCGACTCCGGCAGTGAGGACTGGTCCAGATGATCCAACGAGGGCGTCGAGCCGACCCGATCCAAAGCTACCGGCGCCAACAACGCACCGTCGCGCACTTTGAACGATCCTTCGGCCACCACTTGCTCGCCACCGGCCAAGCCCGCCCCGATCCATGCCCGGGTGCCATCCCCGGTCCCAATGACCACCACGTTCCGCACCTCCGCGCGCAACGCACCCTCGCGTTCGACGGCTAAGAAGACACTGCGACCGGTAGGAGCGCTGCGAACCGCTGTGGCCGGTACAGCGACCGCGGAGATGAGGTCGCCATACTCAACGACCACGCGAACCGAATCGTTGGGTCGCATCGTCGCGGGAGGATTATCGATCCGAGCGCGAACCAGCATCGTGCGCGAAATCGCGTCGGCTCGCCCGTCCAACGCCACAACCGGCACTTCAATTACCGACGGGGTCACGGCTGCGCTGTTCGTACCGAGATTCAAGCGGACTCGATCGCCGATCTTCAGCGACTCGGCGATATGCTTGGGAACCGAAAAGTCAATTTCGAAAAACGGGTCCGTCCCTTCGAGACTGGTGATGGGCGCTCCCGCCTCCAAGTATTGACCGATATGCAACTGATGCAATCCAACACGAGCCTCAAATGGGGCTCGAATCGTCTTGCGATCAATCATGACCGACAAGCGATCCACTTCCGCCTCCGCGCGGCTTAAATTCGCCTCGGCTCGTTCTTTTTCTTGGGCACTGATGGCGTTGGGACTAGCGATGCTGCGAATACGATTGACTTCCGCTTCGGCGAACTTGAGATCGGCCATTGCGCTTTTTAATTCCGCTGCTTCGGATCGCACGTCCAATTGCACCAAGACTTGATCTTTGGGAACCACCTGACCCGGTTCCATCGAAACGGCCGTGACGATTCCCGGCAACTCCGTCCGCAATTGGATGAATCGTGGCGCCAAGACCGTTCCCACGACCACCGACGTTTGCCGAAACTTGATTGCCTCGGCCGTTGCCAAACCCACCGCGACCGGGGCTTCCGGCGGCGGCGGAGCCGCCATCGCAGTTTGGATCTGCCGATATTTGGCGAGTCCAATAGCCGCCAAAACAGCCACGGTGGCTCCAATAATCAGCAACCCACCTAACCACCAACTAGCGGCGTTTAACCATTGCCATTTCATTGTCAACTTCGGACTTTCCGTCTAGAGACTTTTCTCGGAGCGGCCTTCACGTCCGCCTGAACCGCTTTCCGCAACTGACGTCGCAAACGTGCGGCTCGGAGGCGCAACTCCGCAGGATGTTCGATCACCGATTGAAACCAGTATCCATCCATGGTCACGAGCAAGGTCGTCGCCAAGTCCAACGAAATCCCGTCGGCCCGCATTTGGTGAAAAACATGGTCAAACAGGGACTTGGCCATGCCGTCGCGGCCCGATGATTGGATCAAGGCCAACAATACCGCCGTGCATTGTTCTTCAGCCGGCCGATCCGTCGACCCACGAACTGCCCGTTCCGATTCGAGCAGGAATAGATTCAACCACGCCAAGGTCCACCGACCGTTGCCCTTGGAGACCCGGGCCAAACGCGTGTCAAAAAAACTAGTGTACTCTTCCGCCGCTCGGTCCAAGAAAGCGTCGATCAACGACTCTTTGGACGGGAAATGATGAACCAGTCCGCCTTTGCTAATCGAAGCCAAACGACACACGGCCGACAACGTCACGGCATGCACGCCACCGTCACGAATCAATTGCATGACGGCGTTCAAAATTCGGTCACGGGCTGGGATGGCGGCGATCTTCACGCGTCCCAGTGTACCGACCGGTCGGTCGGGTGTCAACGCTTTGAACGGGCTGCCTAACGCGGATCAAGCCGCTTTTCCCAGCCTACCGGTTGCGTCCAAGCCTGCTCCCGTTGATTTTCCAGCGAGGGATTGGGGTGCAGCCGAGTGCTCGTGACCACCGCACGGACGTACAGCTCGTCGCCCGTCAGTTGGTACGTCGGGGTCAAACCCGTCTCCGTTTTGAACACCGTCCCAATTTTCGGGCAGTACCGCTCTTGGACCGTCAAGACGCGACCGTCGGCGTCGGTCGCCGCCGGCCACGTGCGATCGTAGTCCTGTGGTGTTCCAATAAACTGCGTGGTGAAGGCCACGCCTTCTTGCGGCTCGATTTCTAGCCGCAATTGCCGCGTGTTTCGATCGAAGCTCACGTCCCGCAGCGTGACGCCACTCGAAGCATAAAAATCCCCTCGCTGGATCGCGGCGATTAACGTATCCGCCTCCAACTTGTCCGCGCGAACCTCGATCCAACCACGTCCTGGCGTCGCACCCTGGACCCCGTGATAGTCGTGACTGTCGTCGGTGCCCAAACCAAACAGCGGTGGACTGGCGAACCGATCAATCCGCAACGTATTGGCGATGTCCCAAAACAGCTCCAAACCCGGGCGAGTCTCGTCGCCCAATTGATGCACGGACGGGTGCCCATTGTAGATTTCAAAAAACCGCTCCTCCGCCACAAACGCCAGATCTTCCGGCGTCACGGCCCAACCAAAATTCGGATGATTCAAATGAATCAAAATCTGGCGACCGCTGCGCTGGGCTTGGTCGGCGACCGCCCGCACGTTGTTCGCGATCGCTTCGCGCACCGTTTCCCCGCGAGCCGGTGACAAAACCTCTGTCACGTTGGTCGCGTTCAAGTGAATGGGCAACCGCCCCACCGCGTCCGAAATCTCTTCGCCTGGGATCAGCAAGAACTTTTCCGGTTGTTCCACTCGTGCTCGGAATTCCGCCAATGGCCGCAGCGCCACCTCGTGATCTTCCGTGCCTGGCGTGCCGCGCTCTTGAACCCAATCGGCCCCAAATCGCGCGCGGTACTTGGCCAACGCCTCAGGACCTCCCCGACGTTCAATCTCCGCGTACTTCATCCAGCGGAGGTCCGTCCCCAAGACATTGTGATCGGTAAGCGCCAAGAATTGGTAATCGTGGCGCACGTACCAGTCCGCAATCATTTCAGGAAAGTCGTCACCGTCGCTCCAAAGGGAATGCGTGTGGAGATTACCCTTGAACCACTTCGTTGCTTCCCCGTCTTGCGCCAAGCTTGAGGTGTTCCACCCTATGAAGCTAGTCCAACAGAGCCCAACAAACCAAACCAGCTTACTCGACATGAAACCACTCCGCTTCCTAAGAACCCCGGCGACTGATGATAACAAAAAGCACAAGGCACGAGACTTCCGTCCCATGAAGGCTTCTTAAAGCGGGCCAACTTAAAAGCGATACCGCGAGGACCTCGAAAACGGAAGTTTGACAGAGCCTAGGGCTTTGTCACAACCAAAACTTGGGGTCTGGTAAAGGGGTCAGGAGTCCATTGTGCGAAGCACCCGAAAGGCCGTTCCGGCAATTGACTGCTGACCCCTTTACCAGACCGACCCCAAAATTAAATGGTGACAAAGCACTAGGGCTTCGCTGGATAAACATCCAATTCTTGCAGGATCCCAACCAGCGCTTCGGCCCAGATTTGATAGCCGGCTTCGTTCAAGTGCAACAAGTCGGGCATGATCTCCCGAGGAAGCGAACCATCCTCTTTGAGAAACAACGGCGAGAGGTCTCGATAGAACACCTGCTCTCCATCATCTAAACGGCTCAAGTACTGATTAAGCGCGACATTGTTCAACCGCATCGAGTCGAAGGTCGTTTCACCACGCGGAAAGACGCCCAGCAAAACGATCTTGGTCGCGGGTGATTGTTGTTGCACCAACGCAATGATGTCGCGAACCCCAGCGGCCGTTTCCTGCGGAGGTTGCATCCGATGTCCGGTATTGTTTGTGCCAATCATGATCACGGCCGCGCGCGGCTTGCTGATCCCCATCTGGCCTCGACGCAAGCGCCACAAGACATGCTCCGTCCGATCACCACTAAAGCCCAAGTTCAAACTAGGAGCGTGGGCGAAGTGTTCGTCCCACATGGCCTTTCCGGCGCCTTCCCAACCCTGCGTGATCGAATCGCCGATAAAGACCAATTCGTGCGCCTGCTGTTTCCCCAACGCGGTCTTCTCACGATCCCGCTGCTTCCACCAATCTTCGTCGCCGCGCGTCACCGGAATGGTCGCCGAGTTCACTTGATAAAAACCGCGGAGATCGCGGTATCGTTGTTGCATCCCGCGGAGGATCGGCTGGTATTGCGGATCGTCATGGACGCTTTTCATTTCCCGCGGATCGGTGACCAAGTCAAACAAATTCCACTCGTTGGTTCGCGGGAAGAACATCAGCTTGTACCGATCTGTCCGAACTCCGTCATGAATCGCGACTTCATGAACCGAGTCGTTTTCGTAGTACGCGTAGTAGATGGCATCTCGCCAATGGGCCGGAGCTTGGCCACCTTGCGCGAACACGGGCAGCAGGCTAGCGCCTTGCACCTGCTCCGGGATCGGGACCCCGGCCGCTTCCAAGAACGTCGGCGCGTAATCGATGTTCTGCACAAGAGCGTTGCTCCGCGATCCCGGCGCGATGCGATCCGGCCACTTCACAATCAACGGCATCCGCAGCGACTCTTCGAACATCCACCGTTTGTCGTACCAACCGTGTTCGCCCAAGTAAAATCCTTGGTCCGACGAATAAACCACGATCGTGTTCTTCGTCAAATCGTTCGCTTCCAAATACTCTAGAACTCGTCCCAAGCTGTCATCAACCGCCTGGACAGTCCCCAAATAGTCGTGCATGTAGCGTTGATGTTTCCAGGCCAAGATTTCATCATCGGACAATTCCCCGGCCCGCAACTTGGTCAAGAAGGCTTCGTTCTCGGGCTGGTAATAGGCATCCCAAGCAGCTTTCTGCTCCGGGCTCATGCGTTGATACTCACCGTTCGGAATGCCGTCGCGGAAATGGTCCGGGAACTCATTGGGACCATGAAACTTGGCATCGTGTCCCCAATAAAAATGGTCGCGAATCGTCATTTCACTCTCCTGCAACACGCGCGAGCGACCCGAATAATCGTCGCGCAGCGAGTCGGGAGCCGGAACACTTCCTAATTTGTACTTGCCGAAGTGTCGAGGATGAGGCGACCAATTGCGATGGGGAGCTTTGTGTTGGCACATGAGCAAAAAGGGCTTGCTCCGGTCTCGTTGGTCCAACCATTTTAACGAAGCATCGGTGATCAAGTCCGTGCAATACCCAGGCACTCGCTGGCGCGAGCCATCCATCATGATGAAGTCGGGATTGTAATAGTGACCCTGATCCGGCAACACTTGCCAATAGTCGAACCCGGTCGGATCGCTCTCCAAGTGCCATTTGCCAATCAGCGCCGTTTGATAACCGGACTGTTGAAGCGCGCGAGGGAACACCCATTGCGAGCCGTCGAAGCGATCCCCATTGCGCCGAAAGCCGTTCAGATGACTATGGAGCCCCGTCAAGATGCACGCGCGCGAGGGTCCACAAATCGAGTTCGCGCAGTAAGAACGGTCAAACACCAGACCCTGGCTGGCCAGCCGATCCAAGTTGGGCGTCTCGTTGATCGTCGATCCATACGCGCCAATCGCTTGCAGCGCGTGATCATCGGAAAACACAAACACGATATTCGGAGGACTTGGCCCAGCTCCTGGCTCCTGTGCCCAAACCGTTTGCACAAGTAGTCCAAGGAATAACCACGCGACCAGGCTGTGGCGAGTAAAAAAAGAGCGCATGTGAGTCTCCTGGTTGGTAGTGGATAGGCGTTCGACGGCCCGAGTCCACAGGCGATGCGGGAGGACGGCAGGGAATAACACCTATCGATTGTAGCAGAAACTCGGCTCGTTCGCAGCAAATCGCGAGGACAGCGATCCGATCAAACCGACACCACGCGCGCACCGCAAATCAAGTTCTCGCAGCTCGTGCGGAAAAATTCGCAAACGTCGATGTGTCGAGAGCGCGGAGAAAAACACTGGTGGCCACCGGCGCGACGCATCGCTAAGGAATTGTCTGGAGATAACTTCCCGATTTGCCAGAACCCGACCTTGGGTAATCCGAGGACCCCGATCGTCGAAACTGACGAGACACCAGGTCTGAGCCACCGTATAGCTTGAGCCGCAAAGCCGCAGAATGCGAGCGTTTGGTAATGCCCACGGATGGCAAAGCCGAACTGCGGATGAACCGTCCGCGGACACTTCCTTGACCGACAGCAACTTGTCCGACTGCCCTGGTCTAACTTCCGAACGGATACTTTGACGGTCTTCAATTCGAAACCGCAGGCAGCGAATGTATTCATCCGCAGTTCGGCATTGCCATCCCCGGGAAGTCCGCCAGCCAGGCAAATGATCGTCTTTGGTTCACACGCGGCTAAGAAATGAGAAATGAAAAATGGAAATTGAAAAATGCAAATTGCTGACAGCCATCGTTTGCTTGCGGAATGCCTGAAACTAGACGTTT
>JAEUIP010000232.1 GCA_016795075.1 Planctomycetaceae bacterium | reverse complement strand
GGGGACCGTCGGTTGGTCCGCCGACAGGAACCACGACCAAGTCTCCCACAATTAAAGGTGATGCAGCCCGACCCCACAGGACGTTGCTTTGTTCAACATCCGTCCGACTATCGGAGTTAGGATTTGATACGACGACGGGAATGTTGAACTCGGCCAGCAAATCACGCTCCCAGAGGACTTCACCGGTGTTCGCCTTCAAGCAAACAAGGTTTCCAATCGCACCTAAGGTGTAAAGGCGATTGTCGTGAAAGGTGGGAGTGGAACGCGGACCTGTCCCGCCGGCTGGATGAAAATGGCGGCGAATGGCCTCGTGAATCCATACGCGTTTTCCATCGGCGACGCGATAGGCCACGACAACTTCCCGGTTCCCATGTTGTTCCATTGTAAACGCGAGTCCATCGACCGCAGCGAATCCGGACCAACCAGCTCCGACGGCGCGCCGCCATACGACTGGGCAATCAACCGCGCGAGCCTCTTGGCCGATATCCAGCCAAGGAACTGTCAAGTCGCGGTTGGGTCCTAAAAATTGCGTGAAGCTGCTACCGGATACTTGTAGTGGCGCGATCTCACCCTCGACTTCGATCGGCAAAGAGCCACTGGCTTGCTTCAAACGAAAGCCAAGCGGTCGGACGTCGCCGTCCATGTCAAATTCAAAGAACTGCGGCAGAACAAAAATCGCCGCGCCGATCGTCACAAACAGTCCCGCAAGCCCCATCATTCGAGTGCGCCCGGACATGCGCAGCAGCAACGCCAACACGAGCCAAAAACAGGTCGTGATAACAGCAAACACCATGATCGTGTCCAGAATCCCCAGCGACAGTACCGGGACTCGATCAATCAAGGCCTCGCCATTGACCCAGCCCACGATCAACATGATCCACAGAGGGACAAAGACAATCGCAAACCAAAGCAGCGGCTCACGCCACCAAGAGCGTTTAAGGGTTTCGTTCATGAACGTCTTTCTGCAATCGTTGGCTCAATTCTGGATCGAGCGAAACCGTCATTAACCGAGGGACAACCGGCGGAGGAAGTCGCACCGTTCCACAGCCCATAACTGTAGCGTCAATGACCGCAACCTAACAGACGACGCTAACTGCGCAAGAGCGCCAACAGTTCCTCGGCCGACAGTTTTCCGCTTTGGTCCGTTCCTTCCAACAGACTATCGGCCAGGTCGCGTTTCGTCCCGTGCAACTGTTGGATTTTGTGTTCGATGGTCCCTTCCGTGATGAAACGATAGATCGTCACGGGGCGTTGTTGTCCCATCCGATGGGCCCGGTCGGACGCTTGATCTTCGACTGCGGGATTCCACCACGGGTCCATGTGCAGGACGTAATCCGCGGCAGTCAGGTTGAGTCCGGAACCGCCCGCCTTCAAACTGATCAAGAACAGATCGCCTTCGCCCGCTTGAAACGCCTCGACGCTCGTTTTGCGTTTGGCGGCCGGCGTGCTGCCGTCCAAGTACTGGTACGCGATCTTTTTTCGCTCCAGTTCCTGCCGTAAGATCGCCAAGTAATCGACAAATTGGCTGAAGACCAACGCCTTGTGGCCGCCGGCCAATAGTTCATCGACCGTCTCGGAAAAAAGTTTCAATTTCGAACACTCGATGTCGGCACCCCCATGAACCAATTGGGGATTGCAGCAGGCTCGGCGCAAACGCATGATTTCGGCCAAAATCTGCAAATGGGACGTTTTTTCGGAACCAATGTCGGCCAACTTCTTAACGGCCTGTTGCCGGAGCGCTTCATAAAATGCCGTTTCCTGTGGGCTCATCGTCACGTGCAGTGTGATTTCCGTGCGCGACGGCAATTCCGACAAGACCTGAGCTTTGGTTCGCCGCAAGAGAAATGGGCTAATCAATTTCTTGAGTCGGGACTTGGTTTGCCGACATTGGTCTCGTTCGATCGGGATGGCGAAACGCTGTTGAAAGACTTCCGCCGAACCCAACATCCCAGGGTTGATAAAGTCCATCAGGTTCCACAATTCGCCCAAGTGATTTTCGATGGGAGTGCCGGTCATGATCATGCGAAAATTGGCTTGGAGCGATTTGGCTGATTGCGAACGCTGCGTCGTGGCGTTCTTGATGGCCTGAGCCTCATCGAGAATCAGAGTGTTCCATGAGGTAGCTTTGAGCATCGCCGTTCGATGTTGCAACAAGCCGTAGCTGCACAAGACGACGTCATTCGGTTGCAAGTCCGTCAACTCGTCACTGGCGGCTTCTTCCGCAACCATTCGCGGACGAAGTGTCGGGGCAAATCGCTGAATCTCGGCCGCCCAATTAAAGACCACGGACGTTGGCGCAATCACCAGCGCCGGTCCGGTGGCACGTTCCATCAACATGGCCAGCGCTTGAATGGTCTTGCCCAAGCCCATGTCATCGGCCAAGCAGCCGCCCACACCCCAAGCGGCCAATCGAGCCATCCACTTGTAGCCGTCTTCTTGATAATCTCGCATTTCCGCCAAGAACCCATGGGGCGTCTTGGGCTCCAATTGTTGAGCAGCTCGCATGCGTTCGAGCATGGACTTCCAGTGGGCATCGGCTTTGATTTTGACGCCCGCAAGGTTTTCGAACATCCCGGCATGGGCAGCCGGAAATCGCAGCGAACCGGTTTTTTTCCGATCCCCAAATCCCTTGAACTCTTCGATTTGCCGCCGCAATTGCTCGGTCAAGGCCAAGAAACGACCGTCATCCAGTTGCACAAAACGACCCGTGGTATTGGACACAAGATCGATCAGTTTGAGCATGTCTAACGAGAGGGTTGAATCGACCTGCAGAGCCCCGGACGCTGCGAACCAATCGTGATCCTTCTTGATTCGTACTTGCAAACTAGAACTGCCGACCTGTCCCGCGATCCGCAGTTCTTTTCCTTGAGGCCACATCACCTGACAATGTCCGTCGCGCATGGCCAAGTCCAACTCCAAGAGAACTTCCAAGGCGTCGATCGGAGTGGGTAGAAATGCAGACCATGGCGACTCCAACCAACTGCGCGCATGCGGACATCGGTCAAGCAATTGGTTCGCGGCCGCAATCTCGAGTGACAAGTCGCGATTTGCTGTGAGTGATTTTCCATCGACGTTGGCGAACAGCTTTGTTCCGCCTTCACCAGGGCGGCAGCTCGGGCCTGACTCGCCAAATGGGTGCACGAACATATCGAGAAAGTACCCGCCGCCGCTGGGGAACAAATGCACACGAGGGGTTCGTTGACCTTCGATGACCTCCGCCTTCGTCACGTTTGATCCGTCCGCGTTGTTGGTGCCATCGCCCATTTCAACTTCCGAGTGAACCATCACGACGGAACTTAATGGCCGCAAGATGCCCGGTAGTCGGTGGATGGCTTTGCGAGGGATGCGAAGAGACGGGCCCAATCGCTGATGCAAACGTAGAATTTCTTCGTTGAAAAACGTGATCTCCAATTTGCCAGGGCTGAGTTGATTCAACAGGATTTTCGAGTCCTCGCGTTCTGGGCTCGGGTCCAATCTCAATTGGATTTCCTTGGAATTCACTTCCTCGACCAAAAGTCGCGGCGGTGACTCGACAATTTCCATGGCCAATTCCCGATCCCCGGGACGGTAAACATGAGGATGACCAATCAATCCTCGCGCCGCTATTTCGGCGACGACTTCGACGGAATCTTCGATCCCGTACCGACCATATTCCATTCTTTGGCGGAACCCGCGAATCACCGCGCGGTCTTGTTCCGTCAGATACGCAAACTCCGACATGCCGCTGCGTTCGGACAATCGCTTCAAACTGATCTTGCGTCCCTTGGACCAAGATTGGCCTTTCCGGGATTGCTGAAAAGCTTCCAGATAGATGGATTCGTCGTCGAAAGCCATCTCAAAAATGAGACGCTCCGTTGCCACGTCGCTTGATTCGTCGGACTTCGCGACTTTGCGAATTGCGACCAAGTCCGCAATCGCTTGCAGTCGTTGCTCCCAAACTGGTTGTGGCTTGAGATTCGCCGCCAAACTCTGGATGTTCAAGCTCTGGGGCGGAGACGTCTCAAGACCAGCCAACACCGCGACCTCACCCGCCAAGAAATGGCAGCCGACACGGCGATAATGCTGTTCGGCCAAAACCAACTTCTCTTGAATTCTCGCGGCGTCCGTCGATGTACTCTCCAATTGAAGCCACATCGCGAGATAGCGGGCCGTTAGATAGTCGAATGCGGCATCGGCTTTGGTAGCACTTGCGATTTTGTTGCCAAGGTCCGCAGAAGGTTTTTCACGGTACCGGCACCCCATTTTCATTGTTTCAAACGAATCCAATAAGAAATAACACTGGCGGACGCCCGTTTCGATGGCTTTACTTACATCACTCCCCAACGGTCCACAGCAACCACTAAGCTTCATCAGGAAGTAAAACAGACTGGGCAATTCACCAAGGGCCGTCAGGCATTTGGCCGACGCCTTTTTTGCGGTCGTTTTGGCCAATAGACTTGTGGCCTGTTCAACTTCGCCCCGCAACAGAGCCCGGCAGCCTGCGACGTCGACGGCCTTGCCACCGGTGAGTTCGTCCAACAATCCCAAAAGGTCCTGATTCCCACTGGCCAAGGCCCACTCGACGGCCGCCGCTCTTAGTCGGGCATCGCCGTTCGACTCCAAATCCCGTTCGATCACTTGCCGAGTCGCCGCCAGGACCTGCAAGTCGAGCAGACCGGCTTGCAGGTTCGCGCCGCGGATGTATCGAGCCGCCGAATGCCGCGCGAATAAACTCTTGAGCCTCGGCGATAGTGCGGCAAAGCGAACGGGGTCGAACGGTTCCAACATCGGAAAACTTCCGCGGAAGTCGTCGGTGTACCGTTGCCAAGCGTCCGCCTCATTTCCTAAATAAAACGATTCCAGGAAATTAACCACAAACGAGAAGTCGACATGACTCCACCCCGTGTAAAGCTTTGCCTTGGTCGCCACAACCTTGATTTCAGCAAGCTCCCCCCGATCGATAATGTCTCTCAACAAGAAATCGATCGCCAACAAACTTATGATGTAGCCATCCGAAGTTCTGAGCGTCAATCGGTGCGAGTGGAACTTCTCCAGCGTCCGTTCGATAAACGCGTTGGTAAACTCTTGTTTGTTCTGCGGCGCTGATTTGATTCTGCGAAAGTAATCTAGCTGATAACGTCCAATCGGTCGGCCATACACGGCAAAATACCGCAACATTTCCTGTTCAAGGTCGGTGAGCGACTGATAGTTAGCCACCAATTTAGACAGCGAAAAATTTTGCATTGGGTAGATCAGGGCTAAGTTGGTAAGCGGAAGTGATTGGACCGAAACAAAAGAGAACGGGACGCGCTGTTGCTTTATATCGCACCGGTCGAAATTCGAGTATCCGTGGAACGAGCAGAGCAGGACAGACGAAGTCATTGGTCGGGAGTTTTGCCCGACACCGCCTTGTCAACCAATTTTCTTGCGAAGTTTAGGATTGGAAAAGCTCTTACTCTTCGGCCCGAAGAGCTGGCACAAACTCTGCCGCTGGTGCAAGCCACCCGTTTGCTGAGCCCCTAGAGTTCTGCAGGCCTGACAGGCGCCTCAAGTGCCGACACTATTCCTGCACAAACTCCGGAGGAGTCGTCTTAGGCCCGAAGGGCCGACGCAACCTCTGCCGGTGGTGCAAGCCACCGGTTTGCTGAGCCCCCAGAGTTTTACAGGCCTGAAGGGCCGACACAATTCCTGCACTTGCCCGCGTTTGGCACACCTATAATTCTTGCGGCACACTCGGACTTTTTGTTAACGGGCCATCTGTGCCCGGGCCCTCGCCTGTTGCCAAACACCGCCTGGATCCTCATGGTGTCTGAAATTCCCGGTCGGCTCGAGCCCGCTGAAACCATTACACCACCGATTGCAAAACAACTTCCACCTCCGAAGACCGCCAAAAACGCTGCCTGCATTGGCTTCTTTTGAGGGGTTTCCCGGAGAGAGTCGCCAAAATAGATTCTCTCGTCGGGACTCTGTTGGCCGATAACAGGGAATAGACCAGCCCGAGATTCGATCGCTGGTCCAGCACCATGTTTTTTCACCCGGACTTGATTATGTTGCCCATTTTAACACACGAGGCGATAGCCTCGGATTCTTCATGTTTGCGCCAAGCCTATGCCGAACAGGGTGGCTTCATCATTCCGCAACTGCTTCCGGTAGCCGAAATCGATCAAGTCCTGCAGACCATTACGGAAACTGCCGGGTTGCTGGGGGATTGTTCAGCGACCGACGCCAGTCTTAGTCTGGCCCAGCAAGCGAGTCGTTGCGTGCAGGCGGTCCACGCCCAACGTGAAGGTGGCCAGGGTCTGATTTACGAAGCCATCTCCCAAACCCCGTTGATGCACCACATTGCAAGTCATTCGGCAATCATGAATGTGGTCCGTTCGATTCTGTCATCGCATGTTGTATTGCACCAACGTTTGTTGGTACTCATGAGTTTGCCAGAAGACGGTTGGCACTTGGGACGTTGGCATCAAGACTATTATTATAACGGTGGTCCCGAGACAACGTGCACGGTCTACATTCCCCTGCAAAAAGTCAATCAACGCAATGGTGGCCTCCTGTTGGCCCCGGGGCGACATCGCGAAGGCATGTTCGATCACGACGTGCGACAATACGACGTGCCCACCAAGTGGAATACGATCGATCCAGAGATTGTCGCGACGTTTGATCCGCTGCAACAGATTGAACTCGAAGCCGGCGACGGCCTGTTTTTCCACAGCATGTTGCCACACGCAGCGCAAATGAATCACACTCCAGACGTTCGATTTGTTATCAACTTGCGTTACCGTGATCTGTTGGACAAATCGTACCGAGAGGCAGGTTGGAAAATTCCTGAGCTGACCGCCGCCCGGCAAGCATTGGCGCGGAAATCGCTAACATCGGCGACTTGAACGGTATGGCAGCGGGGGCTCGTGCTTTGTCAACGTCTAAATTTAGGGTCGGGTCTGGTAAAGGTGTCAGGAGTCAATTGCCGGTACGGCCCATCGGGTGCTTCGCACAATTGACTCCTGACACCTTTACCAGACCCTAAGTTTTGGATTTGACAAAGCACTCGAGGGGATGTTCGCTCGGGACAAGGCCGATAGGTTTGACGCCTAGTCCCCGCAACTTGGCAGAATCGGTTGTAGGTTGACTTGTTATGAAATTGGTCCGTGAATCCGCTCATCAATCGCACAACGACCAAAGCTACGTGGCTCGCTTGGGTGACTATTGGGAACAAAGTCCAGGCACGCCGGTCGAAAAGCTAGAAGCCTTTACCAAGTACACTTCGCGTCAGTCCTTGACCAAGTTCTTGGCTCGCAACGAAGTGTTTCTAAAGCAACTTACAATTCACGGTTCGATCGTTGAAGTTGGTGTGCATCGCGGCGCCAGTCTGCTGACATGGGCTCACCTATCCAGCATCTACGAACCCGTGAACTATCTTCGCAAGATCATAGGCTTCGATACATTCGAAGGCTTTCCGTCCATTAGCGAAAAGGATCAAGCCGGCGTCAGCGAGCACTTGGTCAAGGGCGGCTTTTCCGCTGGGGAATCTCCCGAAGTCGACATCGCGGAAGCATTGCACCTGTACGACATCAATCGACTGATGAGCCACATTCCGAAATGCGAATTGGTCAAGGGAGATGTCACCACGACGCTTCCGCAGTACTTGCAAGCAAATCCCCATTTATTGGTTTCCTTGCTGCACTTGGACGCCGACTTGTATGCCCCGACCAAAGTCACGCTCGAGCTATTGCTGCCGCGAATGCCACGTGGCAGCATTATCTTGTTCGACGAGCTGAACATGAAGTTGTTCCCCGGTGAAACGTTGGCGTTGCTCGAGCAGGTCTCGCTCAACAAGTACACCTTGCAACGATTCCCCTACGCCACGTCCATGTCGTATCTAACGATCGAATAACGTCGAGCCGAGCGTCCGAGCCACGCCGCGCGATCAACTCAGCTTACCGGACGCAGCAACGGCAAAGAATCAAATCCAGGTCCCAGAATGTCCTGTGGATTCAGATCCAACCAGTGTTCCAAGATACTGGCATAGACCCGACGGTAGTCGACCGTATGCTTGAGATCGCCTTCGTCCAAATCACTCAACGAGGGATAGGTGCCTAACAGGGGCTGGATAAACTCGGGGCCCGATAGTTGAACGACACCCGCCGCGCCGTGGTCCGTACCGCGACTCGCGTTTTCTCGCAGTCGTCGCCCAAACTCCGTAAACGTCATCACCATGACTCGGTCCGCTTGCCCCTGTTCTTCCAAATCCGCCAGGAAGGCCGCTACGGCACCTGACCATTCCGCTAACAAAGTTCCGTGCGCGGGTTCTTGATTCGAGTGCGTATCAAATCCGTTCATATTCACGTGATAAATTCGTGTCGGCAAATCGGCAGCAATCAAATCGGCGACTTGCTTGAATTTTTGCGCCAACCCTGTCGACGGCCAAGTCGTCGAACGAGGCGCCGCCAACGCTGCTGCTTTCAACCGCGCCGACAAGGCGTCCGCCGTTTCGTTGGTCTGTTGCAACTTGGTCAATAACGTCGAGGCACGCGGCAAAGCCGCATCCGCCGTGCGAAGTTCCCCGGTCGATTCAAGGTGATCAATGGACCGACGAAAGTTCTGGGGATCCACCAAGGTCGCGGGGATGACGCGTTGCCCCAACAACGAGACCGGGACCGGTTCGTTCCCAATCTGTAGCACCGGCGCAAACTGATCTTGCGGCAATCGATCCGCCGCGCTTCCCAACCAACCCCGTAGCGGTTTGTACTC
>JAEUIP010000231.1 GCA_016795075.1 Planctomycetaceae bacterium | reverse complement strand
CTCATGAGTTAACCGGTTAGCAAAGCGTGATTGGGCGGGCATCCGACCAAGCACGCGCCGCTAAGCGTTTCCCGTTTCTGAAAAGTCGCGACGTGCCTAAGGAGTTAACCTGGTAGCAAAGCGTGATTGGGCGAGCATCCGACCAACCACGCGGCGCTAAGGTTTGCAGTTCCAATATCCTGGGAGTCTACTTCAAAATCTCCCGCACGACGTGTTGTGGTTCGACCCCAGTCAATCGCAGATCGAGTCCTTGGAAGCGGTAGCTGAATCGTTCGTGATCGATCCCCAAACAGTGCAAGATCGTGGCGTTGATGTCGTTGATGGCGACGGGTTTTTCGACCACGTTGTAACTGAAGTCGTCGGTCTCGCCGTGTACATAGCCACCGCGGACTCCACCACCGGCCATCCACACACAGAAATTCCGCGGATGGTGGTCGCGTCCGTAATCGTCTTTGGTCAACGTGCCTTGAGAATAGACAGTTCGGCCGAACTCGCCACCGAATACAACCAATGTCGAGTCCAACAGGCCGCGTCGTTTCAGGTCCTTGACCAATGCTGCGGTCGGTTGATCGGTCTGTTTGCATTGGTTGCCCAATTGGTACGGTAGGCTTCCGTGCTGATCCCAGCCGCGATGCAACAATTGCACGGCTCGTACACCACGTTCGACCAACCGCCGCGCCAGCAACGCGCTGTGGGCGAACGTTCCAGGCGTCGTGACATCCGGCCCGTACATCTCCAACGTCTCTTGAGTCTCTTGCGAAATGTCGGTCAGTTCGGGCACGCTGGTTTGCATCCGAAATGCCAGTTCGTACTGAGCAATTCGCGTGGCGATTTCGGGGTCGCCAACACGCTGAAGTCCCAATTGGTTCATTTCCGCCAATGCATCGAGCATGGTTCGGCGATCGGACGCGGACACCCCAGCAGGATTCTGGAGGAACAACACCGGATCACCTGAGCCACGGAGCGCCACGCCCGTGAACCGCGTCGGCAAATAACCGCTACCCCACATGCGTTCGTACAAAGCTTGGCCGTTGCTGTCGGCGGGAAACTTCGGCGTGAACACGACAAAAGCGGGCAGATCGTTGCTCTCACTTCCCAAGCCGTACGCCAGCCAGGACCCAATACTAGGGCGTCCAGGGATTTCTGATCCCGTCATCACAAACGTGCAGGCCGGATCATGATTGATCGCGTTGGTGTGGACCGTTTTCATCAAACTGATTTCGTCCACGATCTCTGCCGTATGTGGCATCAATTCTTCGTTGACCCAGATACCCGCTTGGCCTGCCTTGCGGAAGCGGAACTTGGACGGAGCAACCGGAAACCGAGTCTGTCCGCTGGTCATTGTCGAAAGTCGCTGGCCACCTTGAATACTTGGTGGTAGGTCTTTGTCAAAATACTCTTGCAAGCCAGGTTTGTAATCCCAAGTATCCAACTGGGATGGTCCACCGTTGGCGTGCAGGTAAATCACGGATTTGGCCGTCGGCGCAAAATGCGGATAGCCGGGCAACGGCGGATAAACGCGATCGTTAGTTGGCGTGGCGACGTCATTGGCGAACAGGCCGGACTGTGGAGCCGACCCAGCCAGCATTCCGGCAACCAAGCCACCCAACTTGAGGCCGCTACTGCCAAAGAAGTTCCGTCGCGTTTGCATGAGCCGCCATTGTTGAGCCGGGTCCATCGATTTCATCCAATCGTTTTGCAGAGTATGGTTGTGTTTTGTGTCGCCGCTCGAAACGTCTTGAGGTTTTCAATTCCGAGTCAACGTCTCGTCCAGATTCAACAACGTGTTGGCCAGCAACGTGTACGCTGCCAACTCGGGTGCATCCAAGTCCGTTGGTGGCGGAGTTTCACCCATGGAAATTAGCTTCTGCGCCGCATCGGGATCGGCTGCGTAACGCTGACGATGTTTCGTCAATTGTCCCGACAATATTTGCAACTCCGCATCGGAGGCCTCTCGGGCCAATACGATCCGAACCGCCTTGCGGAGGCGCAACGGTTCCTCGGCGGATTTGTCTTGCAAGAGTTGGACGGCCAGCGATCGGGCAGCCTCGACGTGCTGAACGTCATTCATCAATTGCAGGGCCTGCAATGGCGTGTTGCTCCGTTGTCGTTGCGAACAGGATTGCTCGCGATTGGGTGCATCAAAATTCGACATGAACGGTGGCGGCGCGGTGCGCTTCAGGAAGGTGTAAATGCTGCGGCGGTACAATGCGGTTCCGCGATCCTGCGTGTAGTACTGCGTGTTCGAACCCGCAAACCCTACCGGCTCCCAAATATTCGGTGGTTGATACGGCTTGACCCCCTTACCGCCCATCTGTGAGACCAACAGGCCGCTGACGAACAAGGCGTTATCCCGAATTTGTTCGGCATCCAAACGCGGGCGCGACATCCGTGCGTACAATCGATTTTTCGGATCGCGTTCGTAGAGGTCCGGCGAAACGGCCGACGATTGTTTGAACGTTTCCGAGGTGACGATCCGACGAACCAGTGCTTTCACGTCCCAGCCACTCGATTGGAAATCTCGAGCCAACCAATCCAATAGTTCCGGGTGCGACGGTGGTTCACCTTGCGAGCCAAAATCGGTACTTGTGCTCACCAACCCGGCGCCAAAAAATTGTTGCCAATAGCGGTTGACCACGACGCGAGATGTGAGCGGATGTTGGGGAGAAACCAACCAACGAGCCAAATCCAACCGAGTCGCTCGGGTATCTCCCTTCGCCAGTGGCGGCAAGGCTTGTGGCACGGAGGGCTCGACCGGAGCACCAGGTTGATCGTACTGCCCCCGAGTCATCACGTGCGCTTGTCGCGGTTGCGGCAGATCGCTAAACACAAAGGTGCTGGGAAGGCTGGCTTCAAATTCCCGCAGCTTTTGTTCGGCCGATACCAACGACTGTTGCGGCGCGGCGATTTGCTCCTTCACGGCGTGGCAATGATGAAGCAAGTAATGTGACAAGAGCTGTTTCTTAAGGTCCGCGTTGCCTTCGGCGCTTGGTCCTTGTTTCGCAATTTCATGCAATTCGGCAGGGATCCCAGCCAGATCCGAGGTGGCGACTTTCTGCCACCAGGCTTGAAACGAAAAGGCGGGGTCCGTGGCTGGATTGACTTCACCAACAACGCCAACTTGATCCCAATACACGGTTCCGCCGAACTGGGTAAGCGCGAAGCCTGAAAGTTCGTCGCCGGGTGCCAGACCAACGGTTTCCACGGGGAATTCCAGGCGGACCCATTGTCCAGCCGCTGGCAGCTCGCCCAGCGACACTCGTTCGGTAGTCTGTGGAGCTCCCCATTGGATCGCGTCATAATCGCCCCAGACACCGCGATGCTTCCAACCGCCTTTGTTGAACTGGACCATGATCGACTTCGGCAGATTTTCCGGTGCCAAAAACACGTGCGCAACGAATTTGGCTTGCGGAGGAAGCTTGAGCCCAGGTCCGCTAGTTTCCCACACGTCTTGCGTCAGGCCTGCATCGGTTCGCTTGAGGACCTTTTGGCCGCGAAAGGCCGCCACCTCCGAGCTTGGAGCAGAGACAAACTCAGTCGCGTGTCCGGGGCTGGCTTGCACACGACCGGAGCTGACGAATTCATCGTCCATCCACCATTCTTCGATCGCGGTGGGCGCCGCGACGACATCGACCGCTGCTGGGTCACGGTACTGGACGTTTTGCACCGCGAGCTGCAATTGTTCGCGCGCCGCAGAGATCTCCTGTTGCAGCTGGGCGATGTGAGTTCGATCGGCTTCGGATTCCACACGAATGACAGGATTGGTCAGCAACGCGTTGCCATCCATCGCCGGATCAGCCGCCGAATAGAAGAACGCATACAACGAATAGAACTCGGATTGCGAGATTGGATCAAACTTATGATCGTGACAAACGGCGCAGCCAGCGGTTAGGCCCATCCAAGCTTCGGACGTCGTACTGGCCCGTTCGACCGCATAACGAAACAAGAACTCTGCATCAATCGAACCGCCTTCGCTGGTTGTGACGTTGCAGCGATTGAACCCGGTGGCGATTCGTTGCTCAAGCGTTGGATTCGGCAACAGATCGCCCGCCAATTGTTCGATGGTGAATTCATCGAAAGGTTTGTTCTGATTGAAGGCGCGGATGACCCAGTCGCGATAGGCCCACATCTGACGTTCGTTGTCGAGGTGCAAACCATGCGTATCGGCATAACGAGCGACATCGAGCCAATACCGAGCCATTTCTTCACCATATTGCGGCGATTCGAGAAACCGGTCGACCAAGCGTTCGTAGGCGTCTTGCGAATCGTCCGCCAAGAAAGTGTCCACTTGCTCCGTTGTTGGTGGTAGTCCCGTGAGGGCAAACGAAAGTCGTCGGATCAAAGTCGACTTGTCCGCGACGGGAGAATGTGACAGGCCCTCGCGCTGCAAGCGTTGCCGAACGAACGCGTCGATCGGGTGTTGAACGTTGTCGATGGATGGAACGGGAACTTCGGACGGAATGGGCTGGAAGGACCAGTGCCCTTCGTAGACCGCGCCTTGTTCGATCCAACGCCGCAGGGTTTCCTTCTCGGTGGTCGACAGGGACTTGTGAGAATGAGCCGGCGGCATTTGGAGGTCGGCATCTTCTGTGACGATCCGTTCCCATAACGTACTTGAGCCGGGATCACCGGGAGTAATGACCCACCCGCTCCAGTCTTCGCCGGGGGGAACATCCAGTCGCAAATCGGCCTCGCGCGTTTTCGCGTCGAAGCCGTGACAAGCAAAACACTTGTCCGAGAGTATCGGCCGAACGTCACGATTGAACCGGATTTTTTCGTCCGCACCCTGTACTTGGTATGGGAGCAAACAATTCACGGCAACGGCAACAAAAAGACAAAGCCAGCTTCGCATCCTTGGGGACCTTCGGTACTATCGGTTTCAACTGCCATGGGCTTGCCCGTCGCCATTATAGCCGAAGAACCCCACCGAAGGTAGCAATGAGAACCCGTAAATGGCCAACTATCAACGCTCAAGAGACTTGTTTACTTCGCGTATTTTGTCACCTACGATGGAAAGCCGTAGAACAACCAGCGGTTTCTGAAACACAATAACGAGCGCGGTTCGGTGGTTTGGAGACGCTGGCGCGAGTCGTTCAAGACTCGCGAAATCTTCCACTTGTGTACAAAACAAGCTTGCGAATTCTTTTCAGGAGCCAATCCGTGTACTTGTTCGAATCAGAATCAGTGATAGGGGTTATCGAGTTATGGGTACGTCGTGTGACCGTACTTACGCTTTCTCTCTCTGGATTATTCGGGGCAACGTCGATTACGTCTGCCCAGTCTGGCGATGCAGGTCCGGCGAACATTGGGTTTCATGCCGAGCCAAGTCGCATTCGTGACTCCAATTTCTTCAAGGCCATTCAGATAGAAGAACAGCTGGACCCGATGTCGAAGTTGATGTGGCAAGCAGCGAGCATGAAGGGCGTGGTGGCTTTGCCAGATAACATGGATGCCTTTTTGGAAATGAGACCGGGTTCTCCACCGCCGTTTCACTTTCGCGTCGAATTCGAATTCAAAACCGACAAACTCGTGGATTCGGTCAAGGAGCAGTTGAGTCGGATGGCCGCGGAGGTCGAGGAAGAAGGGGACATCACGTTTTATTATCCTCCCGGCGCCCAAGGATTTTTCTTTGCGGTGACGAAGGATCGCCGGATGGTCTTCTCCAGCGAAACCTTTCCCCTGGAGTCCGGCAAGTTTCCGAAGATGACCGACGCGGCCGAACGGTTGCTCAAGGCGACCGCAAAATCACCCGCTGGAGCCGCTATCGATATCAAGGCTGCCGCTCCCTTGCTTGATTCGGTGGTCGAGTTTGGTCGCGATAATTTTCCGCCGCCGGTAAAGGCGTACTTGGACTTGCCGGAAAAACTACATTCCGTTCGCGCTGACTTGACGCTCGTTCCGCAAACAGAAGTCAAAGCCGCGATCGAATGTGTGGACGAAGAAGCCGCCAAGGTGGTTCTCGAGACCATCGATGGCTTGGTGGCGATGGGCAAAATGAGCATGAATGGGAACGACTTAGAAAGTCAAATTCAGAAGAAGTTGCTCGCGGGAGTCAAAACCAAGTCCGAAGGCAAGCAAGTCTTGGTAACGATGTTGATCGCACCCGACGTATTTGCCAAGATGCGCGAGCAAGCCGCTGAAGCTGAAGAGATGAATAATGTCAGGCAAGTGGCGCTGAGCATGCACAATTATTACTCGGCTTACAATCGCTTCCCGTTTCAACCTGGACCGGGTGAAAGCGATGACCTGAGTTGGCGAGTTCGCGTACTTCCGTTTTTGGATCAGAATAATCTTTATCAACAGTTTGATTTGAGCCAAGGTTGGGACAGCGAGGCGAATCGTAAGTTCTCGGAAGTGGTGGTCCCGGTCTTTGGGGATGGCAAGGGCAAGGGTTTGCAATGGGTGCAGTCCGATGTCCAGGAGTTCGCAGATCTGACCGACGGAACCAGTGACACGATCGCGTTTATCTACAATGCCCCCGTCGGGAATTGGGCGGAGAACAAGCCGTTTACGTCGGAGGATGCCGTCAAAATGTTCAAGGCTCTGAAGCCGGGCGAGACGATGATTATCGGCACGTACGATGGTAGCGTCCGACGCATCGACAACACCATGAAGCTCGAGACCTTTGAAGCGATGTTGTCCCCGGCCAACGGCGAAGTGATCGAGCGATAGGTGATTGAACTGGATCGATCACGACTCTTTGGTCGGTCGTTGACCTGTCCTCCCATCCGCGGCTTGGTGGCTGTGGGTTCGACACGCATTCCAAAAGAATCAAGTCGACCACCAACTCGCCGTGTTTTTCCTGCGGCGATTGGCACGGTTCCCGTGTTGGACCCAAGTCGTCCATATCCGGGGGCGTACGACGCCGCATCAGATTCTGAGGCAACACCCAAAAACCGTCGACCTCGGCGGACCGGTTGGTAGCCAAAAATCGGTCGAGTCCCGCAGACGAGCATGAACGGTTATATTGTTGGAATCCTCAAGGCTGTCCGTGTTGCTGAACGGCCACTGGACAATTCGAAGTCGCATTCATTTAGGAGCTCATCGGTGTACAAGCTTTGGTCAAAATCTACGGTTGTCGGCATCAAATTCTTGATCCGCTCGACAACCATCGTTACGTTATTGATGACGGGACTATCGGGGGCCACGCCGGTTGCTACCGGCCAATCCGACGATCCCGGCCCGGCGAACATTGCGTTTCACGCCGAACCGAGTCGCATCCGAGACTCCAACGTTTTCAAGGCCTTGCAGATCGACCAGCAACTAGACCCCATGTCGAAGTTGATGTGGCAAGCAGCGAGTATGAAAGGCGTAGTTGCCCTGCCGGACAGCATGGATGCCTTTCTGGAAGTTGGACCAGGCGATCCGCCGCCATTCGACTTTCAAGTCGAATTCGAGTTCAAGACCGATAAACTGGTGGAATCCGTCAAGGAACAATTGAGCCAAATCTCTGCCGAGGTTGAGGAAGAAGGGGACGTTACCTACTACTATCTTCCGGGCGCTGAAGGATTCTTCATGGCCGTGACAAAGGATCGCAAAATGGTCTTTTCCAGCGAGACCTTTCCGCTGGAGCCGGGCAAGTTTCCTAAGATGACGTCTGCGGCCGAAAGCTTGCTCAAGCAGACCGCCAAGTCGCCAGCGGGTGCTGCGATTGATATCAAGAGTTCCGCGCCGCTGATTGATTCCGTGGTCGAGTTTGGTCGTGACAATTTCCCACCGCCTGTGAAGGCTTATTTGGACTTGCCCGAAAAACTGAACTCGGTCCGCGCGGACTTGACGTTGGTTCCGCAAACAGAGGTCAAGGCAGTGATCGATTGCGTCGACGAAGAAGCTGCTAAGGTCGTGTTGGAGACCGTCGATGGCTTGGTCGCGATGGGCAAACTCAGCATGAACGGGAACGATCCCGACAGTCAGATTCAAAAGAAGTTGCTGGCTGGGATCAAAACCAAGTCCGAAGGCAAGCAAGTCTTGGTCACGATGTTGATCTCGCCAGAGGTATTCGCCAAGATGCGCGAACAAGCGGTTGAAGTTCAAGAAATGAACAACGTCAAGCAGGTCGCCTTGAGTATGCACAATTACTACGAAGCCAACCGACGCTTCCCGTTTCAACCAGGGCCTGGGGAAAGCGATGAACTGAGTTGGCGTGTTCGCGTGCTACCGTACTTGGATCAAAGTGCGCTTTACGAACAGTTTGATTTGAGCCAAGGCTGGGATAGCGAGGCGAATCGGACGTTGTCGGAAGTTGTGGTCCCTGTCTTTGGGGACGGCAAAGGAAAAGGTCTGCAATGGGTCCAGTCCGACGTGCAGGATTTCACAGATTTGACCGATGGATCCAGCAATACCATCGCGTTCATCTACAACGCACACGTTGGAAATTGGGCCGAAAACAAGCCGTTCACCTCCGAGGACGCGGTCAACATGTTCAAGGCTTTGAAGCCCGGTGAAAAGATGATCATTGGTCGGTACGACGGCAGCGTCCAACGCATCGACAACACGATGAAGCTTGAAACCTTCGAAGCGTTGTTGACCCCCGCCGGTGGCGAAGTGATCAACGATTAAAGACTGTAGATCTTCATTCGTAGATCGAGTGTAGGTCGACGGTCCACGGGCAGTCGGCATAATGTGGGTCGCCAGTCCGCTGGCGGCCCGCCCCATGCACCATCTCCTTTGGGAGTTTCACCCCGCCCGAAACACTTTTCGCTGCCTCCCCCAGACCTGCTTTCACCTGAACAAG
>JAEUIP010000230.1 GCA_016795075.1 Planctomycetaceae bacterium | reverse complement strand
GCTCGCGGAATGCCTGAAACTAGACGTTTGGTACCTTTTGAATTTTTCATTCTTCAATAATCATTAATCATTCAAACGCCAGAGCCAGCGCGAGTCATGCCGGATCTTTCGACGTTCGAAATCCGGAACTTATTTCGCGACAAATCCTTTGCAGAATTGACTCCTGACACACTCCTGACCCCTTTTCCAGACTGGCACCTTTACCGGACGCTACAAGCTGCGGAGCGCATGGCGAAGCAATAGTAGGGAGCTCGTTCCGCCGAGAGCAAACAAAACGCCTCCGCACACGACTTCGAGACCCTGCCCTTGTGCCATTTGCGCAATACCACAGAAACCGACCCCGATGGAAATCCAGGTCGCGTAGGGATACACGACGCGCAGCACTTCTTTCATCTCATTCCAAGCTTTCGCTTCTTGGATGTCAACATAGGAATTGCGAGCGGATTCAGGAGTTGGCGGGTCCGGTTGCCAAGCACACGCGGGACACGGCGTTTCCAGTTCCGGACGATTCGCTGGACAACGGGGGCAGGGAAAGTGCCGCAGCGTCGTTTGATGGGGTCGGTTCATGTCGAGTCATTGTTCCAGCGCCGATATTCGCTGGTACCGGCTTGGTCTTGGTGGATTTTTTCGCGGCATGTGGGGAGCCGTCATTTTCTCCCCAATGCACATTTTTAAGGGGCCGGCTAAAATGCCGCCTGAGTTTCGCCTCGTGTGGTTCGTTCGGAGAGAGATGGCATGTCGCAGCACGACAAAGCGTACGAGAAGTTAGGCGTCTTTTACCTGGGACGAACCGTCGAGCGGGCGACTGGGCAAACGTCTCCAACGCCGCTCTTGTACGACTCGAAAGACTTGACGACGCATGGCATGGTCGTCGGTATGACCGGCAGCGGCAAAACGGGGCTGTGCGTGTCGCTGTTGGAAGATGCGGGCATCGACGGCATTCCGGCGCTGGTCATTGATCCCAAGGGCGACATCGCGAACTTGCTGCTGACGTTTCCGAACTTGAGTGTGGAAGATTTTGAACCGTGGGTCGAGCCGGCAGAAGCCGTGCGACAAGGACTGGGCGTCGACGAATTCGCCAAACTGGAAGCCAAGAAGTGGCGCGAGGGCTTGGCGAAATGGGACCAAGAGCCCGAACGAATTCAGATGTTTCGCGACGCGGTGGAGATCGAGCTCTACACGCCCGGTTCGAACACGGCGCGATCGTTGAGTTTGCTCCGCGAGTTCACGCCACCGCCTGCCGCGATCTTAGAAGATTTTGACTTGTTGCAGGATCGTATTGCGTCGGCGGTCAGCGGTTTATTGGGACTGATGCGGATCGATGCCGACCCCGTTCGTAGTCGAGAGCACATCCTGTTGTCGAAGTTGTTGGAGCAAGCCTGGACCGCTGGAAAAGGCTTGACGCTGGCGCAATTGATCGGCCAATTGCAGAATCCTCCGCTCACTCATGTGGGAATCATGGATTTGGAGTCCTTTTTTCCTGCCAAAGATCGAACCGACTTGGCGATGACGATCAATAACTTGCTGGCGTCTCCCACCTTTGCGGGCTGGATGTCTGGCGAGCCATTGGAAATTGGCAAGTTGCTGTACACCGCGACGGGCAAACCCAAGGTCTCGATTTTGTCGATTGCGCACTTGAGCGACTCCCAGCGAATGTTCTTTGTCACACTGTTGTTGAACGAAGTCATTGCTTGGATGCGGACGCAGTCGGGTACCAGTAGTCTGCGTGCGATCTTGTACATGGACGAGGTGTTCGGCTATTTTCCACCGCTATCGAATCCACCGAGCAAAGGCCCGATGTTGACGCTGCTCAAGCAAGCTCGGGCTTATGGTTTAGGAGTGTTGTTGGCCACGCAAAACCCCGTGGACTTGGACTACAAAGGATTGTCGAACATTGGCACGTGGTTCTTGGGTCGCTTGCAAACCGAACGCGACAAGCAGCGTATCTTGGATGGATTGGAAGGCGCGTCGACGGCCACCGGCAGTTCCTTCTCACGTAGCGAAATGGAGACGACATTGTCGGGCTTGGGAGCGCGGCGTTTTGTAATGAACAACGTGCACGATCGTGAGCCAACCCTATTCGAAACCCGTTGGGCCATGTCGTATTTGCGTGGTCCCTTGTCGCGAGATCAATTGAAGACCTTGGCGCAGGGCTTGGTAGGTTCGCGAACCGATTCGCCCGCACCCGTGGTTACGGCAACGCCTGGATCAGTTGCCGCGGCAGTCGTCACGCCTGCGAGAGTGGCGAATTCAAGTGGTGCCAACGCTCCTCAGGTTGTCTTGCCAGCCGGCATCGTGGCCAAGTATCTGTTGCCCGATCGATCGTTGCCCTCCGGACAGAAGCTGGTGTATTGTCCAGGCATCCTGGCCACAGGTCGAATGCATTTTGTCAGTGCCGCACAAAAAGTCGACTCTTGGGAGGAGCGAACGTTTCTGGTCAAGTTGCCCGCGCCGTTGCCAGCCGACTTGTGGACCGATGTGGAAACGGTGAGCGATGTCCAGTTCGAAGACCAAGGATTGTCGACCGAGTTGGCACCGTTGCCGCCGGAAGCCAGTAGCATGAAGAATTTCGAACTTTGGAACAAGCAATTTTTGTCGTTTCTGTATCGTGAACAAGTGCTGACGCTGCATAGTTGTGCGCCGTTGAAGGCGGTTTCGCAACCTGGCGAGTCGGAACGAGAATTTCGTATTCGGTTGCGGCAGGGTTTGTTGGAGAGGCGAGATTTACAGACCGAACAATTGCGAAAAAAATTCGCGACCAAGTTCTCGTCGCTCGAGGGAAAGATCCAACGGGCGAAAGAAAAGATCGAAGCCGAGCAATCGCGGCAATCGCAGCGGAAGTGGGACACGGCGCTGACGATGGGAACGACCATCTTGGGGGCCCTGATGGGAAAGAAGGCGATTTCGGCCACGACGGTTGGTCGAACCGCCAGTACCATCAAGAAGGCCGGGCAGACGGTGGCGGGTCAAACGAAAATGAAACACGCGGAAGACTCGCTGGAAGGCTTGTTGGAGGCCAAGCAAGAACTGGAGGCCGAATTCCAACAGGCGGTCGACGAGATCGAGTCGGAGTGGAACGCGGACGAAATCCCCCTCGTTAGCACCGAGGTCAAGCCGCGTAAATCCGATCTGGCGGTCCTGAAACATCAGTTTGTTTGGTTGCCGTATGCCGTCGATCGTGCTGGGATTGCTGTGGCGCTTTATTCTTCCGAGCGGGAGAAGGGCCGCGCCCATGGAGGCTCCTAGAAGGCTTGCAAAAAAACAAATCTCGCTGGATTTACTCCTTGGAAGTTGCTAAACTACTCAGCGGTTGGTTCGATGATTGCTGGAAGTAACTGTGGGGCCATGAGGGGACTCCCTTCGTTGTTCGACAGTTGGTTTGCGTAGAGAGAAGACCCGAGACCTGCTTCAAATAGGTTGGGTGTTCAGGCTGTGCTTGCTCCGAGACTCGTCCGTCCCTCCTGGTGGGCTGCCACGTTGGCCCCTTTCTAATTGGCTCGGAAAGTAAAAGATGTGAGCTAAATCCCTCCCTGTTCGTTTGGAGTTAGTAGTGGGAAGGAAATTGTATTGTGGAAACTTGAGCTTCCGCGTGGATAGTTCAAGTTTGGAGGAATTGTTCTCTCAGTATGGCCAGGTTCAAAGTGCCCAGGTCATTACGGATCGGGAAACCGGTCGGAGTAAGGGATTCGGCTTTGTGGAGATGTCTTCGGATGCGGAAGCCCAAGCCGCGATCGACGGTCTGCATGAAAGCGAATTCAACGGCCGTAACATCACGGTTAACGAAGCTCGTCCCAAGGACGATCGTGGCGGTGGTGGCGGCGGCGGATACCGAGGTGGCGGCGGCGGTGGCGGCGGTGGCGGCTATCGAGGCGGCGGCGGCGGTGGTGGCGGACGCAGCGGCGGTGGTGGTGGCGGTGGCGGTGGCGGCGGTCGTGACCGCGGCGACCGTGGCGATCGCGGTGATCGTGGCGGCCGAGATCGCTACTAATTACCGCGAGTTGGCTCGGTTCGAATTGGCCCCACGTTAATGGGTGTCCTTCGATCCGACACTTGCGTAAAATCAAATCATGACCAGCAATTGCCTTTGGCAACTGCTGGTTTTTTTTTGGACTGTTCCCTTGGCCGGTGTTTTCCTACGATGGCCGGATAGTCGTGGTTCGCTCCGCGAACCATCGTTGGATCGCGGAGCGATCCACTACAGTGGCCGGATGGTAGTGGTTCGCTCTGCGAACCGATGATGGATCTCGGAGCGGTCCACTACAATGGCGGGATTGTCGTGGTTCGCTCCGCGAACAAATGATCGATCGCGAAGCGATCCACGACAATACACCTCTACTCAACACTCTTTTGCTGGACCTTCATTTCGTAGTCGCCCGGATGGTACGCATGGAAAATACTCGAGCCAATACAGATTCATCGACAAAGTCTTCAGCAAATTCGACATCAACCAGTTCGCCGTCGTCCGAGACGTCCGAGACTCGCGTTGGCGTTTCCCGGCGTTGGGTTTGGTGTGGAGCTGTTTTGCTGGTGGCGGGAGCGATTGCTTATTGGAACCGGTCGCCGGCGGCCGTTGAAGAGAGCAATCAAAAACTGGAGTTCAATTTTTCGGCCAACGGCGCAGCGAACGGCCGGCTCGCGGGGAACGACGCAACCGCGAGTCCCACCGGTGAGAACCCGGGCGCGGCGACTCTTATCAAGGGCGGGATTACCGATTTGCTGAACGAACATCCGATCGAGTCCGCAGCTCACCCGCTTGATCCTCTATTGTTGATTGCCCAGCGAGGACTGGAACAATTGCGGGGTTCTTTGCGAGATTACACAGCGACTTTGGAACGCCAGGAACGGGTCAACGAGCAACTGTTGCCAGCCGAGACGATCACGCTCAAGATTCGCCAAGCCTTGACCGCCGAGCAAAACGCGGGGGAAGCGGTCGCTCGTGGTATTTATACTCGGCACGAAGCGCCGGCCAGTTTGCAGGGGCAAGAAGCGATTTATGTCGAGGGTGAAAATGATGGCAACATCGTGGCTCATACGACCGGAGTGCTGAACCTGCGACGATTCTATTTGCCGCCAACGGGGTTCTTGGCAATGCGCGGCAGTCGGTATCCGATGACCGAGGCCGGGTTCGAAGTGTTGATCCAAAGAATGCTGGAGCGAGGCCAACGAGATCGTGATTTTGGCCCATGTGAAGTCCGCGCCGATCGGCAAGCTCTGGTTAATGGGCGTTCCTGTACCATGTTTGAAATCGTCCATCCCAAACCCGAAGGCCCGTACGACTTCCATATCGCCCGCATTGCCATCGACGACCAGCTCAACCTGCCGATTCACTACGAATCGTTCACTTGGCCCAAAGAGCCCGGCGGTCGGCCGGAACTGTTGGAGCGATACACGTACACCAATATCCAAATCAATCCGGGCCTACCCGCCGAAACGTTTAGTCCCGACAACCCGGCCTATGCTTACCCCAAGCGTTAAAAAAGTCGCAGGCACACTCCGTGTGCCGTCCGCCGATCCTCGAAGGCGCGTTACATAGGTGCCGAGTAACACAGGAGCGAGTTACACAGAAGCCGAGTTACATAGGTGCCACTCATCTATGTAGCGGCTCTGCTGTAGGAACCTCACCGAACTTTCAAATCGCCAATTGGGGGCTTCGGCGTCCAAGTCACGGTTCGACAGGATCTCGACGCGGGTTGTCGATCGAAATTTGTTTTGCGTCAATGCGTGAAGTGACTAGAACACGGGAAAGACTCGGCACGGGCGCGGGCCATCGACGCACGATAGGAGTCAATAAACGGATGGCACGTATCTGCATCGCGTGAAAGCCGACGGAGATGCGAGTGGAGTCTGCAAAGGTGTGTGTGTCCCCAGTTGGTTTCCGGCCAGGCTGTTAATTATGTATAATCCGACAGGTTGCTTGGTTGACCGGTTAATGTTTTAGTTGTTCGGGGGAAATTGCGGTTACGATTGCAACAATCAAAACCGCCGCCTGCCTAATAGCCCGTGTTGTTCGACGCCCACTAAGACCTGGAGAAGATGACTTGCTACACGATTTTAGATTTTCGGGCCCCAACTCACAATTATCCGAACGCGATATCACAACCGTTATCGATCGATTCGGAGAATCTGTCGCCTCTGATTACCTGAATTTTTTACGTCATCGTAACGGTGGCTGTCCAGTCCCTAGCCTTGTTTCGAGTATCCCGATTTTGAACGAATTTCCGATACAATATTTTTACTGTCTAACCGAACCGGGAACTACGTTGTTCTACGCATACGAAAGCCTGCAAGAATCGCTCGATGTACCGGACTTGCTACCGATTGCGCTAGATATGGCTGGTCAGCAAATTTGTCTGCAACTCGATTCGTCACAGCCTTCGATCTTCGTTGTGTATATCGACCGAATATACTATAAAGACCCGTCAACGGTCGAGTTTGTGTGCGCCTCCTTTAGTGAACTTGTTAATTCATTGTCACAACCGGCCAAGGCCGTGTCGGAACTTGAAGTCATCGCAGCACTTCCGTGGGCTGAACTTCAAGCTTTCATCGTACGAAACCCAGGCTACTATCTGGCGTCGAGACCGGATGAATTGTCCCTACTTTGTCAGACGATCCGCTGCAACAATACGTCTGCATTTGACGGTCTATTGCAGGCTGGCGCAGATCGTGAAAAAGCATTGATGGTTGCAGTGATTTGCAATAGGCTCGATATCGTGAGAACATTAATTGGACTTGGCTCGCGCGCGTCCGACGTTATCAGATACGCCGTTGGACCAGATCGTAAGGAACTGCGGGAATACTTGTCGAAACATGCGTAGACTTCTAGGTCGACCTTATATGTTATGTGTTACTTGTCAACGAGCAACGGAAATTGACCCACTGGCGAGCATTTGAAATTGACCCAGGGGTTTCATACTGCGATCGTCCAGCGATGCTTTGGATGGGCCTCCAGCCATCGATCAGGCAACCATTGGTCAAGTTCCCCACTAACGACCAGTCCGTCCTCCTGCAGAACCCTGGGGACACTCACCGTCTTAAGAAGATGAACTATTGCCGACTCGCGAAGAAACGGCGGTGTCTAGTACGCATCGAGCGACCACAGGTGCCCCCGGGAACTGTGTGTGTCCCCAGTTTCCCCCGCCCTTCTACTCCTATACCGCCTATGGCACGTTAGGCATCTACGACCCCAGTGGCACCGTCCGCACGACCAGCACTTACGCCAACCGCTACACGTACCTCTGATCTTGGCAACCTGGGGTTGTGGGTTTTTTCATGTTTTTTCGATATCGCTCGGCGAGAGATCGCCGTTACCTCACGGAAGGTTTCCAGATGCCATTGAATGGCGTTCAACCAAAGAGGCGGGGACGAACTTCAAGTCGAAGAATTCAAACAAAGACAATAAACCCCCCACCCAAGCCGGAGCCCAAGTTTTGGCTCCCTGCTGGAATTTCTTTTACTTCACCGGGACTGAACCATTGAAATCACGAAGCGAAAGTTTAACGCTGCTGAACAGGCAGTCTGGCGAACGACTTGCAAACGGTCGCGGGAAGCTTCGGTGTCGTCGTGGAAGAGCTTCGGGCGATCGTGTGACCAATCGTTGTCGAGTTTACTTCAATGTCTGTCGTTGTCGTTTTTCTTCTTTAATGGGAATTTCGGAATCTTTCTTCCGACGAGATCTGGGACGTGTGCTCGGTAGTTGCAGGCTTTCGTAATACAACAGTTGATCGATGTCTTTGAGCATCTTCCGCTCGCCAGGTTTTAGGCCATCAGGAGTTTCCACCGACTCACGGGTAAGAACTTCGGGCAAGCTACCTGTCCGACATTGATATTGCTCCTCAGGCGGTCGAGCGACTCGCGAATCAACACCTACCCCCATTCCCGTTTTGCGTTTTACCCCACTGCCTGCCACTCGCAGCTTCGAAAGCTTCGCCTGAACAGCCGCAGGTTTCGCATAACGATACGGTTTGCCAGTGGTCAAGAGTTGCCAACAAAGCATCGCCAGTTTCCGAGCCGTTGCGGTGATCGCCACGTTGTAGTTCTTCCGCCTTCTTGTCTTGACGAAGAAGTGGCCCAACGGGCCGGGGTCACGAGCAGCCGTATGAGCGGCTTGAATCAAGGCCGTTCGCGCCAACACGCTGCCCGCCTTGGTGATCTTGCCGTGGTAACACTTGCCCGCCGATTGATGCACAGAGGGAGTCAGTCCAAAGTAATTAGCCAGCTTCTCGGGAGCTGGAAACCGTTCAATGTCTCCGATGGATGCGACAATTGTCGCCGACGTCGTGTTGCTGATTCCGAGAAAGCAGCTGGGGACACACAACTTTTCGGCTAGACCCAGAGTTTGGATTTGCTTGCTGTGGTGGCGACAGGTTATTGATCGGCGGCGACGCTGCAAGAACTTTGGGCTATAGATCAATTTGAAACGGTGTTAAGCCCGTGAAAGATGGCCGAGCGGTGGGAAACTAGAATTTTGGCCAGTCGGTTGGGCACACAACGGCAACAAGCGAACGCCGCCGAAAGGTGAGAGCCGGCAGCGTGGCGGAAAATGGTTTTAAGATCGAATGGACAGGTGTCGCTTGGCTGGGTACTAGCTGGGAAGCAACTGGCGTGTCTTGGCGGGAATGTTGTAGCGTTGCCCGGGGAAGCAGCTGGGGACACACAACTTTTCGATGTAGGTCCAGAGTTTGGATTTGCTTGCTGTAGTTGCGATAGTTTATTGATCGGCGGCGACGCTGGGAGAACTTTGAGGCTAGAGAACAATTTGGAGCGGTGTTGCGCCCGCGAAAGAAGGTCGGGCGACTGGTAACTAGAGTTTTGGCCCGTTGGTTGGGCGCAGAAAGGCAACAAGCAAACG
>JAEUIP010000022.1 GCA_016795075.1 Planctomycetaceae bacterium | reverse complement strand
GATCACGGCAATGTCGTGGAGCGCCGAGCAGCCGCCCGTGTGCGAGAAACACCCGGCGGGACCGCCCGCGCGGTAGCCGTCGGGGCGCCGCCCATTCGAGGCCAGGCATGGAACGGCGGCCCCGGTATTTCGCCCTGTTCTCACATTGTTTCACCTGCAGCAAGGATCTGAAGGCGATCGTGCGGATCAGCCGCGTTCTAGCGGAAGGCGGTATCGGTGTCCTGCGTTACGATTATGCCGGATTGGGGGACAGCCACGGGGATTTTCAGACGACAAACTTCACGACGACTTGTCTGGATACGGTTTGTGCCGCACAATTTCTTGCCCGAGAGTATGAACCTCCACAGCTCTTGGTTGGTCACTCCCTGGGCGGGACGGCTTCGTACGAGGTCGCGGAGCAAATCGAATCGGTTAAAGCCTTGGCGACAATCGCCTCCCCCAGTTGCACCACACACCTTTCGGATTTCTTGGCGGCAAGCAATCCAGAAATAGACTCCCAGGGTTTTGGTTTGGTCACGATTGGCAATCGTCCGATTCCGATCACGGCCCAATTGATGCAAGATTTGCGGAGCCATGACGTGCCCAGCCGGATCAAAGCGTTGGCCAAGCCGCTGATGTTGTTTCACTCGCCGGACGATGAAACCTTGCCTTACCGACACAGTACAAACGCGTTTTATTGGGCTCAGGGACAAAGCAGTTTAATAACCTTGCCTGGAAGCGATCACTTGCTAACCAACCAACCGGACGACATTGCCTTGGTTGGACGAACCATTTTGGCTTGGGCCGACCGCTTTTGCGGTTTGCGGACGGACCAACCACCTCAATAGGCGAATCACGTTCATGTCCGAATTGACGATCGATCAAATCCAGCCACAAGTCATTTTGCCATTATTTGGTGCCCGAGACCAACACCTGCGTCGCCTGCGAGATTTTTTTCAAGTGGAAATTGTCCACCGCAACGGGACAATTACAATCCGCGGGGCGGACGAAAAGGCTGCCCAAGCCGCGGAAGTTTTGCAACGCCTGAAAAAATTCGTGGAGAAACATGGTGGGCTGACGCCTGAAGCGTTTGACCAGACGATGACCCAAGTGACCGGCGTTTGGAACAAAGAACCCACCAAGCCAGTCGAAACTTCGGTAGTCGGAGCCACCGTCCGGCCGCGGACTCCGGGACAGGCTGAGTACATTCGTCAAATTCGCCAACACGACATGACGTTTGCGTTGGGACCCGCTGGGAGTGGGAAGACTTATTTGGCCGTTGCTTTGGCGATCGAAGCGTTGCGGGCTCGCGAGGTCCGCAAACTTGTGTTGGTTCGACCCGCAGTCGAGGCCGGAGAGAGTCTAGGCTTTTTGCCGGGCGACTTGTTGCAGAAGATCCAGCCTTATTTGCGGCCGCTATTGGATGCCATCAACGAATTGATGGGATTTGAGACAGGCCAGCGACTTTTACAAACGGACGTCATCGAAGTATTGCCGTTGGCTTACATGCGAGGACGGACGCTCAACGACGCCTTTATCATTTTGGACGAAGCCCAAAACACAACCGTCGCTCAGATGAAGATGTTTTTGACGAGAATGGGAAATGGCTCGAAAGTGGTGGTCGCGGGCGATACAACCCAGATCGATCTACCGCGCGGTACCAACAGCGGCTTGATCGACGCGACTCATCGCTTGAAGAACGTCAAAGGCATCGCGTTCGCTCGGTTGACAGAAGAAGACATTGTGCGACATCCTCTCGTCCAAAAAATTGTTCTCGCTTACGAAAGTATCGCAGAACGTGATCCTTCGAAACCCAAGAATTGATATCGGCCGAAACGACGGCAAGGTGATTTAGATATGGTTAGTCATGGTTCGAGAAAATCTCGAATAGGGCCCATCAACGATCCCGATACGATTTGGACGCAAGCCAATCGAGTTTGGCATTCCGCGGATTTTTGGGGGCGAATCGGCTTTGTCTTGGCCGCCATGTTGCTGCTCTGGCTGGGAACGGAAGGTTGGCGTCCCGCGTTTCCCTATCGCTGGAGTTCGATTCCATTGACGGCGCCTCACGCGCGGGTTGACTTCGAAGTCGTCGACTCGCAGCGCACTACGGATGCTCGATCCCGTGCGCGACAAAACGTGTTGGCATTGTATGAACTGGATAACAAACCCCTCAAAGAACTGAAGGATAAACTGCACGAGCATTTGTTCCGGGTTCAGCAGGCGAAGACGTTCTCGGAGCTCGACGTTGCGGTATGGGCTGGCTTTCTCAGTGAACAGCGAAGGTCGGCCTCTTTGGAGGAACAGGATGTTTGGTACCAACAATTTCGAACTGCTTTGCAGGCCGACGCAAGTCTGGAATCGTGGGGACGGGTGATTCAGAATGCACTGGCACCGTACTTCGAACGTGGGCTACTGGAGCAAGTTCAGCACGAGTTGGATCGATACAGCATTTCGCAAATTCGCGTTTACTCCAAACAACCCGACGATGCCAAGGTCGTCAACGTCGATGACGTTCGAATTCCCTTAGTCAAGGAACTGCTGAAGTCTCGGTTCTCGGCCGAACTGCGGCGTGAGTCGATCGTCGTGGGCGATGACGACACGCTGACGAATTTCTTGCACGCGTGGATTGAGAAACAAACGTTACCCGTTACGTTGCGATTCGCATCGGAGGAAACCAAACAAGCAGCGGACTTGGCGGAAGCGCAAGTCCCATTGCAACTGCGCAAGTTTCGAACGGGAGAGCCCATCGTCACCAGTGGCGCCTCGTCCACCGATACGGTTGCGGCACAGCTCGCTCAACCACTTACGGAACCAGCCCTCGCGTTGCTGCAGGCCGAACACGATGCGTTTGTGGCTAGTTGGACCTGGTCTCGAACACTGAACTATTTGGTGGCGAGGCTGGGATTATTTGTCGCGATCTTCACATTGTGCGGCATCTATTTGTGGTACGACCAGCCAAAATGGCTGATCGAATGGCGACATTTTTTAACGCTGTTGATGTTGTTTTCGGTCGCCAGTATCTCGGTGTATTGGCTCTGGCGGGTCCCGCTCCGCATCGAATTGGTTCCCGTTGCTTTATTCGCGATGGTCATTACGATCCTGTATCGGACTCAACTCTCGCTGTTGCTCAGCGCCGCATTATGTCTGGTCACGGTGTTCAGCATGGGACAAGGCTTGGGTGAATTCGTCACGATGGCCTCCGTGGCTTGCATCTGCAGTTTTTTGTCGGGAAATGTTCGCAGCCGCACCCGACTAATTTTAGTGGGACTTTGGGCAGCCGTGGCAGGTATCCCAACGGCCATTTACGTCAAAGTTGCCTTGGGATGGACCCTCAGTTCGCCCTTGGTTTGGGACAGTTTGTGGATCGGCTTGCAGGTCGTGTTTGCCGGAGTCGCCTTGACTTCTCTCTTGCCGTTCTTAGAAAAAATCTTTGACTTCCAAACGGACATCAGTTTGCTGGAGTTGGGGGTACCGACACATCCACTTTTGGCGGATTTGGTGCAGCGGGCGCCGGGAACTTACAACCATAGTATTAGTTTGGCGGCCATCGCGGAAACGGCGGCCAACGCGATCGGCGCTAACGGAGTTCTCGTTCGTGTGGGCGCGTACTTCCATGACATCGGCAAGGTACGAAAGCCCGAATATTTCGTGGAAAACCAAGCCAAAGGACAGAATCGTCACCAGATGCTGCTCCCCAGCATGAGCACGCTAGTGATCGTGGCCCACGTCAAGGATGGTGCGGAAATGGCGCGGCAATACAAGCTGCCGAAACCCATTATCGACATGATCGAACAACATCACGGAACAACGTTGGTCGAGTACTTCTACCGCCAAGCCAAAAACGAGGAACGTCGAGACACCGGGTTGGTCGAGGAGTCGGATTTCCGATACCCTGGACCAAAACCACAGTCGCGGGAAGCCGCGGTCATGATGTTGGCCGACGCCTGTGAAAGCGCCAGCCGAGCGATGAAAGAGGCCACGCCCGCTCGTCTGGAAGGGTTGGTTCAAGATATACTACAGAAGCGGTTGCGCGATGGCCAATTCGACGAGTGCGGAATCACGCTCAAGGAACTCCACATCGTGCAGGAAAGCTTGATCAAGTCGCTCAATGCCATGCACCATAGTCGCATCAGTTATCCCGACGCCAAAACCGGTTAATTCGCCGATGAAACTCTCGCCATGAATGTTGAACCAACCGGAACGGAGCCGCAGGAATCCTCCTTTCAAATCGAGTTCTTCTTCGACGAAGTGGACCGAGGTCAGTTCTCGAAGGAGGATTTGACCCAGCTTCGCCGGGCCGTGATGGCAACCCTCCATTCCGAAGACGTTCAAAGCGCCGAAATATCCGTGGCCGTGGTTTCAGGCTCGCGGATGCAGCAATTGAATCTGCAATACCTCAATCACGATTATGATACGGATGTCCTAAGCTTTTGTTTGGAATCGGAAGAAGATTTGGGATTCTTGTTGGGGCAACTAATCGTTAGCCTGGATTTTGCTAAGCAACAATGTGAGGCACTTGGTCAACAACATGGAAGACCCATTTCGCTGATACACGAGTTATCCTTGTACTTGGTCCATGGTTGCCTTCATTTGGTTGGCTACGACGACCATGAACCCGACGATCGATCGGAAATGCGGCGGCGTGAACACATGATCCTCACACCATTGGGCATGACTCCCGTTTGGATAACAACGGACGATTCACGACTGATGAATTTGGATGTGTCCCCAGAACCATTCACTAACCTATCGGACGAGCGCCCGTCATGAGCGAACTTGCACTTGTTCTTTTGACCATCGCTAGCGCTATTGCAGCCACTCTTTCCGCGACTGCTGCCAAAGTACTCAACGACTATCCTCGCCACGAGTTTGAAGATTATTGTGAGCGCCGCAAACGACCTTGGTTGGCGAAGAGAATTGTCGAAGACTACCGGCAATTCTGTTTGGGAGCCGAAGTCATGGAGATGTTTGCTATCTCGATCATGCTGTACGCGGGAGCAATTTGGCTGTTGGGGGCTCCGACGGAACAAGTTTGGAGCTTTTCTAACTCGATATTTTGGACGGCCGTTTTTTCTGGAACGGGAGTTCTGTTGTTGAGCAGTAGCTGGATTCCGTGGGCAATTGTGCGTTATCTCTCGTCACCCTTCTTGTTCTACACTTGGCGATTGTGGTGGTTGCTGGCAATTTTCTTTCAACCAGTTCTGATCGGGATGGAATTGATCGGTGCGATGCTCAAACGACTGTCCGGTCAAGGCAACGAGCCCGATGATGAAGAAGAAGATGTGGAAGACGAGATCCTGTCGATGGTCGCGGCTGGGCAAACTGGTGGGTTCTTGCATAGCGAAGCTCGGGACATGATCGAAGGCGTTATCGAACTGGATGAGTTGGTGGTCGAAACCATTATGACCCCACGTAGTCGATTGCAGCTCATCGACGTCAACGCTGATTGGCCTGAGATTTTGGAGATTTGTCGCAAGAGTCAACATTCGCGTATTCCCGTTTATCAAGATCTATTGGACAACATCGTCGGAGTCATGCACACTCGCGATGCACTGTTGGAAGCGCTCAAACCTTCGAGCGAACGACGTTCGATCCGACGTTGGATGCGGAAAGCGTTGCGAACGCCGGACACGCGTTACGTCAACGAAATGTTGAAGGTTTTCCTACAACCGGGAAACAACATGCATCTGGCCGTGGTTTTCAATGAGCATCAAACCATGGTCGGCGTGATCACAATTGAAGATATCTTGGAAGAGATTGTCGGAGACATTACCGACGAAACCGACCGTGAAATCGAACCTCGGATCAGGCTAGTTTCCGAAAACGTCATTGAACTTCCCGCGCGATATCGAGTCGACGAGCTTAATGATGAAACGTCGTTCGAGATCCCCGAGGACGACGAATACGATACGGTCGCTGGGTGGATTTTATGTCGGTTGGGCGAAGTCCCCAAACTCAAACAAGAATTCATGGTCGATGGAATTCATTGCACGGTGCTCCGGGCGACACCTCGCAAAATTGAGTATGTTCGCTTGCAATTGGTGGGAGACGGTTCGGTACCGACTCCAACGAATCCCATTGCTGAACCGGTGAGCTAGATTCATGGTGAAAACGATACGAAGAATCATTTGGATAGGTTTGCTCTGGTTTTCCAATTTAGGGTTCCATGGTGGCAGTGTTCCTGATCCGATGCCTGATGGACACATCAATCGAGACGTCCAGGTATTGGTAGAGGATCGGCAAGTAACCGTCGAGATTCGAATGGCGGCCACCGACCTCACTTGGGTCGAGATCATCCGCATGGCCGAATCTCGAACCGATACCACCGCGTTGCAGGAAATGGGAGTGGACTCGTTTTATCCGGTTCGTTCGGAGGAAAATTCGTCGATCCAGCCGCTGCCCACGGCAGAATCAGAAGTCAGCAGTTGGCTGCAACACGAACCCAATCGGGATCTCTTGGGAAAATGGCTGGCCAGTCGTTGCAAAGCGGAATGGTGCTCGGTTGCGATGCCACCGGTGGAAAAAATCGAATCGCGCTCCGACAGTCGGCATCATTGGGCAGTGATTTTTCAATTGAAGTATCGCATTGCTCCGGGTACCGATGCCGGTTCATTGAACTGGCATCAATCGACTTTCGCCGAATACCCCGGAAAGGTCCGCCGCGCGATAAAAACTCGTGGTGAATCGATGATCGACTCGACCGACCTGAGCCCGTTGGTGGTTCGCGCCGAGTTTGAATTGAAGTCCGAAGACCAGACGCCCGCAGAACGGGAAGAGTCCCTGACAGCCGAACTTCGACTGCCCAGCGAGTAATCGGTTCGGGAGAGGAACCAAGGAATCGCCCTGCTTCACTCAACGGCATCTAGCAGAATTAACCGGATGCGAATCGCGACAGCCGCACTTGTTTGGTGAAGTTCAGACACGAGAACAAAAAAATCCCGATTCGAACATTGCTCGAATCGGGATTCTCGTGATTTTGACCAGGGCGTGAATTTCGCCACGCGGCAAACTATCGATCCACGGTCGTCACTTCGCCGCCCTTGCGGGAGCCAACCTGTTGAAGGACCAAGTCGTCGGCTTCGGTGCTGATGTTGGAAATCGAACCATCGCCATAAACGAATTGTGACAATTGTGGATGTCGGCTGCGGAAAGACAGCTCGAACATGTCGTAATCGGCGTGGCTTGCATCAAAGCCTGGGAGATTCTCCAACAACTGCGGTACAAGCAACGAGACCGAAGCTGACCCCATGAATTCAGAGAAATCAACGCCGTTGTCTGCGTCGTCGGAGGCAAACAACCAATGATCTTTACGCCGTCCCGAACCGGAATTGGTTTCGCTACCGTTCGCAATTCCGTGGGGCACGGATTCGCCAACCAAAGCCGTGTTGGACAAGCCGTCCAAGAACTCTGCCAGGCGAGCGCCTTTCGTACCTTGTGCGTTGCGAGTCCAAGCCGCTCCGAAATCAAGGGCCCCGTTGGCTGGAGGTACGAAGTTATCCGTTAGCACTTGGCTGATCACCACACCGGCTTGGTTGCGAACAGTCGTACCACCCACGGCCAGGTAATTGCTGCCGGCGCGCAACGAGAATTGCTCTCCGTCGTGGCTAATTTCAAAATCTTGTCCAGGCGCTTCCGAAGATGGACATAGGAAGACGGAATATTTGTTTTGGAAAATTTGGGTCGTGGCGGGGAAGTTTGTTTCGTTCCAAATAATGGTCCCCGGAGTCCACGGCATCGTGGGAAGCGTCCCAGGATCTTGGATCGGCATTTTCTCGTAAACGTTCCCCAATTCCATGTATGGCAGGATGAACGCGTTCCAGTGAACGCCTGCATTGTTGACCAATGGAGGTAGATTTTGTCGTGCCGACTCGTAATTGATAATGGCCAAACCGATGTTCTTCAAATTATTGCCACACGACATGCGGCGAGCGGCTTCACGCGCCATTTGAACGGCCGGCAACAGCAGTCCCATCAAGACACCAATGATGGCGATCACCACCAGCAACTCAACCAAAGTAAACCCAACGGGACGATTACGCTTCATTTTCAACTCCCAACCTCATTGTCAATCCAGGGCGAACGAAAAGTCCGCAGCAACAGAACAGCACGCCCTCAACTTCTCATTGCGATCGCCTACTTCGTGATGGACCAAGATTCAACATTTGGAACCGTTGAATTATTTTGGTATCCCGAAAAGCCAAACCGCAAGGAAAGATTGGCTGCGTGCCAACAAACCCCGCTCATCCCGTTCAGAAAAGACCGTACCCGGCACCCGAACCCGTCTCTAGTTAATCTTGGGCAGCGGGAACTCGAAAGTAAAGGCCGTTTGACTCGCTTTTCACAAGAATATCGATTATTTTCTTTGGCCGTCGTCTGCCGACCGCATAACTGGCCTACGTCCACTAACCAGCCTTTTTGAACCAGCGTCTCTGAAATTGTTGCGTCGCGCGCAATAGTCTGCGCCAGGGCAATTGATCCAAGCGGTACTTCAGGTTTTCAATTCGGGCATGAAGCCCGTCCAGATGAAATTGAAACCGACCCGATTTCAAGTACTGGGCACTTGCTGCGATTTCCAAGCAAGCCAAAGCAGCGGAGTCAGAAAACTCCCGAAAGGGATTTTCGACCGACTCTCGAACCTGACAAGAGTTCAATCGGTAAGCCTCACGCCAACCTGGCAAGATCTCCGTTCCGGTTGTCAATTGACCGTAGGCGTATGGAATCCCCTGGTAGCTCAACCAGTCGTGGGATCCCCAAGTTGATAGATACTGCTGTAGCAACAGCGCCACTTCAGGTAACGCTTTGAGGCCATGTCGGTTCTGATGGCGTGACAGCCGATGACTAGCACTGGAACCGTCCGGGGCGATGCGAGCGGCCCCACTGAAATGAAAGACTTGCAGCGGTACCGGCACTGGATTTTCAGGCGTCTCGTAGGTGTTACGGGGCTGAGCCACGGGTGTTGGACGAACCGTCCATCGACCATCGGTGTTGGCCAAACGACGATCATGCAAATTCCAATACCCGACATTCAATCCCCAGTGACGTGATATCTTGACTGCGGAGAAGTAGGCGGGTGCTTGGTCAAGCCAGCGTTGATCGACAAATAGACCTTGATGAGGATCGACAATGCAGTTTTGGAGATTGCATTGGTTCCACCAACTGAGAAAGCCAAGAACGTCGCTCGAATTTGCCGAAGATTCGACGAACCCTAAGACGCCACCATTAAAGACGCCACTGCGGAGCAAATCGACATTGTTTGGATAATAGCCATCATTCGGAAGTGCACATTGGAGATGCGGAGTCAGCAATACACCGCCGGCCGACAGAATTGGTGCCAAGCAATTCTCCGTCGAGTCAAAGATTCGAGTGTCCGCGTCCAAATACAACAACTGGGTTTCGCCACGACGGATCAGGGCTTCGGCCACACGTCCTTTCAAACAGCAGGTCAACTCCAGCGGCGAGTATTGAAATGCCAAGGACCAAAAATCATCCGGGCAAATCTGCCGTGCGGAACACAAACTTTCCAGGCCGGAGAAAGAATGGAATGAGACATGATTTAACCACTCGCGATGGGAGGAGCCAAGCCAGTCCCACACAGGTTCTTCGGTCGCCGGATCATCCGCGTCCGCCACGACAATCAAGAAGCGGCCGGTAGGATTGGATTGGCGAAAATTCTCGGCCAAAGCCGCGGCCAAAAAAAAGTGATTGCGAGTCACAATCGTGTAAGCCAACGAGGTGGAATCGCTTGGGTCTGAGCTGGATGGTACTCCCTTCATCATCGGAGCAAACCCTCCGAATCGCTGGGCCCCTGCGGCGGCGTATTCGTTGAATCATCGCGAATCTCCAACGAGACTTGCTGCATGTCGTGCTCGACCATCATCCGTACCAAATCCCGAAACTGAACGGTTGGTCGCCAACCCAACACGGCTTTCGCTTTGGCGGGATTCGCTTGGACGCGAATCACGTCCGCAGGACGAAACAGCTCGGGATCTTGAATGACAAACTTTTTCCAATCTTTGCCGATGACTTCGAAGGCAAGTCGAACGAAGTCGTGCAGCGAATAGGCTCGCCCAGAACCGATTACCAAGTCTTCTGGATTTTGAATTTGCAACATCTTCCACAAGGCACTAACGTAGTCACCGGCAAACCCCCAGTCGCGAACAACGTCCAGATTTCCCAATGGCAGTTGATCCTGAAGTCCCAGGGCGATACGGGCGACTCCCATGGTGATCTTGCGCGAAACAAACGATGTACTGCGACGCGGCGACTCGTGATTGAACATGATCGCATTACACAAGAACAACCCAAACCACTCACGGTACTTGCCAACGACGTGATGAGCCATCGACTTGGCCAGTCCATAGGGATTGATGGGAGCAATCAGCGAAGTTTCACTCAAGGCATGCTCGCTGCCCAATCCGAAAATTTCGCTACTCGAGGCTTGTAGAAACCGTGTCTGCGGACAAAACCGACGAATCGCTTCCAACCAGTAGACGATCGATTGACCATTCAAGATCAATGTCTCGGTAGTCTCATTCCAGCTGCGTCCGACAGAGCTTTGACCAGCGAGGTTATAAAGCTCGTCGGGCTGATATTGTCGAATGATCTCCTGAGTAATGCTGGCGGATAACTCGGGTGTCTCCAAAAGTTCGATGTCGGAATCGATACTGTCGATCAGGTGACGTATTTCGGGAGTCATGCGTCGGACCGTACCCACGATCTTGTACGGCAAAGGCTGCAGGTGTTCGGCCAAGTAAGTGCCGTCCTGGCCTGCAATTCCGGTGATCAACGCAATCTTCTTCATTGGGTCATCATCAATCGATTGGTAGCGATGGTAATCAACGTCCTAGGTCGATCACGCAGCGGAACGGTTCCGAGGTGCAACGGGGAGTTGGTTAGGCGCCTTCGTAACCGGCCGCTGGGCCATGGTTGACTCCTGAAAGCCCGGCAGGCGAAACACGTTCGCTTGCTCCCGTTGTTTGCTAGCAGCGAGAATCACGTCGGCCATCAACTCGCGGCAACTCTGCTCCCATGTGACCGGTACAAAACTGGCCGCCTGGTTTCGGAGACTTTGGAATCCATTTTGGTCCTGTTCCAAGATCACGGCTGCCAAACGTTGGGGTGAACCGGCGGGAAAATAATGACACCATTGACGCCCAACTTCGCGATGGACCGGATGATCACTCGCCAGAACAGGAGTTCCTTGTCGCAAGGCCTCGACAATCGGCAAGCCAAACCCTTCTTCCCATGAAGGAAATATCAACGCCCGGCTCTGGCGGTACGCAAATTGCAACTCCTCGTCGGTGGCATCCGACAACCACAATACTCGATCGGGAGACAGCGACTTCGCGCTGCGGACAATCGCGTCACACTTCCACCCGGCGCGCCCAATCAACAGCAATTGCCCATTCCAACCTCGCTGCCACAGTTCCGTGCAGGCTTGAAAAACACATTCATGATTTTTGCGCGGTTCGAGAGTTCCAACCATCAGCAAAGTCGGAGCTCGATTTGCCAAAAACGTGGATAAAGTTGGCCGGATTTGCAGAGAGCCCAGGGACGACCATTCGGGGCCAATCCCCGTCTGGAAGTCGCTGCCCAAACGAAAGGCCGATACAGTCGGACGGTGATGCTTGGTTTCGTGGGTCTGACTTCTGTTCAAATATCGGGCTAACTCGACGGCCACATGCCGAGAGATGCCAACCCAATGATCCGAATGTCTTTCAACTTGGGATAGCCAACCGGTGAATCGCTCGCAGAGCTCTGGCGTATGATACTGCGGATGCGAATAAGGCGTTAAATCGTAGAGGATGTTGGCCACAAATCCCGTCCGGTGGAAATCGGTGACGGACTGAGCCCACCCGGGATGGTCCCAAGTCGCGTTCAAGGTCACCAGTATGTCGTCTGGTTGTGGTTCGATTGGCCGAGATGTCCAGGGATATGCTCGCTTCAACAGCCCGCGTCCCAACCTCCGCTCGGCAATTCGGAATAACAAGTGCGGTTGTTTCAGGTCGATATGTTCGTACCGAAGCCGAAAGAACTTGGTACCAAATGCATGCACGAGGCGACAGTTCCGCCGAAATTGACCGGCCACGGCTGGACCAACGCGTGCCAATTCCCGAACAACTCGCTGAATTCCCGTGTGCAAACGGTTCCCCAGCATTTGCGTCACGTCGAGATAGATGGTTGGTTCATCGGGAAAATACATTGGGCTCCAGCCATAACATGAGGCTTGCGTCAGGATCGGACAATCGACCATGGTCGTGGCTGGCTCCGCGATCCAAAACAGGGTCCCGGAGCAAGCGATGGCCGGTCGTATTTCGGCCTATGCGACTTTTAGGGAAACCAAGACGACCGAGCAAGATAGATTTCAGAATCGTTGAAATTCGGAAAATCGGACAAATCGTTAAACCTTACCCAGGAGGAGCCCGATAACAACACTAACGCGAAGACAACTTCGAATAGTCGCGGGTCCACCGCTGGGAAATTTGGGAGAGGAAAAATGAAGGCAATCGGTTCCACAAGCTCGGCCTTTGCTCTGGTCGCCACCTTGCTTCTGGCTGGTGTTTGCGTGACTGCTGGCTGCCAAGTTCAAGTCGCTGGCCAAACTTTACCCAGCCCGTATTACTTACACGACGATATTCAGTACTTCCCGAAGGGCCCGCAAATGAAATTGCAGCGGGAAGCCGACGCCCTGAAGGCACATAGCGACGGCCAGGCCGATCAATAAGTCGGGGAATGGATCCCTTGGCGGTGGGTCTCACCGAGCCATGCGGGGTCTCCCCTGAGTCATCACTCCACCCAAGAGCCGAGCCCGGTTGCGATTATTCGTAACCGGGTTTTGCTTTTTTTGGGCCGTCAAGCAAATGCGGACTCGTGCCAGGCACAACGATGGGCCACTTCTCACAGGTTGCATCAGACGACTGGCGTTCAACGATCGGTGTCAAACATCCAGACTGTGTCAGGCATCTAGATCATTACAGCTGGACCATGTCCAAATGACCGATACTCGTCAGACCGGCTCCGCACTTCCAATTGGTGCGAGCCGGTTCATTCTCACAGGTGAGGACTTGGCCGGGGAGCCGGGGTTGGATTAGTCAATGCCCAAGATTCTTCCACGAGGCAAGAGTGGACCGATGTCGATCGGGTTCTCCAGTCTATGGATACCGCGGTTTCCCGCGGAATCGGTCACGACGATTTGAAGATAGACTTTTGCCGGTAGGTTTGGCTGCATCAACCATTCAAACTGGCCCGAGTTCTCGGACGCCGGCGTAATCGTCGTCCAGGGCCCAGTTGGAGCGTGGCTGTAAGATAAGGCCACTGGCTTGGCGCCCAAATCTTCAGCCGGGCATGTCCATTGAATCAAGAGACTGGCTGACTGCGAGTTTTGCCCATACGGTGCCGCGACGATCTGAGGACTTGGTGGAATGAGATCCACATCCACAACGATTTCTGGTTTATCGCCCGGACGTGGAAGTTGTGAGGTACTCCCTGATTTGCTCGTGACCACGACGCGAAATGCGTAACGGCCCGCCGCTGGGACCACAATCTCGACCGGGCTGCTCTTGTCGCGGTCTTCAGACCACAATTCCCAGTTCTGTCCCATATCCTTCGAACCAAAAATCGTGACAGCACCAATCTGATCGGGTTGCAACCCGTCCACCTGGTACCGCAACCGGAATTGAAGGCGATTGACCTGAAAAAAAGCCGCTTCACGCCCGGGCGACGGTGGGACAGACGACGGTGGGAGAGACGACGGTGGGAGAGACGACGGTGGGAGAGACGACGGTGGGAGCGACGACGGTGGGAGCGACGACGGTGGGAGCGACGACGGTGGAGCAGACGACGGAGGGACGTTCATGTTGGTTGAGACGGGCACGGCGGGTACGGCGGTATCCGACGGAAAGCCCGTGTTTTCGCCCGACGATGGGATCGATGATTCACCGATTGGTCGCCTCAACGTCGTCCCAACAACGACACTCAGGTTATCGGTCGCCGAACCTGCGTCGGCAACTGGCTCAAGCGAAGGTGTTTGGTTCGGTTGCATTTCGCGAAATGGATCGATAGCTGGGTTTGCGGGAAGGCTGGGGGGATTTGGTGAAATGGATCCGCGCGTCCCGTGCCCTGGGTGGGTTTCGACCTGTTCGGCTGGCAACCCATTTGGTGGTGTCTGTCCCCCAACCGGTGGTGACTGTCCCCCAACCGAAGGTGACTGTCCCCCAACCGATGGTGTCTGTCCCCCAACTAGAGGGACCGGTCCCACTGGAGTGCCCACCAAGGTTGTTTGTCCCATGACCAACCCAGGTGACTGTCCCCCGACCGGTGGTGACTGTACCCCAACCGAACGTGACTGTACCCCGACCGAAGGTGACTGTACCCCGACAAGGTTCGTTTGTCCCAAGCCCGACTCCGGTGACTGTCCCCCGTCGGTCGAACGGCTCGTTGCAACGGAAATTGACTGTCCCCCGGCACCGGGGGAGCTAACCGGCCAGTCGATTGGCACGCTGAGGTCATTGGCGGCAGCAACGCTGTTGGTTGGATTGCCTTGAGCAATCGGGGGCGAACTGCCAGACAACGCAGGGTCAGGGGGCGTTAGAGAGTTTGCCTGTCCCCCTTGGAGAAGCGCTGTCGGGACCGATGATCGCAAATTGCCGAGCCCCACCGGTTGATACGTCGTGACCAAGTTTCCTGCAAAATCCTGAATTTCCGCTTTAAGCACGATCGCATCGGCCGTCGTGTCGGGAAACCAAGTGACTCGATCCTGAAACAACGTGGCGTCCGCAGCTTGATCCGAGGTAATTGGTTTGCCTGTCCCGAGAGGGTGCCATGTATTCGGAAGGTTTGCTCCGTTGCTGCGGTAACTTATTCGAAGGGTGTTTTTGTCGAGATTCTGGTCGGTGCTGCGCCACGCAATCGCAATCCGACCAGACTTATCGGGTTCGACTTGGAGGGCAAGTTCGGGTTGAACGGTATCAATAACCATTCTCAGCGTCGGAATGGGCGGGCCCGTCGGCAACAAACGGCCGTCGCGATCCAGAGTCTTCAAAGCAAACAAGTACTCGCCATCACCGACCGATTGAAACGGGATCCGCGTGGTTATGGGGGACTGACGAGCGTAAACATTCCAGGACTTCCCGAGATCCGTCGATACGTAAAGTTGAACTTCGACCAAGCGTCCCTGTAAATCATCCGTTCGAAACGGGATTTCGAATTGAGTTTGAGAGGTAACGATCGCTGGGGGCAGCTCAAGTTCGGTCGGGTTCCGTTCACCAGTGCGTCCTTCGCTAATCACGGTGTCCTGTGCAACCCCGAAAGACCCCCCGAGTGCCGATCCGGCGACCAAAAAAACCGTCCAAAGTGCCGTTGGGACAATCCGTCGGCGCAAGGTTCCGAAGTCATTGAAAAAGTGGCCGAACGTCTTTCGCATAGCGAGTTATCTGTCGAAGGCGCTAGATATAACACACGGCGGATCCCGTCTCGTTCCCTTCGACCCACGCCACATCGCCCCATGAGCCACTGCGAAAATACTCCGTCTTTTCCAATGATGCCGATGGCAATCGTCGCCGATTTCGCGGACGGAACGTCGAATTTCGGCAATTGTGCGAACCACCCCCTCGGTTCCCACGTAATAGTGCAGGACATTGAATCGCGTTTTTTGCGGAGAATAAAGCGGTTAGGAACCGAACTCCACGACGATTTTCCGTCAGTTCCGACTATTCGGAACTTACGGGATCTGGGATAATGGCAGGAGCGTGGCGTTGGGTTCCGGCGCTGGTTCGCGGCAAGAAACATGGTGTCCCCGAAAGTGGTAGTGGTTCGAAATGTTTGGGAGTTCCATTGGACTGTTGGCCGAATTCAATTGGATTCAGTTGATCGTTTATTGTGGAATAACAGCTGCCCTATTGGCCATCGGAATTTACGTGATTCTGATGATCCGTGACCGGATGGCCGCTCCCGACGATTACGAAACCGTCGGAGATGACCTGGAGTCCTTGCGGAGGGCCCTTCAATTTGGTTCGATCGATGAAGCCGAGTATCGCAAAGCCGTTTTGGCCGTGCAGATGCAAGCAGAGCGGTTGAATCGGCGTCCGATCGAACCGCTGACCCCAGCGGTACTGCTGGACGCCTTGAATGGACCGTCACGTCCGGTTTTCCAAGAGTTGACCCAAGCCGAACAGGATACCGCCGAGCAGTTGGGATTTGGTGACCAGGTGACCGAGACGGAGATTTCTCGGTCGCAGCCGCCAATGTCCAGCCAAGAAGGGGCTTGAAGTTAACTCGGAAGCTCCGACCCGTCGGTCGGGGTATTGCTGGCCAAATGGGGCAGTAAAGTTCCGAATGTTCCGATCATGCGTATTGTGCGAATTATCGCACTTGCGCGGATAAAGCTTGGCTGTTCTGTATTCGTACAGTGACAGCATCAAAATGTCTGAAATACAGTTTTGACTGCTTGAACCGATGCGGGCAAGGATGACCACAATCGGCCTTGATGAGGTATCAGGGCGTTCCCGGTTCAAGCGAAAGTGCTACAAAGGAGTGGTAATGCCCGCAGGTAACGATATTGGTGGTCGTCGTTCGAGTTCAACCAAAAAGAACGCCTCGTGCTCTTTCTGTCGAAAGAGCTATCGTGAGGTCGGCCCATTGGTTGAGGGCCCCGGAGACGTGTATATCTGCGGGGAATGTATCGAGCTGTGCCAATCGATCTTGGATCAAGAACAGCGCCGTCGTGGTTCCAATAAACCGCTGTTCAAACGAATCGCCTCGCCGCGTGAAATTGTTTCTCACCTAGATCAGTATGTGATCGGGCAAACCGAGGCCAAACGAGTGATGGCCGTGGCGGTTCACAACCACTACAAACGGCTGACTTTGGGCTGGGAAGGTTCGGACGTCGAGATTGACAAATCCAACATTCTCTTGGTTGGACCAACGGGATCTGGCAAAACGTTGTTGGCGCGATCGTTGGCTCGGATGCTCAACGTGCCATTTGCGATCGGCGATGCAACCACGTTGACCGAAGCTGGTTATGTCGGTGAAGACGGCGAGAACCTATTGTTGAAACTATTGCACGCGGCAGACTTTGATGTCGAGTCGGCCCAACGCGGGATCATCTACATCGACGAAATCGACAAGATTGGTCGTACCAGCAACAATGTCTCGATCACGCGTGACGTGTCGGGTGAAGGTGTGCAGCAGTCGCTGTTGAAAATGCTTGAAGGCACCATTGCCAACGTACCACCCCAAGGTGGACGCAAGCATCCGGAACAGCAGTACATTCCAATCGACACGACGAACATTTTGTTCATCTGCGGCGGCACGTTCTCGGGGATCGACAACATCATTCGCCGACGGTTGGGGAAACGCTCGATTGGATTCACTCAATCCTTGAGCACCCACGTGGCGGACGACATGCGAACCCTGATTCCACAGGTCATCAGCGATGACATTTTGGAGTTCGGACTAATCCCAGAATTGATTGGCCGCCTTCCGCTGATCACGGCCTTGACTCCGCTGGATGAAGCCGGGTTGATGCAGGTCTTGACCGAACCCCGAAATGCGATTGTCAAGCAGTACCAAAGCCTGTTCCAGATGGAGAATTGCGAAATCGCCTTTACCGAGTCTGGGTTGCAAGAGATTGCCCGCCAAGCCTTGGCGAAAGGTACGGGAGCACGTGGCCTGCGTTCGATCATCGAAAACGTGATGCTGGAAGCGATGTTCGAACTTCCCGACCAACCTCGCGGCAGCAAGTTCATGATTGACGAATCAATCGTGCGAGGCGAACGCAGCCTGTTCCCCAAGATGCCCGAGAGCAAGTCCGCTTAAGCGCGTACTGCAATCCCGAGTCAAACAAATGCAAATGCCGGACGATTTATTCGTCCGGCATTTGCTTTTTGTTGAATAGCCGTAGCCGATCGACTCGGTTGCGTGATCGTCGGCAAATTGGCCCTAAAGCTGCCAAAGTTCAGGAACTTCAATGCTTGCCTTCGACGCGCCGCGCGATGGCTTCGGGAGGAATCGGAATCACGCGGATGTTGGCATTCAAATCGGTGCGCAAAATGTCAACGGGTCGATCGCTTTCGCTCCAACTAAATTGAATCACATAAGCACCAATCTGCAAACCTTGGCCCTCGTATTGCGGCGGCCAAAAATCTTCCGATCGAGTCGAAAGAGCGCGGGCCAATAACCGAGTGGCCCGGCCAGAGAACCCACCCAAAGCCAGTTCCAACTGGCCCTGCGATTCACGATGGATAAAGAACAAGAACGCGGCGTCCTGACGATTTGAACCACACGGTACGGAAACCCAACGCCCCTTGGCATCCTCATAATAGATCCCGGGTTCCGTCGACTTTTCTTCGGCCGATAGATTCATGCCACCAAAACACGACGTCGCGTTCGGGTCTTGGGCACGATAACGCAAGAAGAAGGGACAGGCGCGATCTTGAGCGGATTTCACCTTGTCCTGCGAAACAAAACTCTCGGCTCCGAATGCATTCGCCAAGATCAGTTCGACCACAGGATTGCTCTTCGTACTGCCCAACCCGACGAGGCCTTTGTCGCCACTCGAGGCGAGAAAACCATCATAAATTTCGCAGGCCCGTTCGACGACTTCGTTTTGCGGAGCTTGCCCAGGTGACCAAACCAACGATTGTTTCAAATGCTCGGGGTGCGGAATATCCGGACTTTCGCTCGCTCCGACGCCTCGCAACTTGGCGGTCCCGCCCAGCGTCGTGACCCCGTTCAGCAATTCGCCCATTAGCACCGCATCGGAGGCCACCACGTAAGACACCTCAGGCGAATCGGCATCAACCTCTTTCCGAACGCCCAAACAAAACTCCAAACGATTCCGCCGAGCCAAGACCTCCCAGAAGCTCTCGGGTTCAATCGCAAACAGTGCTCCGGGTAATCGATCGGCGGTCGTATGCCCATGTTCGACCAAATAATCACACAACCGTGACAGCGCCTTGAGTGGGATATACTTCACTTCGTTCTTTAGAAGCGCTGCCACCTGGTGTCGATCCAGCCCGGTGTAGTCGACAATCGCTTTGATCGTGCCCGGGCGGCGACGTGGATCAGGATTGTGTCCCAATAATTCAGCCAAACGGAACGAATATCGCATAGTTCAACTTTCAATAACGCGGCATCGCGGAGCCCACTCTATAAGCATACGGGACACAACGGCGTGATCAATACCCTAAATTGTTAATTTCATCGCATTTTCTGCGTCTAAGGTGAAAGCGACTCCAAATCGCTCCTTCGACAAAGGGGAACTGCGGCGACCGGGAAGCCGTGTTATCCTAATATGGAGACGGTCAATCGACGATCGGGAAATCTCGCAAACCCTGTGCCTTCTCTATTTACTCGAATTTAGGTTTTCGCCTAGTATGTCAGGTGAAGGGAAGCTTCTTCCGATGGAGGTGTTGGTGTGTTTCAAGTGAGAACTGTCAGATTCAACCGTTGGTGCGGATTCGCCGTGTATACGGTTGCCTGGTTCAGCCTGTGTGTCGACGGACACGCCCAGTTTCACCAAACCCAACCTGGCACCAATGGCCCGTTGGCACCTACCGTTCCCAGTCCGTTTCAACCCACTCCGTTTGCCTCAGGAAACTCCAATCTTGGGTCTGCGGGTTTACCGGTTGGGAATCAGGATGGTTCGCGCAGCGATAGCACGATTGCTGGTGTTCGGCCGCTGATCAATTTGCCGACGAATTCGAGTTTGAACGCTCAAAACCCTAACAACTACCCAACGTCGGTACCGACCTCGGGGACGACAGAAACCCAGCAGGGTCTCGGACTTCCAGCACTGCCCGGCCGAAGCGGAGCGCCTCAGGAACCATGGCAAAGCAATTGGCAAAGTAGTCTGACGCCGCAAGGAAATCAAAACAGCGGGTCCCCGACGATTGGCAATTCGCCGTTGCCTGGACAATCGGGCTTGATCCCGATGGGTCCCGGTAATGGAGCCACTTCGAACGGATTTATTGGAAGCAATTGGTCGGGACAAAACTCTAGTAATCCGCAAACCTCCATTCCATTGATTCAACAGCCCGGTGGCGAAGTGACAGCGCCTGGCAGTCGATTTCTGACCGCTGATCAACCAAATCCACAACGAAGTAGCCAATCGGTCGCGCAGCGTCAGGCGGAAATTGCCAACAACTGGGATCCGTACATCAACCTACAAACGACGACAAGTCCGGCGATGCGGCGCGGTCGGTCGACAGTTACTGGTCAAGACGGCTTGGGCGATTTCATGTTCCCCTCGCAGGGCAATCCAACCTTGACAGAAGATCCGTTGATTCTGAAAGCGAGACAAGTAACGAACACCGAGAGTGATCCGCAGCGTGAGACGGTTCAGAACGAGAGCCAGTCCACCCCACAGAAAGCGTCCATGGATGCCCTGTCGTGGTGGCTCATGATGTGCTCGGTGATGGCGAACTTGATCTTGTTTTACTTCTTGTACGATTCGCGGGCCAAGTACCTTAATTTGGCAGATGAGTTGCAATCGCGATTCTTTCGAGAAGGGTAAGAATTTGCTATTTACGGATTTTTGAAATCCGGTCAGAATCCCCGTCCGGGAAGGATCCTGGATGGTGGCAACGACAGTTGGACGAGCGACTGTCAGTTCAAGATAAGAAAAGCGCAAAGGAGTGCGAAACATGCGAATTTTGGCGGGTTTCATCGGCTGGTGTGTTGTCGTCGTTGGTAGCCTTGGTGCGACCATGGGCCAAACCCCAATCGTGGCCATCGACATGGGAGCAGTTTTTGAGTCCCATCCACTGTTTGTGAGCCAACTCGAGGCGCTGAAACAAGAGATTCGTCAATTTGAAGAAGATCAGAACCGCCAACGTGAAGCCTTGCAAGCCAAGTTTCAAACTCTCCGCGGACAGGACGCCAGTAGTGAGTCGTTTCGGCAAACGGAAGCGGACATTGCTGGGCAAGTAGCGAACCTCGACGTCCAGAAGCGTTTACGTTCGAAAGAATATGCTCAGAAAGAAGCCAAAATCTACTACGACATTTATACAGATGTCTCGTCCAAAGTAACTGCCTATTGTCAGCATCATGGCCTCACGACGGTCATTCACTACAACTCTCGCCCGATGGACCTGAACAATCCAGCCACGATTATGGAGCGGATCGGCTCAAACGTGGTCTACGCTCGACCGGATTGGGAGATCACGGCGGCGATCAAGCAACTGTGCACGGGACCTGCTCAAACAGCGAGAACTCCTGGCAATGTTCAACCGTCTCTCAATCGCTAGAGACGAAGCTTTGTGGATCTTCCGGTCCACATCCACGTGCCCGCAAACTGACAACTCAGGCTTTAGTAGAGAATGGACCAACGCTTGAATCCTTCCCTGAGAAACCAGCAAACTATCAAGACGCCATTCGAAGTGTGCGGTCGAAGCTATTGGAGCGGCTTGGACGTTCGCATGCGACTGCAACCAGCCCCGGCTAATTCGGGCATTGTCTTCCAACGCGTGGACTTGCCCGGACAGACGATGATTCCCGCGACCGTGAACCAACGGGTCGAGGTTCCTCGGCGAACCGTCTTGGTCGCCGGAACAGATTCGGTGGACATGGTGGAGCATGTCTTGGCGGCTTTGTCGGGAATGCAGATCGACAACTGTTTGATTCAGTTGGATCGCGGGGAAGTTCCTGCGTTTGATGGTTCCTGTCTGGAGCTTATTCACTTGCTGCAATCCGTCGGAACTGTCAAGCAGAAGGCGCAGCGGGACCAGCTGGTGATCCAATCGGAATTTCAAGTAGGGAACGAGGGCAGTTGGATTCGGGCCATGCCAAATCCGCTGGGACAATTAGAGATTCGCTACTCGTTGGAATATCCGCACCCCAGCATCGGGGCGCAACAATTGAACTACGTTCATTCGCCAACGGCGTTTGCCCGCGAACTAGCCAGTGCGCGAACTTTCTTGCTCCAGCAGGAAGCAGAAATTTTGCGACAGATGGGCGTGGGATTGAAGGTAACCAATCGAGAGGTCCTCGTGTTTGGCGAAGACGGACCGATCGGCAACCGTTTGCGGTTCCCCGACGAATGCGTCCGCCACAAAACCTTGGATGTCCTCGGGGATCTGATGTTGGCTCCGTTCGATGTGGTTGGCACGATTGTCGCCTATCGCAGCGGGCACCACTTGAATGCCGAGATGGCTCAACAGTTAACCAAACTGTTCCATTCGCAAACCAATTACAGAAGACAAGCCGCGTAGCTCCTTTTTCGTTAGCGAGGGACCGCTAAAACATGAAACCGACGATACCATTTAAGGTCGTTCGCGACGATTCCGAGGACCGCTGGGAAGCACCAAAGATCTCGCCTCTGGCGGTCGTTGACCCACGAGCCAACATTGGGCCAGGCGTTGAGATCGGCCCATTTTGTATGGTTGGCCCGGATGTCTCGATCGGGGCTGGGACGATCCTGCACAACAACGTCTCCATCATTGGACATACGAAAATCGGTTGCCGCAATAAGATCTTCGCGAATTGCGTGATCGGCGGAGAACCACAGGACCACTCTTATCGTGGGACCCCGACTCGGGTTGAAGTTGGTGACGACAACACCTTCCGCGAGGGTGTGACCATCAACCGAGGTACCGAGAAAGAAGCTGGGCTAACTTATGTCGGCAGTCACAACTATTTCATGACGGGCTGCCATATTGCTCATGATTGTCATGTGGGTAGTCACATCACGATGGCCAATGGTTGCATGTTGGGTGGCCATGTGCACGTCCACGATTACGTAACCTTTAGCGGTGTCGTTGCGTGTCACCATTTCGTTTCGATCGGCTCTTATTGTTTTGTCGCGGGGTTGTCGCGAGTCATTCAGGATGCACCGCCGTTCATGTTGTGTGATGGCATTCCCTCTCGCCCTAGAAAAGTCAACTTGGTAGCCCTGCGACGCAATCAATTCCCCAGTGCCGAAATCGCGTCACTGACGGAGGCCTACCGATTGTTGTATCACGATCCTGTCGGCACAGAAAACGCCAAGCGTATCCTTAACGAACAAGGACTTTGGTGTCCGGCGTTGGACCACCTGTTTCAATTTCTCGAACACAAACTCAATGGAATGAAAGGTCGCGGTCGCGATCAAAGGAGCAAAGTGGCATGAAAGCCTTGCGTGTCTTGGTGGTTGGTGGCGGTCACTTAGGCAAAATTCATTTGAAGCTATTACACGATCACGTCGCCTCCGCTGGATCGCCGAAAATTATTCCGGTGGGATTGGTGGATCCCGTGTCCACGACACGCGAATCGTTGAGCCAGCAATGGAACTTGCCCACATTCGCAGCATGCGAAGAATGCCATCTTCCCTTCGACGCAGCGATTATCGCCACGCCGACCCGAACTCATTTTGAAGTGGCTCGCAGTCTACTGCTAGAAGGCAAGCATCTCTTGATTGAGAAGCCTCTCACGTTTACGGCGCGCGACAGTCAACAGTTGATCGACTTGGCCAAAGATCGCGATTTGGTGATTCAAGTGGGGCATGTCGAGCGATTTAATCCTGTGTTTCAGGCGGCCCGTGATTGCGTCGAACGCCCTCGTTACATCGAGTTGCACCGTGCCAGTCGCTTCACTGGCCGTTCGACCGACGTGGGTGTCGTCATGGATCTAATGATTCACGATATCGACTTGATGCTGCACCTTGTCGATGCCGAAGTCCATCGCGTTGAAGCCATCGGCGTCAGTGTGTTTGGTGATCATGAAGATATGGCTCAAGCCCGGATTACCTTTACGAACGGTGCGGTCGCCAACCTATGGGCATCGCGTTGCAGCTACACTCCGCAACGCACGGTAAAGATTATGGGAACCAATGGTTTTGCCCATGCGGATCTTACAACTCGTCAGGTAACGACGGTGATCGCTCCTGAAGAAGTCCAAGCCAAGCGACTTCTGTACAATCGACTGTCACCGGAAGCCAAACGCCACTTGACCGATCAGTTATTCGACCAGGTCTTGCCGCAAAAAACGTTCGAAGTACCCGGATCCAATCCGCTGCTCGATGAACAAGCCGATTTTTTTCGCTCGGTCGCGAACGGGAGCTTGAATCAAGTCCCGGCAGTCGACGGGCATCGCGCCGTGGTCGTGGCGAATCAGATTTTGGCGGCGATTCGTGCGCACGCCTGGACGGAAAACTCATTTGGGCCGCGCGGACCTCTGGTTTCCATTGATCAGTTTACGAACCACGAGCCTCAACGCCAAGTCGCATAGGTCTCGCCATGAACATCGCCCTGATCGTGCTCTTGCCTTTGCTGGGATCCATTCTCCCAGCACTCATGATTCGATCCGGGCGAAACGCCTGCGTTGCCTCAGCAGGGGCCGCGAATTTTTTGGCGTTTGCATTGCTGTTGACCCATGTGCCGGCGGTCTTCTTTTACGATACGACTCCCAAGATTAGCTGGCCTTGGTTGGCCTCGATCGGATTGAATATCGAGTTCTGGGTGGATGGCCTGGGATTGATGTTTGCGACGTTGATTTTGGGAATTGGACTACTCATTCTCATCTACGCTCGGTCGTATCTGTCTTCGACCGACCCAATGGGTAATTTCTATTGTTACTTGTTGATCTTTCAAGCCGCAATGGTGGGGATCGTCCTATCGGACAATGTCATCCTGTTGATGATGTTTTGGGAATTGACGAGCCTTAGTTCCTTCTTGCTGATTGGGTTTTGGAGCCATTTGCCAGCCGGTCGTCAGGGCGCTCGGATGGCGTTGGCCGTGACCGGCGGCGGTGGGCTGGCTTTATTGGCCGGCGTCTTGCTCCTGGCGCAAGTAGCGGACACCTATCGAATTAGCGAGATTTTAACACGACGGGATCTGATCCAAAACTCCGCGTGGTTCCCCACGATTCTGGTACTGATTTTGTTGGGATGTTTCACCAAGAGCGCTCAATTCCCGTTTCACTTCTGGCTGCCCAGAGCCATGGCGGCTCCGACCCCCGTATCGGCTTATCTGCATTCGGCAACGATGGTCAAGGCGGGGCTGTTTTTGCTCGCGAGACTGTGGCCCGTCCTGCAAAACGATGGGTTGTGGTTTTATAGCGTGGCGTCGATCGGACTATTGACAATGCTCATCGGTGCAGTCATCGCGCTGTTTCAAGACGACTTGAAAGGGTTACTGGCCTATTCGACCATCAGTCATTTGGGACTGATCACAATGTTGTTAGGTTTTGCAACGCCGGTCGCCGCCGCTGCCGCGGTGTTCCATATCATCAATCATGCGACGTTCAAAGCAGCTTTGTTCATGAATGCCGGGATTGTCGATCATGAAGCCGGAACGCGAGATCTCAAACGGTTGGGAGGACTAATGTGGTTGATGCCGGTGACCGGCATCATTGCCTTGATTGCGACTTTCTCCATGGCCGGTCTGCCACCGCTTAACGGGTATCTCTCCAAAGAAATGATGTTGGAAGAAGCATCGCACACGAAATGGATGGGCGTCAAGGAGGTCATTCCAACGCTCGTCACGATCGCCGCCGTCTTTTCAGTGGCGTATTCGTTTCGTTATTTCTTTGGAGTGTTCGCGGGTCGAGTTCGCCACGACTATCCGCATCAGCCGCACGATCCGCCGGCGGGCCTGTGGTGGCCTCCCACGTTATTGATCATGTTGGTCGTTGCCATTGGATTGCGTCCAGATTTATTGGCCGAGTCACTGGTGAAATCCGTAACAGCTGCGGTCATCCAAGATGCTCCTCCGGATATCCACCTCAAGCTTTGGCATGGATGGACCCCGGCCGTGACCATGTCGGGAATTGCCGTTGGAGGTGGTTTGATCGTCTGTCTATTGACGTTCGCATTGCGGATGGTTTGGGACAAACTGCCCCGCCCCGATGCAAAGGTGATCTTTGACGCTGTAGTCCACGGCCTGACGCGGGGCTGTCAGTTGATTAGCGATGGATTGCACAACGGTTCCCAGCAGCGTTATTTGTTTCTGATCATCACGGCCACTTTGGGCTTTGCGGGCTGGAACTTTCTAAGTTATCCGTGGGCTCATGGAGATCGACCGCTCCAACCAATATCCACGCCGTTGGTTGTTGGATGGATCCTCGTGGTGGGATCGACCATTTTGGTGGTGCTCAACTACCACAACCGACTGTATGCGTTGGTGGCCTTGGGTGTCGTGGGATTATTTAGTTCCATCGGCTTTGTCTATGTATCCGGCATTGACTTGGCGTTGACCCAGGTCGCCGTCGAAGTGGTCACGATCATCCTAATGTTGCTCACGTTGTTCTTTTTGCCAAAGCACTCAAAACCGGAGTCCCAAAATTGGCTCCGCTGGCGTGACGGCGGTCTCGCGATCGTCGCGGGACTGGGAATGGGCGGCATGAGTTGGTTGATGATGACTCGGCAGTGGTCGATGGAGAGCATTCAAAGTTACTTTCTGGCCAATGCCAAGTCGGGTGGTGGCGGAACGAATGTGGTCAACGTAATCCTAGTTGATTTTCGCGGCTTCGACACTTTTGGGGAAATTACCGTTTTGGGTTGCGCGGGGTTAGCCATTTTCGCGATGCTGGAAGGGTTGGTCCGAGGGAAACTTCGGCAACGTGTCCAGAGTTGGGAACCCGATGTCACTCGCACTGCCGACCGGCATCCAATTCTGATGGTGGTCGTGACTCGGGTTATGTTGCCGATGGCGATTTTGGTTGGCATGTTCATCTTCCTTCGCGGACACAATTTGCCGGGTGGTGGCTTCATTGCGGCCTTGGTTGTTTCCGTTGCTTTGATCATGCAGTACATGGCCAGCGGATTTGCGTGGGCCGCCAACCAGGTTCGCTTCAAATATCACGGGCTGATTGGTGGTGGAATTTTGGTCGCAGCCGCAACCGGTATCGGTGCCATGGTTGCCGACCGCCCGTTTCTAACAAGTTGGCACGATCACTGGCATCCACCCAAGTTCTTGGGCATCGATTTCGGAGACATTGAAGCAGCCAGCGCTATGGCTTTCGACTTGGGAGTGTTCCTTACGGTGATTGGGGCAGTCATGTTGGCATTGGCCCAGTATTCCAAACTCGGAATCATTGCCGTCGATGCACAGGTCAACGCGAACCCTATGGATTGCGATCCGCTGAATCACCAACCTCCGGCCACTGGTGGCAAACCACATTGAAGGAGAGCAAACCTATGGAATTACTCCTGGCATCGGCGATTGGTGTCTTCACGGCGGCCGGCGTTTATTTGGTTCTACGCCCACGGACGTTCTCCGTGGTTATGGGCTTGAGTTTTCTGACGTATGCCATCAACTTTTTCTTGGTTTCGGCAGGACGACTCGCGGTCAACATGCCCGACATTTTGGCGAAAGGGAAAGAACTTGCGGACTATGCAGACCCGGTACCTCCCGCGTTGGTCTTAACCTCGATTGTGATTTCGTTTGGCATGACCGCCATCATGGTCGTCATGGGCGTCCGAGGCTATTTCGAAAACGATAGCGACCACGTCAATATCACGGCGACCGAAGAGATAATTGCCAGGAGCCGCGAATGAATCACTTATTGATATTGCCAATATTGTTGCCCGCCATCATTGCACCGTTGTTGGCAATGGCGGTGCGCAACGATATCGTACTGGCTCGTGTGTTCTCAACGGCCGCGACGTTCGGCTTGGTCATCATTGGTTGCTTGATGGTCTGGACCGCGAGTGACGGACAGATTCGGATTTATGAACTAGGGGCCTGGAAAGCCCCATACGGTATTGTCCTGGTTTTGGATCGACTTTCGGCAATCATGGTTCTCTTGACGGCCTGTTTAGCAACGGTCGTCCAACTGTACTCCATGGCCGGTTGGGACACGCGGGGCAACCATTTCTACTCGCTGTTTCACGTACTTCTGATGGGTGTTAACGGAGCTTTCTTAACAGGCGACTTATTCAATTTGTTTGTATTTTTTGAATTGCTGTTGATCGCCTCTTACGGCTTGATGGTCCACGGTGGTGGTCCAACGAGATTCAAGGCGGGCTTGCAGTACATTTCAATCAACTTGGTGGGTTCCGTCATTTTCTTGATGGGCCTAGGTACGATCTATAGCGTGACGGGCACGTTGAACATGGCGCATTTTGCCGAACGAATTTCTCAAGTCCCAGAATCGGATCAGGCCTTGATGGCAGTTGGCGCCAGCCTGTTGTTGGTCGTCTTTGGCCTGAAGGCGGCTTTGGTTCCCCTTCACTTTTGGATGCCAGCCACGTATTCGAATGCTCCGCCCCCCGTGGCGGCATTGTTTTCGATCATGTCCAAAGTGGGCGTGTATGCCATGATTCGATTTAGCGATCTATCGCTGTTGCAGCAAGGTGGTCCTTTCTCCGCGTTGGGCACCCAGTTATTGGTGCCATGTGCCGTTTTGAGTTTGATTGCGGGATCCATCGGCGTTTTGGCGGCGAGAAGTCTGTCGCAGCAAGCGAGCTTTGTGGGGTTGGCTTCGATCGGCACAATATTGATTTCGTTCGGGCTGTTCACACCCGAATCCCAAGCCGCTGGACTGTACTACATGTTGCATTCAACCCTGGCGGTGGCCACCCTGTTTCTGCTCATCGACTTGGTGATCGTCCGACGTCCCGGGGCGGGTGATGGATTTGACTCTCAACCGTTTCCCCAACAAGGTTACTTGTCCGCCCTCTTTTTCGTCGGAGCCTTGTTCGTGATTGGCTTGCCGCCATCATCGGGTTTTTTGGGCAAACTGCAGATCCTCCATAGTCTCCGCTCCACAAGTGAATGGCCGATGCTGTGGGGGACCATTTTGGTCGCGTCCTTTGTCACCCTCTTGGGTTTTGCTCAAGCCGGCAGTCTGGTGTTCTGGAAGTCTTCGGCGGCGACGAAGACAGATCCCCACTCGCCGGGTGAAAACAATCATAGTGAATCAGCCGCACTTGAATCATCCGGCAAGTCCTTGCCATTGGCAATGCCTTCGGTCGCCATTGGTGTCGCTTGGAGTCTGTTGATCCTTTTGATGGTGTTTCCAGGGCCGGTGATGGGTTATCTGGACGCAACCACCGAACAATTGTTCGATCCTCAGCGGTATATCAGCGCGGTATTGGAGCCGGCAGGAGCATCGGAACGATGATAACCAAGTCCGAACATATGCACGGTCATGGGCATGCCACTGTGGCGGAGCGATCGTTGCTGCGCAAGTGGTTTCCGCACCCAATTCTTAGCTTGGTGTTGATTGGCCAGTGGTTGGGACTAAACAACAGTCTAGCTCCCGGCCATATCGTCGTAGCGGTACTCTTGGCAGGTTTTATTCCCATCTACACGGCAAACTTTTGGCCAAACCGGCCTAAACTTCGGGCTCCCTTCACGTTTCTTGTTTTTGCATTCGTGTTCTTGTGGGACATCGTGGTCGCGAACATTCAGGTTGCCATTTTAGTGATGTTTCATTCGCCGACCAAGCTCAACAGTCAATGGCTATGCGTTCCTCTGGATTTGCGGCAACCCGAAGCGATTGCCATGTTGGCAGGCACGGTTTCCTTGACCCCAGGGACCATTAGCAGTGACCTCTCGGCCGATGGTCGATATTTGTTGGTCCACTGCTTACATGTGGATGATCCGGATGCGGAAGTGCAAAAGATCAAACATCGATACGAGCGGCGGTTAAAGGCGATTTTCCCATGATCCATGTAGCCGTTTATTTCTGTTATATCGCGGTTTGTTTGTCGTTGCTGATGAACATTTGGCGGTTGTATATTGGGCCCAATGTTGTCGATCGCGTCATGGCCGCCGACACGCTGGTAATCAACTCGATCGTGTTGTTGATCCTGTATGGGATTCAAACCAAGACGACCATTTACTTCGAATCCGCTTTGCTACTTGCAATGTTCAGCTTTATCTCAACGGTCGCCTATTGCCGGTTCCTGATGCGCGGCGACATTATCGAATAGCTCAGGAATCAATTCAGAACTTCAACTGACGGAGCAACGACCATGCCTGAATTACCTGCAAACGTTTGGGAATGGATCGTGATCATCCAGCTTCTGATCGGTGGAGTTTTTGTCTTTATCGGTTCGCTGGGTTTATTGCGGCTTAACAACACCATGGCTCGCATGCACGCCCCGTCCAAAGCGACGACCGTCGGGATCGGTGGCGTCTTGGTCGCGTCGATCGTTTATTTCTATCAAGTCGTCGAGGAGCCCTACCGAGTATTTCCGGCGCAGGATTTGTTGATCATCTTCTTCTTATTTCTGACGGCTCCCGTATCC
>JAEUIP010000229.1 GCA_016795075.1 Planctomycetaceae bacterium | reverse complement strand
CGAAGCACCCGCGGGGCCGTTCCGGCAATTGACTCCTGACACCTTTACCAGTCCCCCATTTTGAGCTGTGACAAAGCACTAGGTGTTTTGTCGCCGGCAGCCCCACTATGGGTTCTCATCGACGGTCGGCCGTCGTCGACTTTGCGGGTTTTATCGAATTTAACGCCGCGGGTCAAAGTGAATCCGGGTGACTCCCCGTTTGGGGAATATTGAGTAACATAGGGCGGTTGGGCGACTTGGAGGGATTGTGAGATGCGGCGACGTCAGTGGTTGAAGGTGATCGTGTCGGCGGGGGTCGGCGGTTCGGTGTTCCAGCGCGCATTGGCGGGCCAAGCGGAAGGACTGGACGAGATCACCGCGGAAATGATCCAACAAGCCCAGTGGGTGGCCGGGGTAAAGTTGTCGCCGGAAGAGCAAGCCCAGTTGGCTCAATCGCTCAATCGCAAGCAGGGAGCCTGGCAGGCGATGCGCGAGATGCCGCTAGATGCTTTCCGAGTTCCGGTAACGCCATTTCGCTTGCCGGACCATGCGAGTAAATCGCAGTCGAATTCCCTGTCGTCACTGCGCTGGTTAGCAGCGGACCGACCCGTGCGACCAGATTCGAACGATGAGTTGGCGTTTTGCAGTATCAGTGAATTGGCGGCGCTGCTCAGGGCTCGGTTGGTGACTTCGGTCGAACTGACGCGGATCTATCTCGATCGGTTGAAGAAATACGATCCACTCTTGCACTGTGTCGTGCATCTGACGGAAGAGTTGGCGATGCAACAAGCGGCAGCCGCGGATCGAGACATCTCGCGGGGAATTTTTCGCGGGCCGCTTCAAGGGATCCCCTGGGGAGCAAAAGATCTGATCAGTGTGCCCGGCTACCCAACGACGTGGGGCGTGCCAATGTTTGCTCAGCGAGTGTTGGATAACGCAGCGACCGTTTATCAAAAGTTGACCGAAGCGGGCGCGGTGTTGGTTGCCAAGTTGTCGTTGGGTGCGTTGGCGATGGGCGATCAATGGCACGGTGGACTGACTCGCAATCCTTGGAACCCCGAGGTCGGCTCCAGTGGTTCTTCGGCCGGAAGTGCATCGGCCGTTGCCGCTGGTTTGGTCGGATTTGCGATTGGCAGCGAAACGTTGGGCAGCATCTTGAGCCCCTGCCGAGTCTGCGGTTCGACTGGTTTGCGGCCAACGTTTGGCCGAGTGAGTCGGGCGGGTTGCATGCCTTTGTCTTGGACGATGGACAAGCTGGGCCCACTGGCCCGTACGGCCGAGGACACTGCGTTGGTCCTGCATGCGATTTCGGGTTGGGACGCCGGTGATTCGGCGACGGTACCGACTTCGTTCCAATATCCGACGTCGTTTGATGCGAGCCGCTTGCGCATTGGTTTTGTTCGCTCGCGCCGTGATTCGGAACAAGATACGGACCCCGCCGACCGTCCTGATCTGCAACCGTTCGCGGAACTGGGGTGCCAATTGATCGAGATCAACTTGCCGGATTCGATTCCGGCACGAACGTTGACGACCGTCTTGGAGGTCGAAGGAGCAAGTGTCTTTGAGCAATGGTTGAATCGCGGGGAAACCGAAGGCTGGAATGCTTGGCCGGGGATCTTTCGCGGAGCTCAGATGATTACGGCAGTGGATTACCTACGAGCCCAGCGTTTGCGGGGCGCGTTGATGGAGCAGATGGAAGCATTGTTTGACCAAGTGGATGTGTTGGTCAATGCCAATGACTTGGTCATCACGAACTTGACGGGCCATCCGTCGCTGTCGTTTGTGGATCGATTTGCGGAACGAGACGGACGACAGTATCCGATGTCGTGTGTCCTCACCGGTCGTTGGTACGATGATGGGCTCTTGGCAACCCTGGCGGCAAAGGTGCAGAAACGAAGCATCCTGCAACAACGCCCACCGCTAGAAAAGGATCTGGCGGCACTGACCGCCCAGCCGGAAGCTCCCAAGGAGACGCCTTGATTTGGCAAGTGGCTCTAGTGCTTTGTCAAATCCTAAACTTAGGGGCTGGTATAGTTGTCAGGAGTCAATTGTGCGAAGCACCCGATGGGCCGTACGGCAATTGACTCCTGCCACCTTTACCAGACCCGACCGTAAATTTAGACGTTGACAATGCACTACGCTTGCTTCTCAACGGCTGATTTCAAATCCGCGGCGAATTGATTGAACGCGTCGTCAAAGGGCGGAATCAGTCGGGCGAATAGCGGGAAAATTGGTCCACCAATTTTCTCGGTCATGGTAAATCGAGTACCGCCGGTGGCGTTAGTGGCCAGCGAATAAACTCGCGTTCCCAACGCGTCGCCCCATGCCAATGTGGTGGGGGGAGAGAATTCCTTGACTCGCAATTTGAAGGTTCGATTGGGTGCTAACTTCGAGCGCAATTCGATTCGTTCCCCAAGAGCGATCTGGCCCTTGAGTTCCACGATCGTGCTATTCCAAGACGGGTATTGTTCGGCATCGGTCAAGACCTGCCAAACAGACTGTGGATTTGCTGCGATGTCGATCCATACGGTTGTCTGTCGGCTGAATATTTTTTTGATGGTGGTTGCGTTGCCGCCCGATGGTTTCGTTTTGGTATTCATCAAATGACTTTGCGTGTTTCAGGGGTAGGTACAAGTTGCAGGACAGCGTCTGAAAAACATGGCGGTAATTGATCGGATGGTTGAGGAACGGAATCGGATTGTGACTCCACTTGGGACATCGTATGCCGCCATCCACAATGGCACCGCTCGCTGATCCTAGGGTTTCGAATTTACAGAAGCAAGTCGAGCTTTACGTGATCTTCATACATCATCGCTCGTCGCGGATCTGTGGATGCCAAACATCAAGTCTTTCTGGGCACTTCTCACGGATCGCCCGGATCGACAAGGTGGAAACGGCCCGCGAGTCCCAAGTGTTCGGACCCGTTCGCAGCCCGTTGCGGTACTGGTTTTCGAAGTTGGCTTGCCATCGCGAGTACGAGTACCATTTCATCAAGTACCAATTGATTGATTTCGCGTACCGAGGGTCAGACACCTTTGGAGGCTAGATTCTCTATCTTCCGTCGAGCCCACACCCAGATCAGGAAGGCGATGGCTGCGATCACCAGTGGAAGCACTCCGGTGGCGACCGCCCACGCAATTCCTTCCGCCAGGCGACTTGCTTCCACTACTTGTTCGGTCCCGAGTTGCGAGAACACCCGCATCATCACAATCGGTGGCACAATCATCGAAGCGACCAACGATAAAATCGCGATGAGCCCACTGAACCATCGCACCTGCAGCAGCGAGCGTTTGCGGTTGGCGTTTGGAGCGGACTTGTCTTCGGAAGGATGGGAAGAATTCACAACAGACTCTTGCTTGCTGATGCTCTTGATCCGAGCCCCGTTCGATTCACGTCGTTCCTCCAGTCAAACTCTTTACAACACCGCTCAACTTACCACGCAGCATGCGCTGGGTATCAACTTGTCGGATAAATGATGGACCATGATTGTTCCGGCCGCGTTTGCAAGATCAAATGGGGACCATCGATTCTGTGAATCGCGACACTCGGGTGACACTCACGGATTTTACAAACCGCGCGGTCCGAAACAAGTCGGTCGGCGGTTGGGCGAAGATATTCGACCGGACATTGCAAGCTCGTTAGGTCTCGGCAGACATCAACCTCTAGGATACACCGAACACGTTTTACTAGAGTTGCCGCAGAAGTTTGGCGAACGGCGTTTCGCAAGCGAGTCGCCATGTCGTGGTCGTTGCCAACAAACAGGTACTTCGCAACGGTGTACGGCAGTGGCAAGCGAAATAGCCACGACCACGGTAGCCAGTGTGCCCAGCCAGGCGCCGGGGAACTCGCAAACGACGCAACTAACGTCAATCGTTGCACCAATTCTGGCTGTCGTGCCGCGATTCGAATCGCAAGTGGCCCCGAGAACGACTCGGCGATCAAATGGCACGGCCCCAGCCCACGAATCCGGTCGCCGACCGAGCGAGTCAGCGAATCGTAGTTGTCAGCCGAGTTGTCAGGTAGCGGCAAGACCGTGACGACACACTGGGCCGGTGCGAGCGCCGCGAAACGACCCAGCAGTAGATCCGTACCATCAAGTCCCGGCAGGATAACGATTGGCATTGGACAACCAGCCTTGGCAGTTGAAATAGATCGAGACCACTACCCAGATGCATGCCAAAACAATCACGATCGCTGACATCACCGCTCCGGAAGGCCCCATCACCTGCACCCCACTCGCAATCACCATGGCATGGATCATTTGAACCACGACGGCTACGAAGCTAATCGGGAACAAGATCACCGGAAAATTCCGACGCATCAACCAACCGACGCTACCCAGCAATCCGGTGACGACAGAGATTCCAAACACGCGGTGAATCCAACTTGGAACCGACCGAACCCATGCTTTTTGTTAGTCAGACAGACGCTAACCACGATTTGGCTTTGAAAAAGCTTAGTCGAAGTCGAACAACTCGCCCCAAAACGATTCTCTTTTTTTTCCACGATAATGACGGTCGGGGTAATCACTATCCCGCTCTCGCAGTTCCCGCGCGGCTCTCTCGCGCTCGTACCGTTCGCGTTCGCTCAATTCTCGTTCGTACCGTTCACGTTCAAGTCGTTCACGTTCGGAATTTTGCCGATCTTGATAAGCTGGATCATAGGTCTGCTTGCCGAGTTGATCCTCCCGAAATTCCGGAGGTTTCACGACGGGTGGCCGAGCAACCAGTTTCTCTTCAGCCTTGGCAATAAACTTATCGAGTTCGCCGCGGTCCAACCAAACGCCGCGACATTTTGGGCAATAATCTATTTCGATACCCATGCGTTCCGTCATGAGCAAATCGGCTTCAACGCAAATCGGGCATTTCATCAATACGGTTCCTTGCTGACGTCGTACTGTTTTCCTTCCCCCAGTTTAACTGGAACGACTTGGGGAAGTGAAGGGGACTTTGAAATCAATTCAGAAATGGAGCCGAGACGGTGGACCAAATGGCACGGCCCCAGCCCACGAATCCGGTCGCCGACCGAGCGCGTTAGCGAATCGTCGTCATCAGCCGAGTTGTCAGGTAGTGGCAAGACCGTGACGACACACTGGGCCGCTGCGAGCGCCATGAAACGGCCCAGCCGTAAATCCGTACCATCAAGTCGCGGCAGGATGACGATTGGCATTGGACAACCAGCCTTGGCGATTGAAATAGATCGAGGCCACTAACCAGATGAATGCCAAAACAGTCACGATCACTGGCATCACCGCGCCGGAAGGCCCCATCACCTGCAACCCACCCGCAATCACCATGGTATAGATCATTTGAACCAAGACGGCTACGAAGCTAATCGAGAACAAGATCACCGGGAAACTCCGACGCAGCAACAAGCCGACACTGCCAAGTAGTCCGGTGGCTACCGAGAGGCCAAATACGAAATAGATCCAACTTGGGGTCGACCGCACCCAAGCTTTTTGTTCGTCCGTCATCCCCTCCATTAAGGCTTCTTGCGCGAACATTTCGGTCAGGAAGATCATGCCGCCCATGATATTCCAAAGCACGGCCACTACCGCGACGACCCAAAACCACATGGGAACTTTTGAAGTCATTGGTTCGTTCACGGGTAGGCCTTTGCTAAAAGGAATTCGGCTTCGTTGTAAAAGAGGGCCGCTAGAGCTGTGTTGCTATGGGGCCGACACAGTCTACTCGTTGGGCAACATCAGGGCAACGTTTTTTGAGTGGAATTCGCTGGTTCTTGAGGCGGTTCGCTGGGTGTTGCCAATTTCAAACCGATGATGCCGGCAATGATCAAGCTCAAGCTAAGTAGGCGCAGAACCGTGACGGATTCACCGAGTAAAAAAATGCCCAAGACCACGGTGCCGACCGTTCCGATTCCAACCCAAACGGCATAAGCCGTACCGACCGGTAGTGTTTTGACGGCCAATCCCAAGAGGCCCATGCTGATGACCATTGCGGAGACGGTGGCGACGGTCGGCCAAAACCGAGTGAATCCATCGGTGTACTTGAGCCCAATCGCCCAACCCACTTCCAACAATCCCGCGACGATCAATAGGGTCCAATTCCAAGTCATGTCCAATACTCGTATACAAATGGGACGTTTGCGGTGCGGTCGAAGTGCAATTCCGGATTTACTCGTTCACAAGTGTCGCACACCGAGTGGCCGATCGCCCACCGAATGGATCGTCGTGCGATCAGCCCAAGCCTAGCGGATTCCAGCGAAGTAGTATATCTGGTACGCTAAGTTGGTTTCGCAGATTCTCCGCGAGTACCGACCGGGCAACGCCATGACCATGACCTCTCGTTATGTCGACACGGACGATGTGGACGAACCCATCGTCCGCCCCACGTGTACGTCGACGACCTTGCCGACGACGGGCGCCAACGAACTCGACTACCATCGCAACCAACAATACTCCATCATCGGCCTTACCAACGCCGCCGGAACATTGGTTGAACGATACTCCTACACCGCTTATGGCACGTTAGGCATCTACGACGCCAGTGGCACCGTTCGCAACACCAGCACTTACGCCAACCGCTACACCTACACAGGCCGCGAGTACGACCCCGACCTCGCGCTCTACCACTTCCGCGCCCGCTGGTACGATCCAAACACCGGAGGTTTCATCTCTCGCGATCCGCTGGGGTATGTGGATGGGATGAGTTTGTATAGAGGGTATTTTGGGGTGAGAGGAATGGATCCGTTCGGACTGCGCAAAGTTTGTTGCAAATTTGGTTGGGCGGAAGGCGGGAGCCAATCATGGATCCGCGAACTCGATTGCAGCATCAGTCATTCAGCTGAATACTGTTGCGGTGAAACATCTGGCTATTGGGGTTGGAGGGTGATTACGGCCTCGACTGGAAACTGTAATGGCCCGACTGGTGGTACTGTTTGGGAATATGGAAATTATTGTGGGCCAATTAATGGGCGTGGCGGTCAAGCACCGAAGGACGATCTTGACAAAGGTTGTCAAGTTCATGACGACTGTCTCGCAACTCTCTTGGACTTCGCGACTCCATTTCGACGGGCTTACTGTGACCAACAATTGTGTTCGGTTGCAACTGCAGCAGCCATGGGAGGATGTGAACGTTCACCGGAGCCTGCAAAATGTTATCGTGCTGCAAATCAAGTTATGGCGCTCATGTGCACCGTTGGCACGACATGTGGACTCACCAATCATTTTGGGATGATGCCAATATGGTAAGCATCCGCGAACGTAATTTAATGCGACGCTTAGTGACCGGTATCTTGGGGGTTGTCGTGCTGTGCGGGTGCGCAGATGATCGACGTGGCAGAAACGACAGCTATGTTAACGGCGGAAGTTACGTCGGATGTAGGCCTTCCATAGGGTTAGAGCAAAACTCTGTATTGCTATCAACTCCAACGATAGGCAACGGCGATTTACTTTTACTTGATCTAACAACACGCGGCATCACAAATCTAACACTGAGTGATGAATACGAAGGAGATGCAGTTTTTTCGCCGAATTATAACCGGATTGCGTTCGTTCGTGAGATCAATTCACGTGGTAGCATCTGGACGATGAATGCCGATGGCACAGACAAGAGGCAGCATACCTTCGATGATTACTATAACCACAGCCCAACTTATCTCACACCGCATGAGGTCGTCTATTGTAAGGAAGGAGGTCAATTCGGCGATAGACGCGACCACCTTTGGGTGGTTGATACTCGCTCAAATGAAGGCCGTCCGCTTAGCGCAAAATCATTACAGGGTAATTCGCCTGACGTGGCGCTGGAACGATTTGTTGCCTTCGCCAGATTTCTTGATGGACGACTTGAGGTTCTTCTTTGGGATATCAAGGAGCAAACGTTGTCGTCACTGGGTGAAGGATCGGGCCCAGCGTTTTCGCCTGATGGGTCTCGCTTAGTGGTCGTAGCATCGAAACTGGGAGATTTTCAATATGATCTTTGTATGATAGACCTTCACTCAAAAAAACGAACGTGGATTACAGATACCGGTGGCTACAAAGCATACCCAAGTTGGCCAGCGGACAATCATATCTTCTATCTTGATTCAACAGGTACACGTGAGCTAGGTAAGATCGTGCGAGTTTCGCTGGACAATTTCTCAATTGAAGTGCTTCATAATCTCGAAGAAAGAACCATGAGTAAGCCTGATTTGGATAAATAGGCGTGGAGCTGCCGCTAGGCTGTCTTGATTGGCATGTGATTCGCTAACCGAAAGATGGGCCGATTCTTGAATTTAGCCGCAGTGTTTGATTGGTGCGGGGATGCGATTGGGAGCCGATGTCTCGGATGAATCAGGCGATGCCGTTGAATTGGCGTTGCGGAACATGAAGTGGCTACTGACCGGTAGCGAGGCAGGTGGTTTGGATCGCTGCTGGAAGTTGATGCTTGTCCGTCGCTTCAGGTGAGACAGTTTGGTTAGGTTATTTTCCTCGATGTCTTTTTCCTTGGTGGCGGAATGCCGGTTTGAACTTGATCTTGATGATTGGTTCGTCGTGCTTGGTTCTTTGATCGCCGTGTCTGGTCACAACTTTTCTTGTGGTGTCGTTTAGGATCGTACACCGCGTCGGGATTGAATTCGTAGATCTTCGGATTGCGAAGTTCGCCGGACTTCAATCGCTTGGCAATCTGTTCGATCAAGTACCAATAGATCGCTTGATACAACCACTTGTCGAACCATGTCGTGTCCACCATCGCTTCTTGCAATAGACCCAACAACCGCCCCCGACGTGGTTCGTCCCGTCGGAGCGGAAGCTTTGAGGTTAGAACGACATCGCCCAATCGATAATCATCAGTGGGCAAGGTTTTGAAGGCCGTAAGACCGAGCTTGCTTCAGAAAAGCCTACAAGTAGGCCGATCGGTTTTCATCTTGGGTACGGACCGACCGAACTCGCGAGTGTGAATCATTGCGGTCTCGGTGAAGTTCGTCTGCTAAACAATTTTGTCCCTCGACCGCTTCTCACGTGGGTCGATTTTCTAACCTCAAAGCTCTCGCTCCGACCGGATGAACC